>CAVEUW010000184.1:0-2012 GCA_963619015.1 Senegalimassilia sp. | reverse complement strand
GCTGGCTGCCGGCATCAAAACCATCTGGCTTGAAAAGCCCATCGCCAATACGGTGGAAGAAGGCGAGCGCATTGTTGCTATGTGCCAAGAGGCGGGCGCTACGCTGCTCATTGGGCATCATCGCCGAAATTCGGCGCGCTATCAGCTGCTTCGCAAGGTGATAGATTCTGGTCGCCTGGGCAATATCGTAGGCATTCAGTCTACTTATGCCATTGCCAAGGCGAATAGCTACTTCGACGTGGAATGGCGCACCAAGAAGGGCGCAGGTCCCTTGCTCATCAATTCGGTGCACGACTTTGACGACCTCAATTATGTAACGGGCTTAAAGCCGGTAAAGGTGTACGCTTCGGCGCACAACACCATCCGTGGCAACGAAGTGGAAGACACTGCTTCGGCCATTGTTGAATATGAGGGCGGCGTTACCTGCACGTATTTTGTTTCTGACGGCACGCCTAGCCCCTGGAACTACGATTTGCAGGCGAACGAAAACGTTTTTTTGACTATGAGCGATCGCCCCGAAAACAGCATGCTTATTTTTGGCACCAAGGGCTCGTTTGGCTTCCCCAATATGGACTTGTACTACTACGACGAAGACCATTATGGCTGGTGGGAGCCTATGAAGCACGAGCATTTCACCTTCGAACACGAAGACCCGTACGTGCTGGAAATGGCGCATTTCGTCGATCTTATCAAGGGCCGCGAAACAACGCCCCGTTGCACTGGTGCCGATGGGCTTGAAACCGTGAAAGTAATCAACGCCATCGCCGAATCGGCCGAAACCGGCATGCCCGTGTTTATTAAGTAGAGCCTGCGCCAGGGAGCGCGGCCGGCCTTGGCGAAGCCCGTGCCGGGTCGCGCGAAGGTGTGCCAGGGAGAGCGGCTGAGCTTGGCGAAGGTGCGCCAGGGAGAGCGGCTGAGCTTGGCGAATGCCGCATGAAGGCGTGCGGCCAGCCCTAGTGAAACCTGTGCTTGGTCACGCGCATGGGCTTTTGCGGCTCTAGCATTTTCATTCCCGCGCGTACCGCGTATGAAACCATCGCTCTCGCACATACTGCGAAGCGTCACTGCGCACGCCGCTTACGCCTTAATTCTGCCGCTCATTTTGCGTGCTGACTGCAGGCGGGCTTCAGCTGCGGCAAACGGCTGTTTTGTTGGACACACGCGCTGCTTTGAGGGTGCGTACGGGTCAAAACCGCCACAAATGTCCTATAAATGCGGGTAACAAAGCCGCAAATTTGTGTAAAAGTGCCCGATTTCGGTCAAAAATACCCAAACGTGGATTGTTGACCGTCCAAACGCGCCCCGCACAAGCCGATACTTATTTAAGTAATGCGAATTACCTGGCAAAGCACACCCAAATTCGGCATGTTCTGCCCGGCAAATTCCATGGTTAGTCACATTGGAAGGAGAACATCTGTATGTCCACTACAGATAAGCTCAACGGCTTTGGCCCTCTCGCTGGCGTCAAGATCGTAGAACTCTGCGAATGGGTTGCTGCTCCTGCTGCAGTACGCTGCCTGTCCGAAATGGGCGCTACCGTCATCAAGACCGAGCCCCTGCACGGCGATGCTCAGCGCACCCAGGGCCCTGGCTTCGGTTGCGAAAAGAACGACTTCGAGGACCCCACGTTCGACCTGAACAACACCAACAAAGACCTCGTTGCCATCAACCTCAAGGACGAGGACGGCATGAAGTTCATGAAGAAGCTTCTGGCCGACGCCGACGTTTTTGTAGTTAACCTGCGCGACAAGGCTCTGAAGAAGCTTGGTCTTGACTGGGAAACCATCCATGCTGAATTCCCGCACCTCATCTGGGCTCAGATGCGCGGCTACGGCGAGTTTGGTCCCGAAAAGGATTCCCCTGGTTACGACGCAGTTTGCTGGGCTGCCCGTGGCGGCGTTGCAAACGTTTTCCGTGAGAAGGACCAGTCTCCTGCTATCGCTCCTCAGGCATTCGGCGACAACAACGCTGCATGCATGCTGGCTGGCGGCATCTGCGCTGCTCTGTTCAAC
>CAVEUW010000183.1:0-2049 GCA_963619015.1 Senegalimassilia sp. | reverse complement strand
AAAAAGCGCACAAGGACTCGTTCGTTCATACTCAAGCTTAAGATACGAGCTGTTACACTGGCTATCTCCAGTTACACAGCTCGGACAGAAGCTTAAATAATCAAAGCTGTAAAGCCATGCGACACGGAGTTTGAGTGCGCTACAAAGATTCAACCAATGATTGTGGATTGTGACACGCATACACAAGACGGTCATCACTTCACAGAACCGGCGTTCTCCTAGGAACCATACTAATCAGGATGGGTCCCTAGGAGAACAGCACCTGCGCTTTCAGCGCCGGTTCTGCATCACGTTTCTACAGCTACACAACGCGGCCGATGAGCGTATGCCACACCATTCGGGTATTGTAACCCGTGTGACTCAAGAGTATTCTACTTTCAGAGACTCGAGTATTAGGGCGATTCAAAGTAAAGTTATCTCTTTAAGTATGAATCGCCCAAGATTCGAGTAACCATCGAGTAAATACAGAAATACAACACGATACTTGAGAGCCACACAAAAGGTATTGCAGCCTAAAAGGTACGCAAGAGGACTATCTTTTCAGCTAAGAGATTAGCAGGCTACATGGCGGTCACCATGTAACCTGCTCTTCTGGATCTCTTATCATCAGAAAAATAAAGCCATGCAACACAGTCCTTGAGCGTACCACAATTATTAACCTATTAATTTTTTAGAATTATGAGCAAATCATCTTATTTCGAGTTCACAAAGGAGGGCTTCAACAAGCGTGTGTCATCTCTCAAGGCTTCTCTGAAAGAAGCCAAAAAGGATGTAGAAAAACTTCACGTGTACATCTCTGGCGGCAACACCAAGGTCGGGAATATTCCGAGCGTGTCATTGCTGCCGGTCATCGACTGCGGCAACTGCAAAGCTTGCAAGCTGTCGTGCTACGACCTACGCCACGATGTTATCTACAAGTCTTGCAAAACATCCCGCGCCACAAACAGCGCAATCTTTCAGGCAGACCCCGAAAGGTATTTCCGCGAGATTGACGCGTGGTTAATTTGTAATTATCCGCGCGCTTTCCGCTGGCATATTGGGGGAGATATAAAGGGGGCAGAGTATCTTGCCAACATGGTGAAGATTGCCGAGAACCATCCCGGCATCAAGTTCCTTGCTTTCACCAAGCAGTTCGCTGTGGTAAACAAGTACCTTGACGAAGGTGGTCAGATTCCCGACAACTTCAACATCCTCTTCAGCGGATGGGTAGGGCAGGAAATGGAGAATCCCTACAATTTCCCTACAACGCATCCTCTCTTTGCGGACGGACGAACATCAGCCCATGACGGAGCAAAGCTCTGTACGGGCAACTGTAGCGAATGCCTGAAGGAAGACCGCCTTTGCTGGAATTGCAAGTCGGGCGATGAAATTATCTTCGTGGCACACTAAAAGCCTTTTAAAGCCTGCGTCTTATGGCGCGGGTTCTATTGTTTAACCATAAAATTTTCAAGAATATGACAAGGAAAGATTATTTCATCAAAGAGTTGGCCAGTCTAGGCGAATGCGAAACACAGCAGATGACCATCTATTTTCAGCTGATAACATCATGCCCTGGCCTGCGCAACCTCACTGTTAAGGAAATCGCGCATGTAGCTTCGCTTATGGCACATCAGAAGAGATATGGCTACGAGCAGCGCATCTCCGAGGAGATTGAAGAAGAGAAACTCGACAAGGTTGACGAACAGAGCAACGCGAATGCTCTTGAGGCATACCGCGAACTGAAAGAAAAGCATCCTGAAGCCTTGTTGCTCTTCCGCTGTGGCGACTCATACGAGGCGTGGGGAGAAGACGCATCAGAACTTGCCGTAGTAATCGGCACTGGCACGTTCACGGAGAAAGGTATCCTGAAGGCAGGATTCTACTATGGGTCTCTCGACACCTATCTGCCAAAACTCATCCGCTCTGGCCATCGCGTGGCGATATGCGATTGCCCGAACGGGTTTAAAGCAAGTTAAATATTTTCAGAATCGGGATATTTGGCTTAATTTTGCAAAAAGTTTAATGTCGCACTTTTAGTGCGGTCATAATTTATTTTATACGCCGGGAAGG
>CAVEUW010000182.1:954-2063 GCA_963619015.1 Senegalimassilia sp. | reverse complement strand
ATCATCGCATCCAGAAGAGACTCGATGAAGCAAGTCTTGCAGTCGGCGAATTTCCCGATGTTGTCGCAGACGGAATTCGCAATCTCGTTCTACAAGATAGGGAACAGGAGGATGACAGCTCCTATCAGCTCCAGGAAATCAGAAATTCCGTGCAAGCCAAAGCCCTCAATGAGCTGTGGAGCTATCACGATAGCGCAACTACTACCAGCGGCTTAGTAAGGAAAAAGCTGTTTGATCTTTGCTCTGAAAACTTTGAAATAATCTCAACTGATGCGGCCGGACTTACCACTTTTTCATTGGGTAACGGCGAGACGTCTACGCTTTCACCTGTTGAAGGATTGGACGAAAGCATTTCCTTCTCTTCGGAACCGTGGCGGTATTTCGATATCGATCTCGGCGATTTTGGCTTTGTTCGTGACCCTATGGGCCACCCTGCAACCTTTATCAAAAAGGATGACCTTTCAAGCTGGCTTAACCATGAGGCTGTTGTTGACCTGCTTACGAACCAGCCTGTCCGCCTGGAAAGCCTTACAGGATCGTACCCAAAGATGCTTGCTGACCCTTCTGCTATGTCCTTTGATTTTGCGATTGATTGCTTAGCACCGGAAGCGCCGATATTCTGGCCGCCCGTTTGCAAGGAGGAATAATATGCGCTTACGTTTTGTTGCACCACCTTGGGGAGCACCTGGGCTTACGCAGGAGGCCAAGGAGCTTGTTGCCCTGCTTGCGGATGACACTTGGGCTGAGGCGTCTATTAGGTTTTATGCTGAACGAGATGCGAAGATAAGAACCGGTCAAAGAGCGCCAAAGGGGATGCAGAAGACATTAAATGCGCTTATCGAAGAGAAGCTACTTGCCAAAGGATGGGACGGAGATTCTGGCTATTACGTTAAGGGCGAAACTTGGGTTCGCCTTACATTCCGTCATCAAATGAGCATCGGCTCCGATTTTCTCGACGCAATCAAAGTGTGCAAGAAGGAGGGCATTAAACTCGCAATTATTGTAGCGGCAGACAAGGACACACTGAAAATCATTACCCCTAATGATTGCAATGCGCTGGTGTCCTTCGAGAAACTTCAGGGTGAGCTATTAAGCCTTGACGGCGCACT
>CAVEUW010000182.1:0-944 GCA_963619015.1 Senegalimassilia sp. | reverse complement strand
CGGCGCACTTGACATACCTTTGCTCATCGGAGAGTTAACCCCGCTGACTCACGCCTCGCAAGCAATAAGCGATGAGCTGCGTAAGGTGCGCCCTCGCGATGTTACCGTTCCAGCCAATAAATGAGCTCTAAGTAGAAGCCATAAGGTGTGCCATCTTTCCCAATGCTACCTCCTTGGATATGTAGAGGCATTGCAACTGCTCGGGAGTAGATGCAAGGGTTTCGTGCCGCCGCGTATCAACCAAACACCACCGTGCTCGGCACTTGGGAGTATTTGCAATATTTCACCAGCTCAAAGGCAGAGATAAAGCCCCCGATCTCCAACGGAATCAGGGGCTGAAATCGCCGGAATATTCATCCGAATTGCAGGTGGCTTTGCCCTGACTTCACCTCGCGCGGTGCTCGGTGGGATAAAAACTGCAGGTCAAACGACTTAAAATCTAATCCCGCTCTGCCGCCCTACTCCAGGCCCTTGGTCTCCTTCAGCAGCTCGCTTAGATTGGCAGGATTGAGGACGTCGGTTGCCTCGGCAAGCGCCTCGAGGGTCGGGCGCATCGTCTGGTGCCACTTTGGCATGGTCATGGTCACTCGCCTGCTTTCTGGGCATAGAGCTTGAAGAGGTGCGCAACAATCTTCTCCCCGTCGCCGCCGAAGTCGACGCCGTAGGCGGCCTCCACGGCCGCGTCGAGCTCGCGGTGGGCGGCCATGAGATCAGGGAAGAGGAAGTCGTTGTCGGGATCGTACATGTCCGCAAGCGTCGCGTCTGGATGCGCAGCACGGGCGTCGAGGACGGCCTGGGCACAGACCTCGATGCGGGAGCGCTGATCGTCGCTTGGCTCGGGCCAGACGAAGTTGTTGTAGACGATGGTGTTTGCATACCGGTAGTCGCTCTTCAACCTGCCTGCAACGACTCGCATCCACGCATTCTGGAATTGAGACATGAGC
>CAVEUW010000181.1:0-2072 GCA_963619015.1 Senegalimassilia sp. | reverse complement strand
GATAAGGGCTGTTCGCGAGGTCAATGCATCTGCCTGGATTGTCGTAAAGTCGACTATTCCAGTAGGTTACACGATTAGCTTGCGTGAACGACTGGGTGATGCGAGGATTATCTTTAGCCCCGAGTTTTTGCGCGAGGGCAGGGCCTTGTATGACAATTTGCATCCCTCTCGTATCGTGGTGGGCGCGCCCAAAGGCGACGCCGATGCGATGGCGGCTGCCATGAGGTTTGTTGGTCTTTTGGCTCAAGGAGCCGACCCTTCTGATCTTTCGCGTATCAACGCCGATGGTACCGTAGGCATTCCTCGTCTGGTACTTGGCATCACCGAAGCTGAGGCCGTGAAACTCTTCGCGAATACCTATCTAGCTCTTCGCGTGGCTTATTTTAACGAGTTGGATACCTATTGTCGGATTCGCGGCTTGAGCACTATTGACGTCATTGGTGGAGTGTGCTTGGAGCCACGCATCGGGGACTATTACAACAACCCTTCTTTCGGCTATGGCGGTTACTGCTTGCCTAAGGACACCAAGCAATTGCTCGCCAATTATAGGGATGTGCCCCAGAATCTGATTGGGGCCATAGTGGAATCTAACCGTACACGTAAGGATTTTGTGGCTAACGAAGTTCTGGAGATGGCGTGGTCCAGGGTTTGCGGAGATGATCGAAATCCGACGGTTGGCATCTATCGTCTAACTATGAAATCGGGGTCGGATAACTTTCGTGCGAGTTCTGTCCAGGGAGTGATGAGACGCGTTAAAGCTAAGGGTGTATCAATTGTTGTTTACGAGCCGGCTCTTAGCGATGCTGAATTTTTCGGGTCCACTGTAACCCATGACATAGAGTCGTTTAAGGCGAAATGTGATGTTATCGTTGCGAATCGCTGGGACGATGAGCTGGCTGACGTTAAGGATAAAGTGTACACACGTGATTTATTTAAGAGGGACTAATCCTGATATGACTGTCGTGTAGGTTTATGTAAGGATATCTATGATGGCTGACCATGTGGTAAACGTGACGCTTGGGAGAAAAATCGCTAACGCCGACCTAGGCTCTGTTTTGATTGGCTGCGGTCTTATCGTCTTTGTGACATCGGTGTTCTTTAGCGGCATATTGCCGAATGCAAAGATAGCGCAATGCGCCGCAATTGCTTTGGTCGATTTTCTTCTTGTGCTTAGATTTGTGCGCAAAAACAACAAAATCAAGTTATTGTCGCCAGGTGTTTTTGTTCTTGCCTTTCTTGCGTTTGTTTCTGTTAATCAAAGCAGCTCCTTAATTCAAGGGAGCGATGGTCGCTGGCTGCTTCTTTTCTCTCTCTGCATTGTAGCTGCGATTTTGCTCGTAGTTGATTCTATAAACTGGGTCAGCTTTGTCGTAAAGATTTTGGCTGTGCTATCTCTGGTCCACGCAATTGCAACAATTGTTTTTTTGTTTTTCCCTGACTTGTACACAGGGTGGTTCAAACCGCATTTTTACCCCCTCAAGCATACGGCGACCGGCTATAAGTCGGGACTTGCTGATCACTATTCGACCAATGGGATGTATCTTGCATGGGGTTTAATCGCATCGTTTTATCTCTGGCAGAGCTCAAGCCGCACTAGCGGTAAGAAATGGCAAGCTGTCGCACTCGTAATTTTGATAGCTCTCATTCTTACCACCAAGAGAGCTCATCTCGCATTTGGTGTTAGTTCTTGCCTGGCTATTTATTTCCTTTTCAATGTTGGAAAAGGGTCGCTCGGCCCCATGTTTAAGCTGGGGGTGTTTCTGGCTGTTGGGCTCACTGCGCTTTATTTTGCGTCGCTTTACATTCCGGAAATCGCTTCAGTTGTAGAGAGATTTAACGGTGCGGAGTTGGACGAAGGGCGTTCCGATTATTATGGTATTTGCCTCGAGCTGTTTGGAACCTCGCCCATTGTTGGACACGGCTGGGATTCTTTCACTACGGCGCTCTATCAGTCGGGGATTTCGGATCTTGTTAGGTTGTACCGTAACGGAAATTTTAACCAGAACGCTCACAATGTCTATCTTCAGATTTTGGCAGAGGAGGGCCTTGTCGGGATTTTTCTGTTCTTAGGC
>CAVEUW010000180.1:0-2100 GCA_963619015.1 Senegalimassilia sp. | reverse complement strand
TTAGGAGCTGATTGTGGGTAAGTCGGAAGTTCGGCTTAGGACGATACAGAGACTTGAATCGAATATTCTTAGGGTCGTCGTCTCTGTGTGCGAGCAGTATAACCTTCATTACTTTATTAGCGGTGGCACCTACTTAGGTGCTGTTAGGCATGGGGGCTTCATCCCATGGGATGACGATATCGATATTGCTTTGCCCAGAAAAGACTATAAGAAGCTCCTTGGCATCCTTCCATCGGTGCTTCCCGACCACTATGAACTCGCAACTTATGAGACGAAGGCTGATTATAGCTTTTTATGCTCTCAGGTTTGGGACAAACGAGTTTCTATTACATTGGTCGACTATGACGTGCCTATTACTCAACCGATTTGGATCGATATTTTTCCCTTGGATGGTGCGCCGTCTCCTGGGCTGATCCGCAAGGCATGGAAGGCTAAGCTTGATTGCTTTGAGTTTATGTGGGGTCTTTCGAGAATCCGCGAGTCCTCGAAATCGCATCAAGGCCGTTCAAGGCTGAAGCAAATGGCAATTAATGTGGGATATGCTCTTAAAACTGACAGATTGCTTGATAGCAAAGCTTGGTGCAGGCGGCGTGAACACGCGCTTGCTGCATATGATTTTTACGAGAGCGATTACTGCATAAATGCTGTGGGTGCATATAAGTTTAAGAGCATTTTTAATATCGAAAAAGTTTATGGGAATGGTTCGAATTATTCATTCTGTGGTATGAAGCTTAATGGCCCAAGGGATTTTGATTCCTATTTGACGCAAATATATGGGGACTATATGACGCTGCCTCCGGAGGACGAAAGGAATTGGCACGGTACTGAAATCAGGCCCAAGGCAGATTATGTTATTGGATATACGCAAGGGACGTTTGACATGTTTCATGTGGGGCACCTCAATTTAGTCAGGAACGCTAAGGCGCATTGCGATTATCTTATCGTTGGCGTTAACGCTGACGATCTTGTGCGTTCATACAAAAACAAGACACCCGTTATCAGCGCTGAAGATAGGGCTGAGATTCTTCGTTCTATTAAAGAAGTTGATGAGTGCATCATCGTTGACACGCTCGACAAGGTTGAGACCGCCAAACGCATTCCATTTGAGGCAATCTTTATCGGTGACGACTGGAAGGGCAACGATCGCTGGGAGAGAACAAGGGCTGACCTTGGCGAGCTTGGGATTGATGTCGTGTTCTTACCTCATACCGATGGGGTTTCGAGTACGATGCTGAGGCCTATTGCTTCTGATAGGGTAGAGGGCTGATCAATGGTGGGTTCAATCCTGTTCATTCAAAGTGATTCCAACGCTCATCTAGGCTTGTTCGAGGATCTTAAGAGGTCTCCAACTATTGAAATATTGACTTACCCAGGGCACAACAACACGTTTCGTAAAATACTTACTCGGGTTTCCCCCAAGCTTTCTTTCGAAAGTTTGGTCTCTGGGATAAAGAGTCATTATGACAGGGTAATAGTTGTTGACACGGCATTGGCCCGTATGGATTTTTCCGTCTTGGCAAGGTTGAAGGGTCTTAGCGGCGACATTCGCGTTATCGTACTTAACTCGTTAGATGCTTCTTCGCCTTCCTTTCAGGGGGCAAGGAAATTGTTAACGTTGTTTGACCCCGCAAAGGTCTATACATTTGATCCTGTCGATGCTGAAAACTGCGGTTTCAGTTTTTTGGGGCGAAGCTACTATTCGTGGCACCATGTGAGGAGAGCTCCAACCGAAAACGATGCCTACTTCATCGGTGGGCTGAAAGGATCGCGCGAATTGAGCATTGCCGGGCTATGCAAAGTATTGAGCAAGGGTGGCCTTACTTGTCGCTTTGACTGCGTCTCAACGAAGGGCGGCATAATTCCGTCAAACCTTCCAGAAGGCATGCGCGTCATTTCGAATGGTTGGATTCCCTACGAGGATGTGCTCGATAGGGTTGCTCGTGCGCGTTGTGTGGTTGAGATTCTGCAGAACGGACAGCATGCGCAGAGCGTGCGATATTTTGAAGCAATATGCCAGAATAAGAATCTGCTTACTAATAATCCAGCAATTTTCGATTTGCCTTATTATGATTCAGAACATATGTTCTATTTCGATAACGT
>CAVEUW010000179.1:0-2121 GCA_963619015.1 Senegalimassilia sp. | reverse complement strand
CAAAAAATAGTGTTAAACAAACTTGGTTGGTCGCAGAAAAGCAAGCTGTCGCAAAACGCACTTGGTTGGACGCATAACGGCGAGTCATCGCAAACGCACTTGATTGGTCGCAGAAAAGCAAGCTGTCGCAAACGCACTTGCCCAAGCACAGAAAGGCATCTATTGGCTGAAACGCTACATATTGGTTTAGAGCGCAAAATTGTACATCACTGCACGCCAACCCTTGCAGCCTTAAAACCTGCAAGCCTTTTCACCTGCCGAAACGATGCAGCATGTGGCCTCAGGTGCGTTCCCGAAAGCGAGCGCCCGCAAGCAGATGCCGCGTTCGAAAGCGCTTTTACACGTGAACTTGCAGCTTGTCGCAACACCCTCGCGCCGCTTGGCGTACGTATTGAGATGCTCGCACGGCGAAAGTCTGGCTTACTGTTGTATGTGTATCGCCCTACTCTTCTACGCGCAAGTTTAAATCAGCCACGTGTTGCAGCTTGGCTTGCAAATGAAGGCTACGAAACGACTGACCTTTCGGCCTGCATTCTGCGTTTGCATAAACGAATCTGTGGTACAGACCTTGCCTCTAAGCTCTCAGGAAGCTGTGCATTTCCACATGAAATCGGGTTCTTTTTAGGCTACCCGTATGACGACGTGGTTGGGTTTATTGAGAACAAAGGCGAAAACAGTCTGTGCACCGGTTGCTGGAAGGTGTACAGCAAAGCTCGCGATGCAAAAGAGTGCTTTTGCAACTTCAAAGCGTGTACCGCCGAATTTGAAGCCAAGTATGACCAGGGTGTTTCTATTGAAAAACTCGCAAATGTCGATGAGCGGCGTGCAGCAAAAGAGGTGCTTGCCCGCGCAATGTAACCATAAGTCTTGCTGCGCCAAGCAAGAAGGACACCGGCCGCAATCGGCGCCTTTCCTGTTCGGCACAGACCGAAGCTATGTCAACGAAGAAAAGAGGTTACAGTATGAGTAAAGCAGCAGTAATTTATTGGAGCGGTACAGGCAATACAGAGGCTATGGCAGATCTGGTCGCACAAGGCGTTCGCGCAGCTGGCGGACAGGCCGACCTTATTCAGTGCGGCGATTTTTCCGCGAGCCGCATTGCTGACTACGATGCGTTCGCCTTCGGCTGCCCAGCAATGGGTGACGAAGAGCTTGAAGACACCGAATTTCTGCCCATGTATGACGAGGTCGAACCTGTACTTGCCGACCAAAAGGTCGTCCTGTTTGGTTCCTATGATTGGAACGACGGCGAATGGATGGAATTGTGGGAACAGCGCGCTGAAGAAGCCGGCCTTAACGTTGTTGATAGCGTCATTGCCAAAGATTATCCCGACGATGAGGCTTCGACTGAATGCATGCGCGTAGGTGCCCTGCTGGCATAGGCGCCCGGACAAAAAATCGCATCACAAACAAAAACCCCGGCTGCAACCGCAACCGGGGTTTCGTTATATGTTTGGCACCCTATTTGCCAGACGATTAGGTTACTGAAAAGGAAAAATGGCGGATCCTACTTAAGCAAACCTATTCTTTGCGCGCGACCACAGAGGCAAACAGTAAAACCAAACCGTTCTCGGTCAAGCACGCTGCGGCGCACTTGACCGGAAAACGCTACTTAATGGCTTCAAACCCTGCAGAAAGGTCGGCCAGGATATCGTCGATGTTTTCGGTACCAATAGAAAGGCGAACCGTCGTTGGCTTAATGCCGCACGCCAGCAGCTCTTCTTCAGAAAGCTGCGAATGCGTTGTAGAAGCAGGGTGAATGACCAGGCTTTTTACGTCAGCAACATTGGCCAGCAGGCTAAACAACTCAAGCGACTCGGTAAACTTACGTGCGTCATCAGCAGTGCCAGCAACATCAAACGTGAAGATAGAACCTGCGCCATTGGGGTAATACTCGTTATACAATTCCTTAGCGCGACCTTCAGAAACTGCCGGGTGATTAACCGATGCAACCTGCGGATGGTTGCTCAAGAATTCAACGACTTTCAGGGCGTTTTCGACATGACGATCGACACGCAATGAAAGCGTTTCAAGGCCAAGCAGTAAAAGCCATGCGTTAAAAGGCGATAAGGTTGCGCCCTGGTCGCGCAGAAGCGTTGCGCGAGCCTTTGTGATATATGC
>CAVEUW010000178.1:1274-2135 GCA_963619015.1 Senegalimassilia sp. | reverse complement strand
ATAGGAGAGCGTTACATAGCGGCCACGACCATGCGCAACAATCCCGTGGAAACGACAACGGCCGATATTCTTATCTTCAGAAAATGCGATTCTCGATAAGAAGTCCGCACCGGTTTTTGTGAATAAGCCAGCTTTGTTAAATATGCGGGCTCTATGTAATAAATCAAAATTTTTTGACATTTTTAGATCTCCTTAGTTGCGAACAAAAAGACAGGTATACGCCTCAGTTCCAAGGCCAAATGCTGGATACGCCCATTCTTCCAGGGCGTGCATATCTTGCTCAGTTAAGCTTGAGGGGTCGCTATTCGCTAAATAGTTAAGTGCCCAGGCGGGTACTTTTTCGATTGCGTAATCTTTAAATTGATCTACGTTAACTTTTCTCATAGCAGCGCTCCTAGATTAAAGAACCAAGGGCCGCGATAAAAACCCAGCTGGTCGCTACATAAGCGCTTCCCACTACGGCTGCTAACGCAATACGTGCATAGTCGTTAACTGTCATTTTTGATACTCCTTAGATTGTTAGATTGTTGGTAAGCGTTGAACGGAAACTGCTCAATTTGCTTTTATTCCGATTATAAACTGCTCATAAATAAAATGAGCAAAAGATGACCGAATCCTTTGACTTTTGTCAATAAAACGCTATAAAAATAAACGCTCATAGGCCATTTTCCAGGGGAAACTGATATGCCTTGCAAAAAATCGCAAGAAAGTTAAGCGCTCTTTTCCTGACCAGTTTTAGTTACGCAAACTTTTACGTAGCAAAATGGAAAGTGTTGTTTTATAAGCGTTTCTGACAATCCTGACGCTTGTAAAAAGTTTTGAATGTGTGAAAAGTAATCAAAAAGTAACGCGCCATAGGGG
>CAVEUW010000178.1:0-1263 GCA_963619015.1 Senegalimassilia sp. | reverse complement strand
TTTTTCCTATAAACTACTAACTACATAGCGCGCGCTACCCCTTTTGGAGGCATTCATGCGCAAGTACAAAACACGTGCCGAGCTGATACGCAAGGCTATCGATGCGTTAGACGCCGGGTACAGTTTACGCGAGATAGCTAAAGTGACGGGTATTCCTGTGAGCACGCTGCAGTGTGCACGCGCTGGCGGGCTTCAGTATGTTTTTGACGTGGAGAGTAAGAGAGATGCTAGACCTATTTGCGCCCGCGCTGGGACAGGCAAGAGCAGCGGCGCCCCGGGAAAAGAGTGAGGATCCCAGCATTTTGGAAAAAAAGTCTACAAATTCAACAGAGGGCACCCCACCCCCAAAAATTTTTGAAGAGCGAGCGGGGAATAGCGACCGAGTAGTAGGCACTTCACAAATCCAATTTGACCCTTGTAAAAAAATACAAGCCCCCTCCTCTACTTCTAAGGCATCGAGTAAAACAGGGGGAGAAGGCAAGGCACGCCGTGGAAGGCCTCCCAAACCGAAGTCTGCTCTGGAGCTAGAGCCCGAAGTGGCGAAGGTTCCTGATAAGAAAGTGAAACGTGTTAGCGCGATGGTTAAGGCACCGACTATGGCCGAGCTAGCGGAAGAAGGCTGCATTGTAGAAGATGCGGACGACCCGCGGCGCGCGGACAAGTGGCGTCCGACCTGGCAAGCGAGGGAAGGGCATCCTTCCAAGCGTGGCTGGGGGGCTAACATTAATGCGATTCATCTAATTGAATCGAAGGCACAGTTACCGAAGCCGAATATTATCTGCTGGAAAGGCAGGCGTTTAGCGAACGGGAGGGTCCCGTGGGACGAAGCCGAGCCGGACATTCTGAAGTTTGTAGCGGCGGGAGGGACGGTTGCGGCCTATAGTCAAGCGAGTGGGCTTAGCTACATAACGATATCGAAACACCTTACGACCTCGCCGACTTTCAAGGCGCAATTAGCTGAGGCGCGGCAGGCGGGTGCGGACGCTCTGGCAGCGGAGGCGCTAGCCATAGCATCATCTCCCATGCCCACTGAAGAGCGGATAACGGTCTACGATAAGAACAACGAGGTGGTAACACGGAGTGTCAAGTTGGCGGACAACACCTATGCGAGGAAGCTTGCGTTCCAAGCGAGGATGATGCTATTGGAGAAGTGGGCGCCAGAGAAGTATGGACCGAATGCGAAAGCGGAGGTCAGCGGCGGGATGGCTGAGAAGTTACGAGCGGCAAGAGAGAGAATCCGCTCGGACTTACGCGCCTCTAAGC
>CAVEUW010000177.1:0-2152 GCA_963619015.1 Senegalimassilia sp. | reverse complement strand
TGGCGAAGCAACCTTATCATCTGCCAAGGCAGAACCCGTACCGAACGCAAGCGAAACCGCAAGCGCCAACACAAACGATGACACTAATAGTCGTTTGTATCGATATGATTTACTCATAGGCTTAGTCCTTTCTGCAAAGTCATAGTATGTATAGTTTACGCCACATATACCCATAAAGGTTAGGCGCCACTCATGCGTGCAGTTTCACCCGCAAAAGGCACTTCCCTATTTAGCAGCTTCCCTATTTAACACACTGTTTAAACTTCAGATTCATTATCACTTAACGCCTAAAATCACCCTCTTCCGGTATTAGCAATTGAAAAAAAAAATAGAATTTATAAAATCTAATCAGTGGACACCTAAACGCAGCAAGTCAGTAGCTTTAAGACATTACTGCAGTAAAACATAGACTCGGGCGTCAGTTTTTAAACAACGCCAGAGTCGTAAAGAGAAGGGATATATATGAAGAAGCATCATCGCATCGCGCGGCTCGTTGCATCTATGACTTTAGTCGTAGCTTGCCTTGGAGTTGCAACCCCGGCTTTAGCCGAGGAATCTCAAGAGCCAGAAATGCTCTTGGGATTGTTCTGGAACAGCTTGGACAACCTATCCGATACCCTTTACGTTTCCTGCAACGGCGTTGAGTATCACAAAATCAGCGTGCCGTTCCCCTGCGCCGACGGCGGAGACGACACCGTGCTTGGAACCTACGATAATCAGGGCAAACTCGTAAACTACGTTCACGCTATTCATGACCCTGGCCTGTTCTATAAAGATGGAAATTTCTGGGCAGTTGGCGGCTACGTCCAATATCAAGATGGTCTTGGCTGGCGCCTGACCCCCATGTTTGCTAGCTCCAAAGACCTTGAGCACTGGAGTTTCCCCAACAGCGGAAGCGCAACTAATCTTGCGCCCGAGACAACTCCTGCAGGCACCCAGGCAAGTGGCCAGTACGACACCTGCGGCACTGAAGCATTCGCCGACGACGACGGCACCGTCTGGCTTGTCACGACGCTTGGCTACTTCGGCATGAACCATGGCGATGACTACAATGACACAATGATGCCTTACATCTGCCGCGTTGACGGTCTTGCCCCCGGTGCTGACCAAACAAAAGACCCGGGCGCGCCGCCAACCGCCAACTACGGTGCACTCACGGCAATCAATCTGCCCCTTTCGGGAACCAACTGGCTTGATCCGTCGCTGTACAAGGAAAACGGCACATATTACCTTTCCATCAAAAAAGACGGCATCACTAATATGATTTTCAGCATTAAAGACCTGAACCAGGCTGGCAATAAGGACGCTTGGCAGCTTGTTTGTGCTGATGTAGTGACTGGCTATGAAGGCCCCTCCCTCACCAAGGTTAATGACACTTACCTGATGGTTACCGACAAGTTGAAGGACTACCCGTTCGGCAGCGCAGACGGCACCACGGGCAACTTCGTCACCAGGTCAACCTCGCTCACCAACGGATGGCACAGCACACAGCGCATTGCAACCTTAGGAATTTCCAATGGTGAAACCTACAGCATCTCTAACCGCCATGGATCGGTGTTGAAAGTTCCTGCTGAAGCCACCGAACTGGTGAAATCGCTACACAATAAGGCTGGCTGGAGCGATTTTACGCAAAGCGACCTGATTACTTTTGAAGACGTTGATTATTCGCAATGGTACGCCAAGGGCACAAAATTCTGTGCCGATAAGGGCTTGATTACTGGTTACGCCACGGGTGCTAAGGCCGGTTTCTTCGGCGTGGGCGACAGTCTTACCCGTGCGCAGCTGGCTAATATTCTGTGGCGTAACGCTGAGCCCGAGGCTGCAGCTGCTTATAGGCAGCCAGACGGCTCTTATGTCGCAGATAACACGACCGGTATGTCTGACGTCGAAAACAACTTGTGGTACACCGCTGCAGCGAACTGGGCTGTAGAAAATGGCGTCATCAACGGCTTCGACGAAGCCGATGGGCGCCATTTCAAACCGGACGAGACGGTGAGCATGGAGCAGTTGGCAACGATTCTTGCGAACTACGCGGATAAGGCCGGCGCTGCGGCTGCTGATCAATCTGCGCTTGGCAGCTTCACCGACCAGGGTGACATTTCTGATTGGGCCCGCGGATCGGTTGCTTGGGCCAAGCAGAAGGGCCTTGTGA
>CAVEUW010000176.1:1223-2153 GCA_963619015.1 Senegalimassilia sp. | reverse complement strand
TATGTTGAATCAATGAATTAAAGAGAATAGAAATGAAAGCTAAAGAAATCCGCGAGATGTCTCTCAAGGACCTCGAAGAAAGGATCGAGACAGAAAAGAACAATCTCTCTGTCACCAAGATGAACCACGTCATCTCCCCTTTGGACAACACCTCTGTGATTGCCAAGTCACGCCGCGACATCGCCCGTATGATCACTATTCTCGAAGAGAGGAAAAAGGCTGAAAACAAATAATAATAGATTTGACTTATGGAAAGAAATCTTCGTAAAGAAAGAGTCGGGATTGTCGTAAGCAACAAAATGGACAAGTCTATTGTTGTTGCAGTCAAGACAAAAGAGAAACATCCCATTTACGGCAAGTTCGTGAACAAGACCACCAAGTTTGTGGCTCAGGATGACAAGAACGAGTGCAGCGAGGGCGATACGGTCCGCATCATGGAGACCCGCCCCCTGAGCAAGACCAAACGTTGGAGATTAGTAGAAATCGTAGAAAAAGTTAAGTAATATGATACAGCAGGAAACACGTTTATCAGTAGCTGACAACAGCGGTGCAAAAGAGGTTCTTTGCATCCGCGTTCTCGGGGGTACCCGTCATCGCTACGCAAGTGTAGGCGACAGAATCGTTGTGGCTGTAAAGAGCGCCATCCCCGGTGGCAACACCAAGAAGGGTGCAGTCTCCAACGCAGTCGTAGTCCGCACGAAAAAGGAAATCCGCCGTCCCGATGGTTCTTACATCCGTTTCGACGACAATGCTTGTGTGCTGCTCAACAAGGCAGGTGAGGTTGTAGGTACCCGTATCTTCGGCCCCGTCGCACGTGAGCTCCGCGAGAATTATATGAAAATCGTTTCACTTGCCCCTGAGGTAATTTAATTATTGAAGTATGAAAAAGTTACATATCAAAAAAGGTGATACGGTTTATGTGAATGCCGG
>CAVEUW010000176.1:0-1173 GCA_963619015.1 Senegalimassilia sp. | reverse complement strand
GTCAAACAGGAGGCAGGCATACACATCTCCAACCTTCAGGTAGTGGATCCCGTAAAGGGCGGCCCCACCAGAATCGGCCGTCGTCTGGACAAGGACGGCAAACTCGTACGCTATGCTAAAAAATCAGGGGAGGAAATCAAATAATGGCAACTAAGAAACAAGAATCGGCAGTTCAGGCTCCCGTAGCCAAGGGTTATGTTCCCACCCTGCAGGCTAAATACAAAAATGAGATCGTCGACAAACTGATGAAGCAGTTCTCCTACTCTTCAGTGATGCAGGTCCCCAAGCTTGTCAAGATCACTCTCAACGAGGGTGTCGGCCAGGCTACCCAGGATAAGAAGCTCGTTGACGTGGCTCAGGCAGAACTCACTTCCATCACCGGTCAGAAGGCAATCCAGACAGTTTCCCGCAAGGATATCTCCAACTTCAAGCTGCGCCGCGGCATGCCTATCGGCGCAAAGGTCACCCTGCGCGGTGTCAAGATGTACGAGTTCCTCGAGAGGCTCATCGCCATTTCCCTGCCCCGTATCCGCGACTTCAAGGGTATCGCAGAGAACTTTGACGGCCGTGGCAACTACACTCTCGGCATCAAGGAGCAGATCATCTTCCCCGAGATCGACATCGACAAGATCGTGAAGGTTATGGGTATGGAGATCACCTTCGTAACCAGCGCAAAGAGCGACGAAGAGGCTTATGCACTGCTTCGCGAATTCGGTTTACCTTTTAAAAACATCAAGAAATAACATAGTATGGCAAAAGAATCAATGAAAGCCCGCGAGGTAAAGCGCGCGAAATTAGTTGCCAAATATGCAGAGAAACGTGCTGCCTTGAAGGCTGCAGGCGACTGGGCCGCTCTTGACAAACTGCCCAAGAACTCCAGCCCTTGCCGTATGCACAACCGTTGCTCTTTGACTGGCCGTCCCAAGGGTTATATGCGTCAGTTTGGCATCAGCCGTATTCAATTCCGCGAGATGGCTTCCAACGGCCTCATCCCCGGCGTGAAGAAGGCCAGCTGGTAACAGAACATTAATATTAACTAACAATAAGGATATCGGGCGCCTGACACATATAAATATATAAGGCGTCGCTATCGTAAAAAATCAAAACAAAATGACTGATCCTATTGCAGATTTGCTGACGAGAATTCGCAATGCTTACGCTGCGGGCCACAAG
>CAVEUW010000175.1:0-2182 GCA_963619015.1 Senegalimassilia sp. | reverse complement strand
CAGGAACGCCACTCGATATCGTAAAAACGCCCTACTGGCGCATTTGGATGCCCGATACCAAGCAACAACGCAAGCTAAACTGCAGCTATAAACGCCGTATCAACCCCCCATCGCAGCCTTTCGCCATTACCGATGCTGCGCACCTTTTGTGCCACCACCCCTCCATTTGGTCGGCCATTTATCGCAAATCGTTCCTTGATGAACACAATATTCGCTTTAAGGAAATCCCAGGTGCTGGATGGGCAGACAATCCGTTCTTAGTTGAAACACTGTGCCAAACCGACGCAATTGGTTACTTCGACACCGCCTACTATTGCTATCGAGAAGAAACGCCCGAAAAATCGAAGAGTTTCGCTCAAAGAAGCACGCTTCTGCCCTTTGATCGCTGGAATGACATGATGGATGTACTCGAACGCTTGCATGTCACCGACGAGCGCATCCTGCGCGCCCATAACAGCCGCGGATTCACCTACTTATCCGGAGTCATTGAAGAAGTCGACCTCACACACGACAACGTGCGTGAAGCTGCTAAACACATGTTTAGCCGCATGGATCCTGATTTAGTTTTCTCAGACATTGAAATATCACCGGGAATGAAGCATTTATTCGCAAACTTACGCGGCATTCCTTGCCCTGAAATAAGCCACTTGCCCTACCTCATTGGGCTTACAAAGGCTGGTGCTTATAACCTAACGAATACTGGCCTTTCTTACACTATTTACGCAACAGCAAATTACTTCAAGAAACGTAATCGCCGCGAAGGCAGATAAACAAACTTGGGGCTATAGGACAAACTTACCACGAAGGCGAAGAGCGCACCAATTAACCAATACAGTAAACAACATTAAACAGCCCGCCACCAAGGTGACGGGCTGTTTTTGCATCAACTTACTCAAAAGTTTTATCTGGGTAGCGCAATTTGATTACACTTGGCAACCATAATTGCCTGCAGCTTCGTTAATGCCCTGAGCGATAAAACGCGCAACTTTATCAGCGTTATACATGTTCATATCGTAAGCATTATCAATAAAGCCAAGCTCCAACAGTACCGAGGGCAACCTACCGCCACACACGGCCAGTTCTTTCGTCTTCATGCCAAGGTCAGACAACCCAGTTCCTGCAACAAGCCATGGTTGAATAGTACGCTGCCAAGCAGCAGACCCAGGAGCCGCATTATAGCTATGAATATACGATTCAACGCCTGAAAGGTTATGAGCGACTGAGGCATTAAAGTGGAACGAAAGGAATGTCGAGCACGCCATGCTCACAGCCTCAGAATGACGGTTGCGGTACAAGCCGCCGTAGGTATTCGCGACAACAAGCAGACCGTACTCCTCTTGGCAAATCTTTGCGACCTTTTCCACAATCTGAACGGTCATTTCGGCCTCGACAAGACCATTGCCGCCCGCACCGGGATCGTATTGCCCTTCGTAGCTGCTGCTCCAACCATGACCAGCATCAAGGTAGATTTTGAACGAATCGCGTGCAGAACACTGAGAAATTGTCCAATGCTGTGCAGCATTATCGGCATCAGAGGTTTGCGCATTGATACCAGTAGACAGCTGAGCATCTCCCGCAAGTGTCAACGCCATATTGCTGTCTTTCGCAACAAAGCGGTATGTATCGTCGTCATTAGGCTCAATTCGCCAAAGCTGGCTGTTCTCCCCGGTGTAATCCTGTTGGGTAATTTTGTTGCTTGAAGTATCGTAACCAAGCGTCAAACCCGAATGAAGCGGTGCGATACGATAATAGCCGTCGCCCATAGAAATAAAGCGGAAGCGCTGCCAAACGGAATTTTGGTCACTCCATAAAGACACCTTCGTTCCGCTTGATGTCGAGCCACCTTCAATATCAAGCACGTAATCGTCGTTAGCAATATTTGAAATTTGATAAACAGCTTCAAATCGAGTAGCTGATAAGCCAGTCTCCTCATCAAAATACAGCTGCTTTTCGCCAACCGTATTCCATCCGTGGTACATGGTGCCGGCAATGTCGTCGTAATACACCCACTTCTTCGAATCAGAGAACCACTTCCAGCCATAAGAAACAGCGCCGGTGCAAGGGTCAAGGTAGTACCAATTGCTGTCAATACACTGTTCGCCATACAGCATCCAGCCCATAGTGCGGTCGTAGAAAACCCACTTGCCATCAGCGGCAATATACTGGAAGCCATACTGAGTTG
>CAVEUW010000174.1:0-2208 GCA_963619015.1 Senegalimassilia sp. | reverse complement strand
GCTTCGTCGTCGAAGTGCTGCCCAGATCCATCGGCCTTCGTGTTCCAGCCTCTAAAGGTATAGTCTTCCCTGGTCATCGTGGACTTCTGTAGCTTGGAGGACGTGCCGAAGAACATCTTCTGCGAATCCATATACCCCACGTCGCCGCCGTTGCCGTTAAACTCCACCCACCAGCTATCGGCGGTGTATTGCGCGTACAGCGTAACCGTGGCGCCTTCCTCAGAAGCAAGGTTAATCACCTCGTCCTGGTCTGTATACGTGGTGCCGCTCCACTCGGGAGTAAGCGTCCAGCACGCAAAACTGCCGTGATTCTTGGAGAACGCATTGAGCGAAAGTTCCTGCGGCGAATCGTACTCAAACGTTTGGTCCACCATGCCGCCCACTCCGCCGTTGGAGTCAAACACTACCTTGTAATGAATGGGATTGCTGTGAGCCTGAATGGTTGTCTGCCCGTTTACCGTGATGGTCTGCGAGCCCAGCGTGGTGTCTCCATTTTGCCAGGTTGGATCGGTGCCTGTAGCGGTGTATTCCGAGAAACGATACCCGGTGTCGTGCTTGGAGACCGAAACACCAAGCGTTGAGCCCACGGGCACGTCTTTGAGCTGCGTGGCTGGGCCGCTGCTGCTCGTAAACGCAGACTCACAATGCTCGTCGCCCACGATTTGCACGTCGCAGTAGTCGAGCCACGCCATACCCGAGCCATCACTTTCCACCGCTATGGTCTTGCCCGTGGTGTCGAACCCCACAAGCGAGACGTCGTATACACCCGAGGGAATATCGCTCACGGTGTACACACCGGGCGTCTGCGCATCTTCGTCGAAGTAGCCGAAGATGCCCTCACTGTCAGAGAGCATCAAGTCGTTGGCAAGCCCAGATGCCGGCACGCCGTTTCGAGTGACCACAATGCTCACGTGGCCAAGGCCAGCCCACTTGGCACTAAGCCTGTCGCCTGTAGGCTTTCCGGCTTCGCTCAGTGTGCACAGGTTCACCACCGTTGCGCCATCTTGCCACATGCTGCCAATCGCCAAGTCGTTCGTCCAGCCCAGCAGAGCCTTTCCGCTCGGCGCGATGAACTTTGACGCTTCAAGCACAGCCGGCTTGTCGAATGTCATGGTTTGCGTGTACGAATTACCGCCGGCCTCGCCGCCCACAAACGTCACCTCATACTCACAAGGCTTCCAGATGGCATACAGCATCGCAACGCCGGCGCTGCTTTCCTCAAGGTCGCTCACTTCGGCACCTGCTTCAATGCGTGTGCCGGTGCCGTCGGCCTTGGTGTTCCACGAGTCGAATTCGTATCCGGGCAGCGTATATCCGCAGGCGGGTGCCTTGAAGGCGTTACCGTGCTTGAGTTTAGTCATGGTTTCGGTGCTGCCCGCTATTGCGGTGCTGGCATCCGTTGGTTTATTCGAATCGAACTTCACATCGTAAGAAGTCGCAATCCGACTCGCAAGCGTGGTTTCTCCGTTGCGCACAACGGCCGCGTCGATTGCATCGCCGTCGGAAAGATACTTCGTCGAAACGCCAATCGTTGAATCGTCTGCAGCGTCATCGGCCCAGGCCAGCTGCGGTGCAGTGCACATCAGGGCTGCGCAAACAAGCGCAGCTGCGGCCAATAGCAGCAAGCAAACCTTTGCTTGCATGGTGCTTGTTGCCAGCGTGCGGCAGTAATTACGTTGGGCGACCATGGCTCCTCCTTTTGTGCGCGGGCGCGGGGCGGCGCGCATGAAACACTGCGCAGCAAGCGCAGCTAGCTAGTCGCTTTTATTGTTTCAAAAAGAAGGTCGCCATCCCTCACCCGAATTCGCGCGAAATCGGGTGAGGGATGCGCATCTCGCAAGGCAAAAAGCTTCGCCGAAGTAACCTAGCGCAGCATGAATTGGCTAAGCTCGCTTTTCTTGGAAATGCCCAATTTCTTGTACACGCTCTTCAGGTGCGTCTTCACGGTGTTTTCCGACACTTCCAAAAACGTTGCCACTTCGCGCGCCGACCAACCGCGGTTCGTAAGCATGGCTATGCTGAATTCCGTGGTGGTGAGGTTGTCAGCAACGTCCGCGCCGGAACGCGGGTTGTGAACACGCCGCCACCCCGCGCTGAACCGGTACGTGATTTCAATAATGCGGCTATACAGCTCGGGATCGACCGGCTTCACGCAGGTTTCGATAAGCCCGCCCAACAGGCCATGATGCTCGGCGGCGCCTTCGATGA
>CAVEUW010000173.1:409-2237 GCA_963619015.1 Senegalimassilia sp. | reverse complement strand
GCCGTATTCTTTGCGGCGCGGCTTTCGACATGCCCAGCATAACAGGCGTTCCCTTTGTTTCGCCCTAGGGGCTTAGTGGATTTTGGCCGAAACCGCTAGAGCCGTACCGGGATACGCGCCTGCCGCGATGCCTCGTGGGCTAACCACTGGGCGGGGCGGCTAAAGCATCTGCGTCTCCGTGCGGAACTCGAAGTGGGTCGTGGAATCCTCTTCAAGGTCGTCCTCCCAGTTGACGGACTCGTCGTACAACAGGCCCTCGACGCTTTCGCCTCTCTTGATGACGATAAGCTCCGAGAACCATACTTCCTTGTCGAGCATGATGATGCCCGAATCGGTGTGGAGCGCGATCGCCTGCGGATATTCGAGCCTTGCTACCAGCTCGCCTTCGCCATAGATATCCGCGATGTCGTTAATCACGCTGACGGCATCAACAAGTGCGCCAACATCCATTACGGTTGTGTCGGTTCCGACCTCTGGAATACGCAGCGTCTCCTTTGAGGACTCGGTCACAGACAGGAGACCGAACTCTTCAAGAGAGCCGAACTCGTCCACGACTACGTCGCTTAAATAATTGTTGACGTCTATGTCGAAGTCCTCGAAGTGCAGGCGCACGGTGTTCCAGCTGTTGTCGGGTGGTGCGGCCAGGACGGCGTCAATCGACAACAGCCTCGACCCCTTGGCGCGCTTCAGCAGGGCCTCTTCAGCCTGCGAGAATCTTCTGTTGGCGTTTTCCGCGGTGATCACTTTCCTCTCTTAACGAAGTGTATCTTCTGGGATTTGATTCCAGAAGCGTTTTTTACTTTCAGCTCGACAACTGGAGAGCCGTCTTTTGAGGAGGAGATATATCTATGCGAAACGACGCTTCCGTCTCTCATTCTATAGATCATTCCCTTGCCCTCGATGGCAATGGCACTGACGGGATCCTTGCTCGCAATGCCTGCGAATTCAGCAGCGGTCCTTGCGGGATTGTCCGACTCGATGTTGCGGGTATGCCTGCGCCCTTGTCCGGGGCTGCTAAAGTAGCCCTTCGAGGATGCTGGGAATCTTGCTTTGAGCTCCGAAATGTTATCGTCGAGCCTGTGGCCTCGCGGGGCAGCAAGCAAAGCTAAGGCCCGACGACCCGCCAGGGCCGCCGGGCCCGGGGCCGGGACGAGCCCGGCCCCGATGGCGGCTAGTCGGCCGTTTCCATGGTGCCGAAGCAGTTGATGTGGTGCCTCAGCAGCGCGCGGGACTCGCTCACGACCATCATCGCCACGTCGTCGAAGCGGACCGACACGTTGTCGTAGTCCTCGACGTGCTCGCCCAGCCACTTGGCTGCCAGGATCTCGCGCAGCTCGCGGCCGATGTGCGCCTCGGGGAAGCCGTCGGTGGAGCGGTGGGCCACCACGTCCACGAACACCAGCTCGTCGCCGTCCTTTGCCACCAGGTCGATGGAGCCGACGCCCTCGGGGCCCTCCCACTTGCGATCGATAACCTCGTAGCCCTTGCGCTCCAAGAACCTGACCGTCGCCTCGGTTGCCTTGATTTCCAGTGCTTCCATGATGTTCCTCCTTGGGACTCGCGGCCCGCCCCTGTGGCGTGCCTTGTGGCGCGTATGGCGCTCGCGGGCGCGGCGGGCGCAAGGGGGAAAGCGAAGGCGGTCTTGGTAATCGAAATCACCCGACGGAAGTTTCTCGATTTGTTTTCGCACTCGAAGCGCATCCCTTGCGAAAAGAAATCGGGAAAGTTTCGCGGCCCTTGCACCCGTTGCGACGGCGTGCGACATTGCGTGTCCAAGGAACGCGCAGGCGCGGGATGAGCGGCCTCGGAGGTCGAGTGGGGCCTGGAA
>CAVEUW010000173.1:0-399 GCA_963619015.1 Senegalimassilia sp. | reverse complement strand
CAAGCGGGTAAGGGCTCCGTGGGTGTCGGCTTCGTCATGGCGGCGTGCCGTGAAGAGCCTGTTCCCGTGATTGTGCTACTCCGCCCATCTGTCCACTTTCCTGTACACATCCACCTGCGCGAATGAGATACGGTGAAAGCCTGTGCAGGCGTATAATGACGGAAAGGCAAATGTATTGCACTTTACGCTAGGAGCATGCGATGGAGAGTTACACGGAGCTGGTGAACAACAACGCCACCGAGACCGAGATTCGGCGGCACCTAGTCGAGGGCGACCAGGTTTCGGTGACCCTGCGCATCCCGGACACCCTGCGCGACGCGGCCAAGGAGGAGGCGGCCTTGCGAGGCATGAGCTTTTCCGCTTTTGTCCGCACCTGCATGATCGAAGAGCTTTCGAAGA
>CAVEUW010000172.1:0-2241 GCA_963619015.1 Senegalimassilia sp. | reverse complement strand
CTACTGGGTGTTCTGCTGTAGCGCGGGTAACAAAAAAGCCCGGATAACCCGGGCTGTTAGGATTCTGGCGGAGGAAGTAGGATTCGAACCCACGGAACCTTGCGGCTCAACAGTTTTCAAGACTGCCGCCTTCAACCACTCGGCCATTCCTCCAGATGTTTGCTTGGCAACGAATGAACTACGTTGCATAAAGCGTTCAAAGGATACCATATAATGCCAACCATGGATGATAAAGAATACATGGATATGGCAATTGCACAAGCGCGCCGCGCGGCCGAAATGGGCGAAGTTCCTATTGGGGCCGTTGTGGTTTATCACCCGATTGATCCGGCTACGCGTCGTCCGCTTGCCGAGCCGCGTGTGATTTCGCAAGCGTGCAACACCAGGGAAACCGAGCAAGATCCGGCTGGCCATGCGGAGTTTGTCGCACTTAAACAGGCGGCCCGCGAACTGGGTGTATGGCGTCTGACGGGTTGTACGGTTTACGTTACGCTTGAGCCATGCGTTATGTGCGCAGGGCTTATGCACCAGGCTCGCATTGATCGCTGTGTGTATGGTGCGTATGATCAGAAAGCTGGCGCATTGGGTACGTTGTATTCGGTGCATTCAGATGAGCGCTTAAACCACAATTTCGAAGTTACTGCTGGGGTGTGTGCAGAAGAATGCGCAAGCCTGCTCAAAGAGTTCTTCGCAGCAAAAAGAAAGAAGCGAACGGAGTAGAAAATGACTTCCGAACAGGATAAACAGCAAAAAGTTTCACGTGAAACCGACCCCGATAGGGTTGATATGCTTGATGTTGCGCGCGTGGCGCAGGCTGTTGAAGCTCGCGAATTTGCACTGCCTGGGTCTATTAAGGTTGTTGCTCCGGCGAAAGTGAACTTGCTGCTGAATATTAAAGAGCGTCGCCCAGACGGCTACCACGAGGTTGATACCGTAATGCACGCGCTTATGCTGCATGATGTACTGCTTATGAAGCTAATCCCGGGTACGGGTGAGCCTGTGCAATTGACATCGCGCAGTTTCGAAGGACTAGCTCCGCTTGACGTAGAGCCACAGAAAAACATTGTATGGAAGGCCGCTGTGCGTTTGGCTGAGGTTGCCGGAAAGCAGCTTGGTGAAGAGCAGACCGTGCGCATTCACTTAGAGAAGCATATTCCTGCGCAGGCTGGTATGGGCGGCGGATCTTCTGATGCCGCAGCTGCACTTGTTGGTCTTGCAAAATTATGGGGTCTTGCACCCGACGACTCGCGAATTGAGGAAGTTGCAGCTGGTCTTGGGGCTGATGTTGCCTTCTTCTTGCGCGGCGGGTGCGCTGCTTATAACGGTGTGGGTGAAAAGTTTATCAAGTCGCTTACGCCAATGCAGGGGTTTGTAGCGGTCGTAAAGCCCGATGGTGGAGTTTCTACGCCTGCTTCCTATGCGGCTTTTGACGCCGACCCCGTTGTGATTCCTGAAGCTGACGTAGCGGCAGCGCTTGCTGCTGATGCGGGCTGCGATGTTCCTCTGCGCAATAATATGGCAAAAGCCTCTGAAAGTCTGCTTCCAGAAATTGCCGAGGTACGCATGTGGCTTGAGGGCCGTCCTGGCGTACAACAGGCCATGATGTCCGGTAGTGGTGCGGCTGTATTTGCGGTATGCGAAAGCTTTAATGCTGCGGCTGATATTGTTTCGGCTGCTCAAGGTAAAGGCTGGTGGGCGCGTACAACAACATTCAGTCCGCTGCGCGCTGCAGTGACCCCACGTAGGTAGCGGTGTCTGATGCGCAATACGCAGACGAAAGCGATGGTGTAATCCATGTTTGTCAGGTTGTTTCGGGCTATTCCCCTGCTGATTGCCTTGGCTGTTTTAGCGGGCGTTATCTACATTGTAGTGGCTTGGAAAGCATCGCCGACGCGTGCAAAAGAAATTCTGATTAAGGCGTTTACGATTATCAATGGCGTGCTTACGGGGTTCTTTGCGCTTGCGAGTTTGTATGCAGTGGCCGATAAGAACCCGGATGTGTTTGAGCTGTTCGTGACGTTTTTGATTGTTGCTGTGATTGCGCTTGTAATCACGCTTATTTGTCGTGCTGTTTTTCTGCGGCACAACCCGAACTACAAGCAGAAGCCTCAGCAGGCGAAGGTGATTCGCCGCTGGCCGCGAAGGAGATAGAGGGGCGGTTGAATCCCACTCGGCTTGCACAGGGCAACAAAAAAGCCCGGGAGGCCCGGGCTGTAAATCTTCAGTGGCGGAGAAGTAGGG
>CAVEUW010000171.1:0-2258 GCA_963619015.1 Senegalimassilia sp. | reverse complement strand
TTTGACCGATTCTCGATATCTGTCAGTCGGTGTTCTAAGTCAATTTCGTTCATGTGGTTCTCCCTTCGTGCTTCCTGGCTGCTTATTCTTCAGTGGCCTTGTACACCTCGCCGGTGATTTCTTCATATTCGGCCTCAGTAATCCAGGGACTGCTCTTGGGGTTCGCTACGGCATTGTATACGCGGATCTTCCTCCAGAGCCCGTTGATATAATAGGCTTTTACCTTTTCAAAATTCTTACTATGAGTCGTCTTTGCTGCCATGTCCTACACCTCCTCAAGATCAACATCGGCCATCATCGCGATATATTCAATGTTGGCCTGTACCTTAGCCGCCGCCAGATCCTCCGCGGATCTTTCACGCAGGATAAACCAGTACTCCTCGCCATACTTCTGGCATTGTACCAGTTCAGCGCATTTCAGCTCCTTGGTCGCTCCCCCATCCGTGATTGCTACCCGGTCAAGCTTTCCCGCGAAGTCCGCCTCAGTGAGGGGGCTTTTACTAATGTAATTGTTGCCGTTGAGCACTAACCCTTCCAGGGTTGACCCATCAGCCAGAGTAATCTTCCATGTCCCTTTTTCCATGATATCCTCCTTTGAAATAGCTCGTAATACAGTGAATAGATGTTTGATATTTGTCCTTTTGACATCAGCTTCCAATTACTACCAAGCCAGCTTTTGAAGCTGTTCTCAACGGTGTCTGCGTCTATCCTACCCGCGTCCAGCAACCGCTTGTAGGCTTTGAGCTTCCTTCGTTCTCTAGTGACGCTTTTAGGGTGTATCCGTCGAATGACCCCTCCTGCTTTGGTCAGTCTATATTGGACTTTCAGAATTCGAAACGGTTCAGAAATCTTGCAGATGCGGGTCTTCCTCTCGTTGATGATTAGGCCATATTCCGCAGCGATGCCTCTGAAATCTGCCAGAAGCTCTTCAAGAAAAGCCCTATCTTCGCGAATTGCATGAAAGTCATCAGTGTATCGGCCGTAGCCTTTTACACCCTTAACGATCTTTGCATAATTGTCTACCCGGTACGGGTATATCACTCCTATGTCCTGCGACGGTTGGGAGCCGATATCTATGCCCTTCCGAAGCATTTTCTCGCCTGTCAGCTTCTTCTGATTAACGCCGACATTCATCATCGGGTCGACTTTATTGGTGTACAGCTCTGCTATCTCCCGGTCGGAAAAGCGAGAAACGTCTAGCTCAAAGGTTTTTAGAATTTTCCGAACCAGTTGCTTGGCAAGGGCGACCTCGCCCGGAGCCAACTGGCTCCGCTCCAAAAAGCGCTCCAATACCTCCAGGCACTTATCATGTCGGATGTTTGGGTAGTACCCAGAAAAGTCCGCTAGTAGTATCCACCCGGCATTGTCTCCTTGTGTTTGATAGTAATAGCGCAGTTGCGCCTCTAAGCGCTGCCGATGATGCCTGACGCCTTTGCCTTTTTGGCTAGCGTCATTGTCATAGATTACGAAAGGCGCTATCGTTGGACTTAACGCCTCATCACAGAGCACGTGATTGAGGGCTTTATCCCTCATTGAATTGCTCGTAATATACCGAGTTTTTCCGCGCTCGCTAATAAGGAACCTTTGGCTCGGTTGTGGCTCATACCTGCCCTCCATGAGATCTCTCTGAAGGCGAGCCGTTTCTAGCAGCTGATTCATTCTAAAATACTGCGTCCGCTGCTTGAACTTGCTTCCCGCTATGGCCTTGGTTCCAGCGTCATAGATCGCGTTAGCGTCATAAAATACGTTCATAGAACCACGCTGCAGCCACATCGCACGTATGCGGTGGCGTCATGGTTGATTATTAATCAGCTGGCGCTCGCCGCTGAAGGGACGGCCTCTCCTTTCCCATAAATCCGCACCGTGGAAGCAAGCCCTTTGATGCGGTTGTGAAATCCGGGCGCACGCCGTTAGAATTCGAAGCGCTGTTGTTGTTCGCATTGCCGTTGTTGTTGACATTGCAGAACTCCGTAGCGGAATAGACGTGCAATTACAGAAGACGCCCCAAAGCTCTACCCTTTTAAATGCGATAGAAATCTATTGTCAGATTGCCGTAAGCTCTTGATCCAGTTAAACTCCGTGTCAAGCTCTAGCACTATGGCGGTGTACTTATTCTTGTCCGCGGGAAGGACCTGACTAATATAGTTCAGCTCGTCCTGGAGGGCATTGCAGCAGGCCATGGCTCTGTCAAGTTCCAAGCGCCGTTCATTAAATTCAACCATATAATCAGGCCAAATGGTGTTAGCCTTCCTTAGATG
>CAVEUW010000170.1:0-2289 GCA_963619015.1 Senegalimassilia sp. | reverse complement strand
CATGCACGAAGTGCATGGATTCTCGATCCCCCTAGGCTCCACCAAACTTTCAGCCCGGGTCAACCGGGCTTTTTTGTTGCCGTTAGCAAAGCTGTGTACCCCAAAGGGGATCGAACCCCGCGAGGGTGCAACAGCCCAGTGGGCTGTTGCATGAGGAGGGCGAAGCCCGACGTGTGAAGACATGCACGAAGTGCATGGATTCTCGATCCCCCTAGGCTCCACCAAACTTTCAGCCACCTTCGGGTGGCTTTTTTGTTATCTTTATTCCAACGAAAACAAGCGACGCAAACAACGTCAAAGGGGGACGCAACATGGCAGATAACGCGAACATCGACGAACTAAAATTCCAGGTCACCGACGAGGAAGGCAACGCTCATACCTGCGATGCGCTGTTTATGTTTGACAGCCCCTTCTTCAACAAAAGCTACATTGTCTACACTGACGGCCAAACGGACGAGCAGGGCTACACCAACTTGTACGCGTCGTCGTACGACAAGAAAACGCTGGTCGTGCCTGAAGACGGCAGCTTCGCCAACATCGACCTTGAGCCGATTACCGACGACGAAGAATGGGCGATTATCAACCAGCAGGTCAAGCAGTATCAGCAGATCAGCATGGGTGGCGGCGCAGGTGCGGGCGCTGGCAGCGGTTCCGGTGCGGCAAATTCGGGCGCGACAGCCGCGGGCGAGTCGGCGGGTGACGCCGCGGGTGCAGGCGCAACCGACGCGCAGGCCGACGAGGACGACGACATGTATCCCCTGCTCACCGAGCTAGCCGCAGGTGCCAAGCTGGCCGATTCTTTCGACTACCATTTTGAAAACGGCGAAGTGGTCACCTTCTATATGGAAGAAAACCCCAATCCAAGAAACGACCAGGAAAAGGTTACGTTCAAGCTGCCCGAGGCTGAATTTGAGCGCATGATCGACCTGTTCTTCGAGGAGCAATTCGGCGGCTACAGCGAGGTTGACGACATGCAGGTGCGCACACGCCAGGTGCTTGAGGCTATGGTGACCTCGGTCGACGCCAACGGCATGTGCACGCTCGAGCCGCAGCAAAGCCACGTCTTCTACAAGCACCGCAACGACGCTTTAGAAGGCTAGCGGGCGCAAACACTGAGTCGTCGCTTTGGAAGGCTAAGGCACGCAAAGGGCTCCTTGCCCTCAAGGGTAATTGCGCACTGGCGCAAACAACAGTGTCGCCCTTCGGGCTTTCGATTACTGGCCGAGCTTTCGCTCGGCCCTACGAATTATTTCCGCAGGTCATTTACTATTTTTTGTGGGCGCGAGCGAAAGCTTGCACAGCCCAAAGTAAGCTCGCGAAGCGAGCGTCACACTTATTATTTGCAGCGCGACACATTCAACACCAATGCAAAAAGCCTCCCAACTGGGAGGCTTTTTATTGCAAGATGTTGTCTTCGCAGCAGCGCCATCGCGCGAGCCACGGCATTGGCTTGCCTTCACGGCAGCGCGCCCTCTATCGCGGCGCCCGTGCAGCGCGGCCTACACCACGCGGCGCCCATTCAGCGCTTGCTCGCCCAACGCCGCAGCTTGCCCTCTAGCGCCGCAACGCCGCAACGCCACAACGCTCGCCTAGCACAACACCCTCGCGGCGGCCTAGCGCCACATCCCTACAGATGCAACACGCGGTCGCGAATCTCCTGCGTACGGCCCTGGTTCCAGAACTGGGTTCCAATGTAGCCGCAGGTACGACGAGCAACGTTCAGCTTTTCCTGGTCGCGGTTATGGCAGTTCGGGCATTCCCACACCAACTTGCCGTCATCTTCCACAATCTGAATTTCGCCATCAAAGCCGCACACCTGGCAGTAGTCGGACTTCGTATTCAACTCTGCATACATAATGTTCTCGTAGATGTACTGCATCACGGAAATGACGGCCTTCAGGTTGTCCTGCATGTTCGGCACCTCGATGTAGCTGATAGCGCCACCCGGAGACAGCTGCTGGAACGCGCTTTCAAACTTCAGCTTATCGAAGGCGTCGATCTTCTCGGACACATGCACGTGATAGCTGTTAGTGATGTAGCCCTTGTCGGAAATGCCCTCGATCACGCCGAAGCGACGCTGCAGCGCCTTGGCGAACTTGTAGGTGGTCGACTCAAGCGGCGTGCCGTACAGCGAGAAGTCGATGTTAGTTTCAGCCTTCCACTCGTTGCACTTGTCGTTCATGTGCTGCATAACAGCCATGGCGAACGGCGTGCCCTCTTCGTCAGTGTGACTGTGGCCAGTCATGTACTTCACGCACTCGTACAGGCCCGCATACCCCAAGCTGATGG
>CAVEUW010000169.1:0-2314 GCA_963619015.1 Senegalimassilia sp. | reverse complement strand
GATGACAGCAAGGACGCTGACGCTACCAACGACCACGGCAAGGCTCAAAAGCCCGACAGGAAGCAACCACCTAAAGACAACGGCAAAGCCCGCCTGAAAACAGCTTGTGACCGCTTACAGGCCGCTTGCACAGCCTACGAACAGGCTACGAATCCGGACAAAGAGCCGGGATGGGCTATGAAGGGCGTGCAGGCACGTCCTGACTTCCCGGCTAAAGACCTGCCAGCAGACCAACGCGCAGAGTGGTTCGAGCAGGTAGCAGTCGAGTTCGAGGGCGAACTTGGCTAAGGAGCTTGTGAGGGGCAACCGCCTACGTTGTATTGCATTTTTACAGCAGGCAGACGAAGGCGAGTATGTCATCACGAAGGCCACCAAGCGTAGAAGCTTGACCGCCAATGCCTACTACTGGGCAATGGCTTCAAAGCTTGCAGCTGCACTACACATGTCGCTGCACGAGGTGCATGTGAACATGCTACGGGATTACGGCGTGCATGAGTATTTCGAGGTTCGAGCGGATATCCCGCTCAATGACTACTTCGCTTATTACGACGTTATGAGTTGGCACGCAGGCACCTGCACAGTGCGCGTTATGAAGCGTTCAAGCCACATGGATAGCCAAGAGTTCTCACGGCTGATTGGCGGAATGCGCGAAGAGTGCGAGCTGCAAGGTATCCAGGTTATGACACCGGCAGAGTTAGCAGCTCTACCTTACGAAGGGGGGACAGATGGCTAAGACACAGAAAGAAGCTGTCGCAAACCACCTAAAGACGTACAAGTGCCTGACCTCCATGCAGGCGATTGAGTTGTACGGAATCACTCGTTTAAGCGAGTACATCATGGAGTTGCGACGCGAAGGCTGGAATATCACCAGCGAGCGTTGCAAGGGAAAGAATCGTTTTGGACACACAAGCAGCTGGTGCAACTACCAGCTTCAGGATTAGGAGAAAACATGGGCATCAATCGAGTAACCATCAGCGGCAACTTGACCCGCGACGCAGAGAGCCGAAGCACGCAGGGCGGTATGGCTATCGTGAGCTTCGGCGTGGCGGTAAACGACCGTCGCAAGAACAACAAGACCGGTGAATGGGAGGACTACCCGAATTACATTGACTGCACGATGTTTGGCACTCGCGCAGAGAAGCTGGCACAGCACCTCACGAAGGGCACGAAGGTTTGCATTGAAGGCAAGCTGCGCTATGCGTCCTGGGAGGGCAAAGACGGCTCCAAGCGTTCCAAGATTGAAGTGATCGTGGACGAACTGGAGTTCATGAGCCGCCAATCCCAGCAGCCGGCACAGACGGATATGTACGACGAAGAGATTCCGTTCTAGGTGATAGCGCATGATGCAGTATTTCGACCATAGCACCGGCGCAAGCAACGACCCGAAGATTATCCAGCTTCGGCTCAAATGCGGCGGCGCGGCGGTTGATGCCTATTGGTATTTCGTCGAGCAGATGCACCACGACATGCGCCCGGTATGCGTTGGCAATGCAGACGCAATGCAAGTGCATTGCCACCTGTTATGCACCGATAAACAGACGCTCGAAAAGTGGCTTGACGAAATGTTTTCCACTGGCCTGCTGTGGAGAAACGACAATGGCGAAATTGGCTCTGACAGGGCTATGGAGAACATCAGCCGCTTCGAGGATAAGCGCGAGAAATCGCAGGCCGCAGCCGCAAAACGTTGGCACAATGCAGACGCTAATGCGAATGCAATGCAAACGCATAGCGAACGCAATGCGAAGGCTATGCCAACAAAACAAAACAAAACAAAACAAAAGGATGGCATTGCTAATAAAAGCAATGCCAATCCTAAAGCGTCTAGCGTCGCGTCAGCGGCTAAAGCCGCGCCGCAAGCCGCTTTTTATTGCTCAATGTGCGACACGCCGCTCACTCGCAACAAACAGACCGGCAAGTGGGACTGTCCCTCGTGTTGCATCAGCTTCACGGAAGAAAAGGCGGTGACAGAATGCAAGACTGGCAATTCGCAGTAAGGGCGTATGCAAAGAAGAACGCTATTTACATCAGCGCGAGAGATTGGCTGCTAAGCGAATTCACGCTCGATGCCACCACAATTGCAAGTTATGACGATGCGGATTACGCGATCACGATTGCACGTTTGTTAGCCGACGCGTCAGCGAAAAGGTTCTCGGATGACCCAGACAGCCCGCTCGCTGACTATTACAGCCGCAAGGCCGCAGCTTGTCTGACGCTTGCGCAGATTATCGAAGAGACGAAGGAACAATAATGACTGAAACCACCAACCCCGCGGCCTTCCCCGCTGACGTGTGCTTGAAAGTGAAGCTCACGTTCA
>CAVEUW010000168.1:0-2337 GCA_963619015.1 Senegalimassilia sp. | reverse complement strand
AAAACCTGTAAGTGGACCAGGCTACCCTCGTTCGGCTGAGCAAAGTGGCGTTGCCCGTTTTCAAGTTGGTGAAATTGATTCAACGCACGACAATTCGGGCCGTCCGATTCGTCAGGTTCATGTATCGCTTCAAGATGTTTCGGCTATAGAATCGGCGGGCTCAGAGGTTTTGGTTCGTGATTTAGTCGACCCCTTGCGTCCGACTTGGCATGACCCGCTTTCCCTTCGCGATGCTTTCACGGAGGTGCTAAAGCTATGTCGTTCACGACGGAAGTAAAAGACGAATTAGCTCACGTTGAAGGCGTATGTTCACATTGCGACAAAGCTGTTCTTGCTGCCCTTGTTCGCATTGAGGGAACATTATTTGTTTCGGGAAAAAGTCGGTATCGAGTAGAAGTGGCAACCGATTCGCCTTCTGTGGCACGTCAGGTTATTAAGCTTTTGCATGAGTTATATAACCTTCAAACGTCTTATACCTTACGACGAAGTGTCCTTCATAAAACACCAAACTATCTTATTGATTGTCCAGCTCAACCTAACCTTGCTGAAGCTTTGGTTGATATGGGCGTACTGTCGGCTGATGGTGGGTTAGAGCTTGGAGTTTCAAAGCAACTTGTGGCAAAAGATTGCTGCGCTGCAGCTTATTTGCGCGGGGCTTTTCTCGGTAGCGGCTTTGTCTCAGACCCACGTGGCGATTTCCATTTCGAAATTACTGTTGAAAGCGAAGATTTAGCCAACGGCCTAGTTGACCTTATGGCTGGTAAGGGTATTAAAGCACGTGTTATGCAGCGTCGAAACTCTTATATGGTGTACCTTAAAAGCGGGGAAGCTATTCTTGAATTTTTGGCGCTCGTTGGCGCTCATCAAAGTGCTTTGCAGTTAGAGAACGCTCGTGTTTTAAAGAGTGTACGCAATGACGTAAACCGTCAAATTAATGCAGAAGTTGCTAACCAGGCTAAAGCTTCACGGGCATCCCTTGACCAGCTGTATGCCATTCGCGTTTTACGTGATAACGACCAGATTGCAAAGCTTCCTCCCGCACTTCAGGATTTCATTAACTTGCGTATTAGCTACCCAGAAGTTTCCCTTAAAGAGCTCGGGCAGTTAGCAAATCCTCCGCTTTCTAAATCGGCTGTATATCATCGTGTTCGTCGTATTGAGCAATTGGCTCGCGAAGTTGAAAGCAGCAGACTCCACTAAATCTTCTATTTTTAGAATATTTTCAATTCAGTTTAATTATCTGAATGCCTGCTTTGCTCAGGTGTTTCGTATACGCCTCGAATTCAACCGCTTACGTAACCGTCCACCGGTTTTATTTTTCTAAATTTACTCGCTTTGTTAAACTTCAGATGTTTGGCAAATTTTGAGTATCTTTTCGAAAGGGGATACGCAATGGCTATCAAAGTGGCAATCAATGGATTCGGCCGCATTGGTCGTTTGGTTTATCGTGCTATGGCAAACGATCCGGCTGTCGATGTTGTGGCAGTTAACGACCCGGGCGACATCAATGCAATTGCTCATCTGCTGAAATATGATTCGGTACATGGTCGTTTCTTTGACAAGGTTGAAGTTGTCGAAGATGGCTTTATTGCTGATGGTCATCGTGTGAAAACCTTCTGCGATCGCGAGCCTTTGAACTTGCCCTGGGGCGAACTTGGTATCGATGTTGTTGTTGAAGCAACTGGCCATTTTAAAACTGGCGAAGGTGCTTCCAAGCATATTCAGGCTGGTGCTAAAAAAGTTGTTATTACCTGCCCGGCAAAGGGTGAAGATATTACCATCGTTATGGGCGTTAACGACGGCGATTACGATAAGGAAAAGCACAACATCATTTCCAATGCATCTTGCACCACGAATTGCCTAGCACCTGTCGCTAAGGTTCTGTGCCAGAAATTCGGCATTAAGCGTGGGTATATGAACACTATTCACGCTTATACCAACGACCAGAAAATTCTTGACCTTCCTCATAAGGATCTGCGTCGTGCCCGTGCAGCCAACCTTTCTATGATTCCTACGACTACAGGTGCTGCTCGCGCAGTTGCTCTTGTTCTGCCTGAATTGGCAGGCAAGCTTGATGGTTTCGCTACGCGCGTTCCTACTCCCGACGGTTCTATGGTTGACCTTACGGTTGAACTTGACCGAGAGGTTACTGCTGAAGAAATCAATGCTGCTATGAAGGAAGCTTCTGAGGGCGAGCTTAAGGGTATTCTTGGCTACACCGAAGACCCGATTGTTTCCATTGACATCGTCGGCAACGAGGTTTCTTCCATTTTTGATAGCGGCCTTACCATGGTTATGGGTGGCAAGTCCGATATGGTTAAGGTTGTATCTTGGTAT
>CAVEUW010000167.1:0-2345 GCA_963619015.1 Senegalimassilia sp. | reverse complement strand
GCGCAACACAACCCCGCAACCACATACGCAACCCTGCGCAACACAACCCCGCAACTAAACACTCGGCCCTGCGCAACACAACCCCGCAACTAAATACTCGGCCCTGCGCAACACCGCCCGTCAACCGTATATCCAACCCTGCAATCTTCCCTGAGCGACTTTTGTCTTTGTGTGCCCGCTGCAACCTTCCCTGTCAGCTTGTCAACCCCCAATTTTTGTGGGTGCGCCCGCAAAAATTTCTGACCTGCGGTTGTGCATTGACCGCAGGGTTTTTTTCGTTGTGGAAAACCCTGCCGAAACGCCCCTAGAAAACTATCAGCGCTATACGTGCCGAGCGGGGTTTTCGACCGAAATACACCGGTGTGGAAAACAACCGAAAACACTATCAATGGATTTTTGAGACCAAGAAAACACAATATATTGTGCCAAAATAGCGTATAGTGAACGAATCGAAGGGGCATCGCGCTAAAAGCCGTGCATGCCTTATAACCACTCAATCATCGAACGCGCAGGCCACACCCAAAGGGGCCTCGTGCGGTCGAAAACAGGGGTGTTGCGGATGCCTCGCAGGCAAGGGTGTTGCAGCCCCTCGCACGGGCGGCAGCTCGCAAGGCAGCGCGCAAGGGCCGCCGCGCAGGCAGAGGTGTCGCACGCCGCAACGCGCCTCGCAAGGCAACGCGCCTCGCAGCGCCACCACCGCCCCCAAGGGCAGCGGCGCAAGGTGTTGCAGCCCACAAGGGCACGGCGCGCATACATGCAAGTAACGTAGGGAAGTAGAAAGAAAGGCACGCGATGAAAATCATCAAGCGCAGTGGGTCGGAAGTAACGTTCGACATTGAAAAAATCGTCAATGCTATCAAGGGCGCCAACAAGGAAGTCGCCCCTGAAGAACGCCTGACCGACGACCAGATCGCGCTGGCAGCGCACAGCGTCGAGTGGCTGTGCAGCCGCGTGGGCCACACGCCTTCTGTTGAAGAAGTGCAGGACATGGTCGAAAACCAGATCATGGCTCAGGGCCGCTACACCGTCGCGCGCAAGTACATCATTTACCGCTACGTTCAGTCGCTCAAGCGTCAGTCAAACACCACCGACGACCAGGTGCTTTCGCTTATCGAATGCAACAACGAGGAAGCCAAGCAGGAAAATTCGAACAAAAACCCAACCGTCAATTCGGTTCAACGCGACTATATGGCCGGCGAGGTTTCCAAGGATATCTCCATGCGTCTGCTGCTGCCGCCCGACGTGGTGGCCGCGCACAACGAGGGCATCATTCACTTCCACGACTCTGACTATTTTGCTCAGCATATGCACAACTGCGACCTGGTCAACCTCGAAGACATGCTGCAAAACGGCACCGTCATTTCTGGCACCATGATTGAACGTCCGCACAGCTTCTCCACCGCGTGTAACATCGCTACGCAGATTATCGCGCAGGTGGCCAGCTGCCAGTACGGCGGCCAGTCCATCTCTCTCACACATTTGGCGCCGTTTGTCGACGTCAGCCGCCAGAAAATTCGCCGCCAGGTGCTCAACGAGATCAACGACCTTGGCCTTGAGGCCGCACCCGACCGCATCACCGAGGTTGTCGAAAACCGCCTGCGCGACGAAATTCGCCGCGGCGTGCAAACCATTCAGTACCAGGTGGTAACGCTTATGACCACCAATGGTCAGGCACCGTTTGTCACCGTGTTTATGTATCTCAACGAAGCGCGCTCCGAGCAGGAAAAAGCCGACCTGGCCATGATCATCGAAGAAACCCTGCGCCAGCGCTACGAGGGCGTCAAAAACGAGGCCGGCGTCTGGATCACGCCCGCCTTCCCCAAGCTTATTTATGTGCTCGAGGAAGACAACATCACCGAGGATTCGCCGTATTTCTACCTCACGCAGATGGCGGCGAAGTGCACAGCCAAGCGCATGGTGCCCGATTACATTTCGGAAAAGAAGATGCGCGAGCTGAAGCTTTCCAAGGGCGAAACTGAGGGCAACGGCGATTGTTACACCTGCATGGGTTGCCGCAGCTTCCTGACGCCCGACCGTTCAGGCAACGGCTACGACAACGTGGCTCGCGCCGGTAATTACGAGCCTGGCAAGCCGAAGTACTACGGCCGTTTCAACCAGGGCGTGGTTACCATTAGCCTGCCTGACGTGGCGCTTTCTTCAAAGGGCGACGAAAAGAAGTTCTGGGAAATTTTCGACGAACGCCTAGAGCTGTGCCGCAAGGCGCTTATGTGCCGTCACGAGCGCTTGAAGGGCACGCTGTCCGACGCGGCGCCTATTCTGTGGCAGTACGGCGCGTTGGCACGTCTTGACAAGGGCGAACCCATCGACGACCTGCTGTACGGCGG
>CAVEUW010000166.1:0-2392 GCA_963619015.1 Senegalimassilia sp. | reverse complement strand
CGCGACGAGTTCTTAAGTGTGCGCCCTGGCATTACTGGTTGGTGGCAAACGACCAAACGCAACGATGCAACTTGGGAAAACGGACAGCGCCAGGCGTTGGAACTCGAGTACATTCGCCAGCAACGCTTCGCCATGGACGCAGCTTGCTTTGTTGGCACGTTCAGTACAATGTTTGGTAAAGAAAAGACGGGGAGATAGGTATGAAGATCTCCTTCATTATTCCTACGCTTAATGCGCAAGGGGAAATTGGTCCCTTGCTTGATAATTTGTTGGCACAATCTCGTATCCCCGACCAGATTATTGTTGTTGACTCAGCTTCTGATGATGCCACAGTAGAAGAGGTAGCGGCGAGACCGGGCGTAGAGCTTATTAAAATCAATCGTGCAGATTTTAATCATGGGTTAACTCGTGATATGGCATTGAGGCGGTCAGCGGGTGACATCGTTTGCTTCATGACACAAGATGCTGTTCCGGCAAACGAACACTATATTGAGAGCCTTATCTCTCCGTTACTTGCCGATGGGCAAGTTGTTGCGTCTTCTGGGAGGCAGTTGCCGAAGGCTGATGCGCGGCGCTATGAGCAGCTTGTCCGCGGGTTCAACTATACGGACGAGTCAAGCGTTCGGACGTTTGATGATATCGAGCGTATCGGTATTAAGGCGTACTTCGCCACAGATGTGTGTTCTGCTTATAATCGCAATTTGTATCTTGAGTTGGGCGGATTCTGCGCAACTGACATGAGTGAAGATATGTACCTTGCTGCTAAAGCTATCAATGCAGGCTATAAAGTGGCTTATGCGGCTGATGCTGAAGTGTATCATTCGCACAACCTAAGCCCTAAACAACAATATGCAAGGAACTTTGCAATCGGGCGCTTCCTTGAGCGAAATAAGGATTTGCTTATATGCGAATCTGAGGTTGGCGAGGGAAAACGTTTAGCGAGTAGCATAGCCAAGACTCTTGCGCATGAGAAAAATTTCACTGAGCTTGCGGCCTTCGGGGCTGATTGCGTAGCGCGTTATTTAGGAAACAGAAAAGGCCGCGCTGCTGCGCGTAAAGAAATGGAGCGTAAATAGATATGAAGGGCATTATTCTCGCAGGTGGTTCAGGCACGCGCCTGTACCCGCTTACTACGGTCACCAGCAAACAGCTGTTGCCGGTGTACGACAAACCCATGATCTATTACCCCATGTCGGTGCTGATGATGGCCGGCATCCGCGACATTCTGGTTATTTCCACACCAACTGACCTGCCCAATTTTCAACGTTTGCTTGGCGATGGCAGCCAGTTCGGCATCAGCCTCAGCTACGCCGAGCAGCCTTCGCCTGACGGCTTGGCGCAGGCGTTTATCATCGGCGAGGAATTCATCGCGGGCGAGCCTTGCGCGCTGGTGCTTGGCGACAACATCTTCTACGGCAATGGTCTGGGTCGTCACCTGCGCAGCGCGGTTCAAGCCGCGGAACAGGGAAGCGGTGCTACCGTGTTCGGTTATCACGTGGACGACCCGGAGCGCTTTGGCGTGGTGGAGTTCGACGCTGACTTCAACGCCGTGAGCATCGAAGAGAAGCCCGAACATCCCAAAAGCAACTATGCCGTCACTGGCCTGTACTTTTACGACTCGCGCGTGTGCGAGTTTGCCAAGCAGGTGCGCCCTTCCGCGCGTGGCGAGCTTGAGATCACTGACTTAAACCGCATGTATTTGGAAGATGGCAGCCTTTCTGTGGTTACGCTTGGCCGCGGTTTTGCGTGGCTTGACACGGGCACTATGGAGTCGTTGTATGAGGCTGGCGAATTTGTGCGTGCGGTTGAGCGCGCCCAGGATTTGCCCGTGAGCGTGCCCGAGGAGATCGCCTTCGAGAACGGCTGGATCAGCCACGACCAGCTGCTGGATGCCGCGGGCCGCTACGGTAAGAGCGTCTACGGCCAGCACCTGCGCCGCGTGGCTGATGGCAAGATCTCCTCGAAGGAGGACTAGGCCATGGCAGAAATTTTTGAGCCCAAAAACATCATCGTTACCGGCGGCTGCGGCTTCATCGGCAGCAACTTCGTGCACTACGTTGTGCGCGAGCACCCTGATGTGCACGTAACCGTGCTGGACAAGCTCACCTATGCGGGCAACCGCAAGAATATCGCGGGCCTTCCCGCCGACAGGGTTGAACTTGTGGTGGGCGACATTTGCGACGCGGAGCTCTTGGCGCGCATTGTGCCCGGTCACGACGCCATCGTGCACTACGCGGCCGAAAGCCACAACGACAACTCCATCGCCGACCCCGAGCCGTTTCTGCACACCAACGTGGAGGGAACTTTCCGCCTGCTGGAGGCCTGCCGCGAGTTCGACGTGCGCTACCATCACGTGTCGACCGACGAGGTGTACGGAGATTTGGCCTTGGAC
>CAVEUW010000165.1:0-2404 GCA_963619015.1 Senegalimassilia sp. | reverse complement strand
ACCCCCAGCAGCTCCCGCGCCTGCGCTATCGCCAGCCGCGCCGCCCGCGCCCTGTTCGCCCGCCGCGCCGCCCGCAGCCCCCGCCGAAAGCCCCATCTTCTGGCAAAGTTCGGCGGCAGTATGATCCCATGCGCTAAAAGGGTTGCTATCTGTATTTGCCGTAGCCTTGGCGGCACCACTAAGCGCATTTTGCACAACTTCGGGTTCGTACATATGCTGTGCGGCAAGTTCCCAAAGGGCGCGTATGGCTTGCGACGGCGTATAGCCAGCACGTTCAAGCGCTCGGTCACCTTGCTTCTTAAGATCAGCAGGAATTCGTGTATTCATCTGCGCCATTGCCGTAGTCATAAGCACCCCTTTCTAGCGTGCTAGCAGTATAGCAAATACCACGCTATACGTAAAGGGAGATTGCATGAACTCGACTAAATTTGCCACTGCAAAAAGAAAGCATCACGCAAAAAAGCACCACTGCAAAAAGAAAGCACCACTGCAAAAAGAAAGCACCACTGCAAAAAGCAAGCACCGCGCAGAAAGAAAGCACTACGCAAAGAAGCACCACTGTAAAAAGAAAGCACCGCGTATAGTCAAACACGCGGTGCTTTGCTTACTGGGCGGCCTCCCAAAGATGGAGGTGATGCCAATGGACTCTCAAACAGTCATCGCCATTTGCTAGGTTTTTACAAGGCTCGTGCTAGCTAAATTACGTACCTTGGCCAGCGTGGTGCAAGGTTGCCCTGATAGGCTGCTTTTCAGGCATTGTTCTTCGAAAGGCGGCATAAACATTGAAAAAACTAAACATGAGTTTATAATTTATGAAACAAAATCGCACACTTAGCAAGAAAGCAGGCGGGTTTGCGATGAATAGCTGCAAAACGATAGTCGCAGCACGGAAAGGCGGATGCAATGCTTCGTATTTATGAGTTCGAGATCTTCGAGGAAGATGGCCTGTTCATTGCATTGCCGTTTGACTTTCCAGGTGGCACGCAAGGAACCACATTTGAAAACGCATGCGAAATGGCTGCTGAATGGCTTCAGTCAGAATGCGAGCAGCGGTCAATGCGCGGCGAAACATTTCCGGCTCAATCATTCGGTAACTGCGCGAAAAATGGTGGCAGAACGGTGATTGTTGCTGTAAATGCAGGAAAGGAAACTATCGCGAAAGTGCGTGCATCCCGCGCGGCTGAGATGCTTGGCGTAACTCGCGGTCGGGTTTCACAGATGGTGTCGGCGGGCCTGCTTGACTCGTGGCGTGAAGACGGTATCGTTTGGGTGACGAAGTCTAGCATTCAAGCGCGCCTTGACGACGCACCGAAACCCGGTCGACCAGCTAACACCAGATATTCAGTCGCTCGTTAGTCGGCAGCTGGCGTACCTAGTCAGTCAGTCGCCGCCTCTCTAGCCTCAACCCAGCGCCGTCACGGTGCGCCTGCCCGCCGGCGTTCCACACGCCGACGGCGCCCCTCAAGCCCTAGCCTCTACCGCGCGTCGCGCACGTATAGCCCAACGCGCACTTGCTCCCACGGGCTGGCCTTCGGGTCAACCTGCATCACGCGGCACTCGAACACATCCGCGTGACCATAGAACGTCAAAAGGCTGACCAGCGAGTTTTTGCCTTTAGGGACATACCCCAGCTTTGCGCCCTTGCGCATGATAGCCACCGCATCGGGGTCGTAAGGATTGTCCGGCTCGGGCACAAGGTCAAGCTTCTTGCCGGCCTTTAGCTGATCGAGCTGCAGCGCCCCGTCGTGATGCTGAAACCCCGCGATAAAAAACGTCTCAAGATGTTTGCACGGCTCATACATGGCTGCTTCCTTTCCGTTAGCGTTTTACCTGATGCTTGGCATCCTATGCTTTTTTGCGCGCCGCTGAGTCCACCGCAGTGGACAGGTGCACGCATGTGGAAGGGGAAGCGGTTGGGGAAGGGGAAGGGGAAGTGGCCAGCGAACGGGTCGGGCGCACGCGGCTAAGCGGCCGACGAAGACACCAGGGAACCAGCCGCAGCTAAAGCCGCAGCTAAATAAAGTAGCCCCTGGAGGATGGGAAGGACTCCAGGGGCTGTCGAGCCGGACGGGAACGGTTTAGTGATGGGAAAGGTCCAAACCTAGGGAAGAGTCCGACTCTAAGGCGAAGTGTAGCAAGGTTTATGCTTGGAGTGCAAGCCTTTTATATTTTATTAAGCGAACTGGATAAGTTGAGAAAACCGCTGTGAGTGCCTACGCGGTTAACTGTGAGTGTCTACGCGGTTAATTGAGCACGCGCCGCCTAAAGTTAAGTAATCCACGACAAAAGGAAAAATTAAGCGGCGCGGCTTATAAACGATGGTAACACAAGGGCGTTTTTCGCAGTTAGCTATCTGCTTGATAGGTAGCTTAAAACTTATCCAAATTCTTGGTATCCACTGGAT
>CAVEUW010000164.1:0-2435 GCA_963619015.1 Senegalimassilia sp. | reverse complement strand
GTAGGGTAAAAACGTGCCAGTGGCACGTTTTTAGGAATTCGCCCGACCGAGCTTGTCTTACCTTATTCATGAATAATTCTAAAGTGCAATATTACCTGCATGAATATTAATCCACGAATTGTTTATGAATAAATCGACTAAACCCTTCCATCTTCTAATGGAGCATTCTTATACTCAAACTAACCTCCAAATAGAAAGGACTCATCATGAACGATGCAGCCAAAACACTCGCCAAATTCAAAAAGGCAAACAAGCTGGTCCGTCTGGGCTTCCGCAAAAATGGCCCGAAAAGCTTCAAGCGTGGTCAAGGCGCGCTGCTTAAGGCCTTGCTAGAAAATGATGGCGCTCTACAAAAGGAACTCACCAAAACGCTTGGCATGAACCGTAGCAGTTTGAAAGACATTGTTAAAAAGGCACAGCGTAACGGCTATGTGACCATCGAAAATGTTGAAGAGCCGCGCACGTATCGCGTGAAGCTTACTGAGCTTGGTCGCACCTTGGTTGAAAAGCGCGAGGCGGCAAACGATGCGGTTGCTGAAGATATTCTGTCATGCCTGACCGCTGAAGAAGCCGCGCAGCTTGAGGCAATTTCCGAGAAGCTGATTGTTTCGCTTAAGGAAAAGGGTATTTGCGGCAAGAAGAAGGGCTATAAGGTTCGTCGTCGCAAGCATCATCGCCACTAAGCATCGCTAGAAAAATAGTGCGAATCGCGGCAGTGCCGCAGTATTTTGAAGAAAGCCACGCTACACTAAGCAGCACGATATGTGCAGGTGTAAAGCGTGGCTTTCCTGCATGCTAACCAGAAAGGAAGCAGTAATGGCTGATCGCGTTGTCGAAAGCGCCTCCGAGGAAATCCCTGAGATTCCCGAAATTCTTGAAAAGGTGCTTCTGTTCTCGCTTTCCGAGGCAAAAGAGAAGTTGACTCAAAGCCAAGAGGTTGTGCCGTTTACCTCGCTTGTTGTCAAAGACAATCTATTTATTGAAAACCACCCAGGTGACACAGTTGAGGCATGCTTTAACGCTGCTCGCCATACAGTTGAACACGCCCAGGGGGCTCAAGCCTACGCGCTGTGCTATGACGGCTACGTAGAAGTTGATGACGGTACAAAAGACGCACTCATTGCTGAAGGTGGCGTGCCTGGTGCCGATACTGCTTTTGCTGTTGGTTATCTGTATGAGCAGGCCGAAGACGGCACGTTCACTTTTGAACAGGAGCCAGCCTATATCGGGCCTGCACCGAATTTCATGATTGCGCTGCGCCCAGCAGGCGAATACGCCGATACCGAAATTGACGAGAAGTATACGGCTGAAGATGTCGTTGAGGGCGAGGTTGCTGAATAGCGCAGAATTGCCGAATAGGGTGCCAATACCGAATAAGGCGCCGTCAATAAATTGGCAAGCCCACTTTTTAAACTTTTCCCTATTGTAATGTTGCCCCTGTACTGAATTTTCCCAGTACAGGGGTACTTTTTTACGTGCTAGATTTTTACTGCGTCCGTGCTAGCAAAATAAGGAGAAGCGGCAAGCTAGGTGCTAGATATGTTGGTTATGCTGAATAGGCGGTTGAAGGCGTAGGGCTTTGGAGCAGGGGTTTTACGTCTTCGCAACACGTATATTTGTGTCGAATCGATGTGCGGCGGCGAAAGTTGGCTGCAAAAGACTGGCGGGGTGCGCGTAAGGCTGCTAACATATCAGGGCTAATTCCTGCCCCGGTGTATGCCTTCACCAGCCCGGGGCCGTAAAGTCCAAAGGAGGTGAGCTGATGAAGGCTTACGAACTGCTGTTTTTCGTTGCTCCGTCTACTGACGAAGAGTCCCGCACCAACGCAATGAACCGTATCCAGACCACTATTACTAATGGTCAGGGCACTATCGACAACATTGATGAGTGGGGCAAGCGTAAACTCGCTTACGAGATCAACGGTCTGACTGACGGTGTTTACACTCTCGTCGATTTCCATGCCGAACCCGCTGAAGTTGCAGAACTCGATCGCGTACTGCGCATCTCTGATGTCGTTGTTCGTCACATGATCGTGAAGCGCACCGACCGCGAATAAGGTTAAGAAATGGGGAAGCGTTTTGCGTCCCCGGCATGAGAAGAGGTAGAAACATGAGCATCAACAGAGTCATGATCAGCGGCAATCTTACCCGCGATTCTGAAAGCCGCCAGACGCAGAGCGGTATGAACATCTTGTCTTTCGGTGTAGCGGTCAACGACCGTCGCAAGAACCCGCAGACAGGCGAATGGGAGGACTATCCGAATTTCGTCGACTGCACCATGTTCGGCACCCGTGGCGAGAAGCTTCAGTCGTATCTGGTCAAGGGCACGAAGGTTTCCATCGAAGGCAAGCTTCGTTACAGCTCTTGGGAGTCTAAGGACGGCTCGCGTCGCAGCAAGCTTGAAGTGATTGTCGACGAACTTGAGTTCATGAGCCG
>CAVEUW010000163.1:0-2447 GCA_963619015.1 Senegalimassilia sp. | reverse complement strand
GCATTTAGCAACCTATGAGACGAGGTGTTGCGGTGAGCTATTCAGAAGTCATTAAGAGTGGCGCATCGCCTACTGACATCCAGAAATATCTTGTTGATGGAGAGACGGTAGCCGTCACTATTCGTATTCCAAAGAACCTTAGAGACTCCGCTAAAGAGGTTGCCGTTATGCGCGGCACGAATTTTAGCGCGCTGACTCGCGAGGCGATGATTAATGAAATTCTTAGGAAGGCTTAGCGAATGGTAAAAGAGATTCGCGTAGCGGAACTATTTGCCGGTGTTGGCGGCTTTCGATTGGCTCTCGATGGCTTTAATGATCCAGAGCACCCGGATTGGACGCTTCCACCTGCTGGCCCCTTTAAGACAGTTTGGGCCAACCAATGGGAGCCGCCGGGATCGCCCGCACGTCAATTTGCCTGGAAATGCTACGAGTCTAGATTCGGAGCTGGCAGCTGTGTGAATAAGGATATCAATAAGGTGCTCGATGAGTATGAAGCCGGCAATACCAGCATCCCGGATTTCGATATGCTGGTTGGCGGCTTCCCTTGTCAGGATTATTCGGTTGCCAAACCACTTAAGCTTGCTGGTGGCATAGAGGGCAAAAAGGGCGTCCTTTGGTGGGATATCTACAGGCTAATTAACCTCAAGAAGCCTCATTATCTTCTCCTTGAGAACGTTGATCGACTTCTGAAGTCACCTTCGAGACAACGCGGCCGAGACTTTGCCATTATCCTTTCCTGCCTAGCAGAGCAAGGCTACTCAGTTGAGTGGCGTGTAATAAATGCTGCAGACTACGGTATGCCGCAGCGTCGCCGGCGCGTTTATATTTATGGCGAAAAGACCCGCCAACAATGGAACCTCGAAAATAGGCTGAATCAGAATGGTGTCATAGCGCGAGCATTTCCTGTTGCGAAGGGGCTCTTCGAGCAATCGTCATTTGACGTTGACAGAGACCCATACATCGTTAGCGAGAGCTTCGGCAAGGGCTTAAAGACATCCCCCTTTAAAAACGCTGGCATAATGCAGAATGGCCGCGTTTTTACGGCGAAAGTATCGCCTGCTTATTCGGGAGAAACTACCGTCTTGCGCGACATCGTTGTGCCTGACGAGGAAGTTCCTGACGAATACTTCATTTCTGATGAGCAGCTGCCCAAATGGGAGTATTACAAAGGGGCAAAGCGCGAGGAGAGAACCACTTCCACTGGTTACACCTATATGTATTCCGAAGGCCCAGTTGCATTTCCCGACAGTCTCGACAAGCCCGCGCGCACGATTCTTACCAGCGAGGGCGGCATAACGCCAAACCGCATGAAACATGCAATAAGAAGCAACAGCGGCCGTTTACGTCGACTCGTACCGGACGAGCTCGACCAATGCCAAATGTTTCCGAAGGGTTGGACCCGCGGCATGTCGGATGGGCATAGGGCTTTTTGCATGGGAAACGCTCTTGTAGTGGGAATCCCGCATGCAATTGGCGAACAAATCTGCAAGCGGCGGTTCAGTTCTAAGAAAAACGGCTAGGAGACCGAAATGGGAAAACGCACCGTAAAGAACTACCCATCCCCAAGGCTGATGGAAACGATTGGCGCCACAAATCAGACAGTTCCTGAGGCAATAGGCGAGCTTGTCGCCAATTGCTTTGATGCGCGCGTCGGCGAAGAGAAAATGACAATCGTGGTCTCGATTGTGAACGGCAAAATCTCCGTTATCGACAACGGCAAGGGCATGACCGACAGCATTTTAGAAAAAGCGGTATGTATCGCCGAAGACATGTCGTTGCATATTGAGCGTGGTGAGGGCGCTAAGGGCCATTTCGGAATGGGCTTTAAGACATCCTGTTCGACCTTGGGCGGATACTACGAAATTATGACCCGGCCCATAGGCGAAGATGTTGAATACCATGTGGCCTTCGATATTGACGATTACAGTAAGCGACCCTCAGGCGCCGATGCCTGGGACGTAGTCATTGAGGACTCTTCCATCAATGAGAAGGGCCCTCTGGGCACCGCGAAACATGGCACAGCTTTCGTCATAACCCGTTTGAAGGACAAGAACATTACCGTCAGCGCGGTACTGAAATACCTAGGCACCGCATTTAAGGGGCACCTTAAATCTGGCGATCAGATTATTGTTGTTGATTCCAACGGCGAGCACGCTGCATTCGCGGAGGAATATAGCTTTATTAAGGGGACTCGTCTCGGCATCGATACCGTGTGTGGCCCCAACGGCGTTTATCGAATTACCGGGTGGATGGCGCTCAGCGACCAAACCCACAACGATGGGCTTTATGGTTTCAACATCTACAGGCACAACCAGCTAGTTGAGAGGTGGGACAAGTCTTGGTTCCGTTCCCACCTTATGACAAGTCGCATCATTGGCGAGGTTAGCCTTGATTTCCTTGACGCTACTTTCTACAAACAAGGTCTTCAACAGTCTGAGGTCTGGAAG
>CAVEUW010000162.1:0-2450 GCA_963619015.1 Senegalimassilia sp. | reverse complement strand
AACGGATACGCCGAAAACCTTACGATAGACCGAATCGATGTAAACGGGAATTATGAACCGTCTAACTGTAGATGGGCAACCATGAAGCAACAGGCCAACAATAGGAGAAGCAACCATATAATCAAATACATGGGGCAATCACATACGATTTCTGAGTGGGCTGATATCATCGGTATTTCACAACTTGTTCTTTGGAGAGAGCTTAACTCAAATGGTTGGGATTTATCCAAGTTGGAGGAGGTGGAGAAATGGCAAAAGATGAATACCCCGATTTCGTCAAGTCGTGTGGATACGGCGATGTGACAGGGATTGGGGGAGCCTAGCAAATTGTAGGCACACATTTCATCCGTACATCGAGGGCGTCATGGAGCGCACTTACACCGACCACCAACTAGAGACCATCGATCGAAAGCCCTTTGTCTATCAAGACCGTCTGTATGACCAATACCAGGCGACCCAAAAGCAACGTGAGATCGAGCGGTCGATCCGGAAGCAAAAACGCATCATCAACTCCATGAGCGAGTTGGACAGCGAAGAAGCCAAAAAGGCGAAGCAGGAAGCGGCCATCCGCCTGCGCCGATTGAATGCCAATTACCGGGCGTTCAGCGAGCGGGCGGGCCTACCCCTGCAACGTGAGCGGACAAAAGTCCTGTATTGAGGGAGGGATCGCGTGAAAGTGGTCATCATCGAAGACACACGAGCCGAAAAAGCGGGCGTCACACTCCAATACGACGCCTCATCCCCGGACGACCGGGAGGAAGCCCACGAGATCCTGCAATCGTTTTTCGGTTGTTATTCGCCAGAGCCGGACGACACCGGGGAGGATGACGCATGACCGACAATCTGCGATACATCGACGGGCGCGTGTGGTTCTGTTGCCCCAAGTGCGGCAAAAAGCTGCACCCTGTCGCCCCCGGCGCGTGTGGCGTGTTTGCCAAATGTGGGGGGCGCACTCAGACCGGCGCACGTTGCACGTGGTCCGGCGAGATCGAGTGGCCCGCCGCTGAGCAAGTGACCGGCAAATAAAAAACCCTAGCGATATCAACGGTTTTTCGACCGTTCGCCCTGTCCGGGCAACTGACAAGCAAATAAGAATGAGCCATTGAGCCGTATACCAACCTTTCGGGGTCGGTATGCGGCTTAAATTTTTGACCGGCCCGACGTCGTAAAACTACGGGGCGGCAGCGGATGCGACCCGCGTCAACAATGCGTAGCCGGAGGAAGGACCACACATGAAGAGAGAATTTCTTGAAAGCCTGGGTCTCGACAAGGACGCGATCGACAAGATCATGTCCGAGAACGGGGCCGACATCCAGCGGGAGAAACAGACGGCTGAGAACGCGAAGGCTGACGCCGCCGCGCTCCGTCAGCAACTGGCCGACCGCGATAAGGACCTCGACGACCTCCGCGAGAGCGCGGGGGATCTCGACGGCATCAAGAAACAGCTCAGCGACCTGCAGAGCAAGTACGACACCGACACCCAGAACTACAAAGATCAGCTTTCCGCCCGCGATTATGCCGACGCGATGAGCCAGGCCATTTCCGGCGCGTCCCTAAAGTTTAGCTCCAAAGGCGCGGAACGTGCGTTCCGTGCAGAGCTTAAGGCTAAGGGCCTCACCCTCAAGGACGGCACTCTGGAAGGTTTCGACGATTTCGTCAAGGCACAGCGCGAGGCGGACCCCGATGCATTCGCACCCGACAAGCCCGGCCCCAAGTTTGCCCGTCCTGGCGGCGGTGTGGGCGGCAATGAGGGTGCGACCAATCTTGGCATCAAGTTTGCGGAGCGCATCGGCAAGGACGCGGCAGCAGCCAATAAGGCAGCAGCCGACGTCATCAACATCTACAAGTAAGGAGCGATATCTATGGCACTCGGCTCTATGAGCTACAAGAGCACCTCCGTGACCGGCGATGTGGAGATCCTGTATAACTCCGCTTACGTCGGCAAGGCCCTCACCCTCGACGCCACCGCTTTTACCAGCGGCGTCTGCAAGGCTGGTACCCCTATGGCGGCGGACGGCAAGAAGGCCGCGACCACCGCTGCGACCGGCAGCGCACCGGCATCCTCTACCGCCGTCGGCATCCTGCTGCACGACGTCCACGACGACCGCCCGCAGGGCACTATCGTCATCGGCGGTTACATCAACAAAGCTAAGGCACAGTCTCATTCCGGTGTGACGATCGACTCGACCGCCGCCGCCGCGATGAAGAACGTCGCGCTGGTGTAAGGGAGGAGGAAGCATATATGGAACTCAATCAGGTTTTCAACGCGTCTGCGATCGCATTCCAGCAGACGGAAGCGGCCAGCAACCGTATCCCCTATTTCGGCGAGGGCCTTTTCCCGGCCAAGAAGAAGATGGGTCTCGACCTCAAGTGGATCAAGGGCAATAAGGGCCTGCCCGTCTCGCTGGCCCCCTCCAACTTCGATGCGAAGTCCACCCTGCGCAGCCGCG
>CAVEUW010000161.1:0-2452 GCA_963619015.1 Senegalimassilia sp. | reverse complement strand
CCAGTAGACTGCTTAAACCCGCAAGTATTTGGGGAATAAAGCGCCGCAGGGCACCACTGCCCGGTGAGCTGTTGAGCGCTGGCGCGAGGTGCTTAGTTACCCCTGGTTTCGAATCAACTATTCAAGCAAAAAGCCCCCGAGGCGGATGCGATTCGCTGTATGCAAGGGGTTTGGGGAACGAATCGCGCCCGCATCGAGGGCTTACCCGCCGCCGGAGGAGGGTTTCCGGCAGCGGGCGAAGAGCGGCTGAGGGGACAACCGCTCATAAGAACGTAAGCCTTAGTAGAACATGAATACCGAAAGGCCCATGCTATAGAAAGCCATACGTAGGCACACAGCGCCAACTAAAGCGGCAACCACGGCAATAGCGCCGAAGATCTTCCAAGAAGAAGCGTCGCCTTTGCGCTTCGCCATGAATACGCAGACCAGCGGGACGATAGCGCCTACCAACACAGCGCCTGCCCACAGTAGTGGAGCTTGGCTGGATACGGTCGAGCCGACGTTGATCATGTCGAAGGTTGATCGCGTCGGGTCGGAGTAGTATCCGACCTGCGTGAACAAGTTCGCTGAGAACTGGATGAACACTGCATAGGCAATCGCGCAGACAGCGCCGATGGCGGAGCCGACAAGTGCGGGCATCCCAATAGCATCCATGCCGTCTCCTTGAACCGCCATAACAATAGCGCAGGTGGCGGGGCCCAAAATACAGCTAGCACCAATAATGGAAGCAATCTCAAGCACACTGTTCCATGCAGGACGAGCAGACATCATGTAGCTATGGGCGCATACAACAGCAAGAATCACACTGATGACAATTGCCAGGATAGCGCACCATTTTGGTACTGTGCCAGCATCTTCGGACTTGCGCAGCAAGGCGAAGAAAACAATAGCAATCACAACGAACAGCACAATCGCAATCAGCTCCTGCGTAATGCCGGAGGTGATATGGCCGAAGCCGTTAAAGATGCGCTCCCAATGTTGCAGGTGGAAGAACACTGCGATGCCTGATGCGGCAAGCAGTACAACCGAAAGAATGGTCAGCACGCTTTGGGATTTCTTTGCGTGGCCACCCAAGGCAAGCACGCCTTGGCAACCGAATACACCCGCCGACCAGGCGACTAGCGTGGTGAACAGGATAAGAGGCCATTGAAGTTCCATGATTTACTCCTCTCCCTGCCATTTTTCGTTACGCAAGATGTAAACGAACGACGGATTGTTGCCAACGTTTGGCAGATGGTGAATTTCGGAATCCTTATACGGTTTGACCGGGTAGTCGCAGCTTTCGCCGGTTACTTCGCCAAGCTTGATGCGCGACTTGGTTTGAGCGTCATAGGACTTGTCACTGCCGAGCGGAGCACCCGGGGCTTCAAAGGTTTCGATACCCTTGTCTAGGTCGCCGAAGAATCGCGCACGGCCGCCGCACTGAGCAACGCACTGCGGCAACTCGCCCTGAGCAACCTTCTGCTCACACAGGGTGCACTTTTCTACAACCTTCTCTTCAGTGTTTAGGTAGCGAACGTTGTAGGGGCAAGCCATAGCGCAGAACTGGCAGCCGATGCACTTCGACTTGTCAATCTGTACGGTTCCGTCTTCAAGCACGTGGCTTGCTTCGGTCGGGCATACCTCGACACACGCCGGATTCTTACAATGCTGACACTGAATGGTCAGGAAGTATGTGTATACGTCAGGCCACTGGCCTCCCTCTTTGCGAGGGTTTGGTCCAACACGCAGGACCTTGTTCCAATAATTGCCGATCGGCACGTTGTTGATAACCTTGCAACTAATTGAGCAGGCAAGGCAACCGACGCACTTGTTCAAATCGGTCACGATAGCGTAATGCGTCATGGTTTATTCCTCCCCTCGAGGGCTGTCGTAGTCGGGCAGCCAATCCTTCAAACGCGCGTCATCCGATGTGTGGATGATCTCGGTTCCGTCGTCGCCGCAGGGAACTGGGTTGCCAAACGGCGAGTTCTCGGCGGTAGCCTTGTAGACCTTGACGGGGTAGGCGCGCAGGTTGGACGAACCGCAGATACGGTCCTGAGCATGGCGGTCAATCAGGCAGTTCACACCGGAAAGCTTGAAGCCGTGGTCGGCCTGCTCAAGCTCGGGGTACCACCATTGATGCTCGGCGTTTACCACACCAGGTTCAATGCCGTAGTACAAGTCGACAACTTCACGAATCTTGTGCGTGAAAGCCTCGGTGTATTCGGTCGCCGGGTAATTCGACTCGATCCATACCCAGTCGCCCTGCGAAAGGCCAAGGCGTTGCGCGTCAACGGGGTTCATTTCCAGGCGCGGAACGGGCCATTGCTCACGACACCACGGCAGTTGCCTGTGCTCGGAATGGAAGTAGGTTCCCTGACGACGGCCGGTGGTGAGCAGGAAGTCGTTGTCGCCACTGTATGATTCGGGCTCGTTGACGGGGCTGTGTAAAGCTTCCATGAACAGCGGG
>CAVEUW010000160.1:0-2520 GCA_963619015.1 Senegalimassilia sp. | reverse complement strand
AAGCTGCGTGACATGGTGCTCGAGCGCAACAGGCTGCAGACCCTGCGCGCTTTCGGCGAGGGCAACAAAGAGGGACGAAGGTTGATGAAGGGAGGCGGAGTGAAGAATGGATGAGCCATTAATTGACATTCTGATGGCCACCTACAACGGCGAGCGCTTCGTCGGCGACCAGATTGAGTCCATACAGGCGCAAACCTATCAGAATTGGCGCTTGTTGGTGTCCGACGACTGTTCGGCAGATGGGACCGTCGACGTCGTGCGTCGCTATGCCACCGGGGACGGTCGCATTCGCATTGTCTCGGAGGGCGTGCGCCATGGCGGCGCGAAGGAGAACTTCTTTGCGCTGATGGCAGAGTCGGACGCGCCGTACGCCATGTTCTGCGACCAGGACGACGTGTGGCTTCCAAGGAAGGTCGAGAAGAGCCTCGCAGCAGTGGTGGAGCTTGAGGCTCGGCATGGGGCGGACGTCCCACTGCTCGTCTTCTGCGACATGAAGGTTGTGGATGGGCAGCTTAATGTTGTCCACGAGTCTTTTGAGCGCTCAAGCTATTTTGATCCAAGCAGGCTTGCGTTGCATCAGCTGATCGCGCACAACATTGCGGCGGGATGTTGCATGCTCTTCAATAGAACTCTTCTTCTTAACTGCAGACGTTCAACGGGCAATGGGGCGGAAATGCACGATTGGTGGGCGATGTTGGTGGCGTCTGCCTTTGGATACATTGTCTATATCGCCGAGCCTCTTAGCCTTTATCGCCAACATGGGCACAACCAAGTTGGTGCTAATGAGTATTCTCCCGTAGATAGGGCTCGCAATATTGAGTTTATGGCTCATCAGTTTATTCTTACCGCCAAACAGGCGCATGCTTTCAGGCTCTGCTATGACGATAAGCTTGATCGCTGCAACTTGCATATGCTAGATGAGTATGCAGAGGCCGGCCGTGCGAAGGTATCCATTAAGGGAATCGCCCATCTTGCATTAAGCGGGTGCTGGAAGCGTGGGGCGCGTAAGCTAGGCCAACTGGCTGCTGTCGTTATGGCGACGAGTATTAATAGGAAGCGTGGTTAGTGGATGCTTTGGACACTATACGTACTGCTGATACTCATCGGTTTGTTTTGCAACAAATCGAAAGCATATGATTTTGGCGTCATTCTATTCATGAGTGTCCTTGCTTGGCTAAATACCAGCGCTGCTGATTATTCATCGGTTTATCTGCCCACCTACCTCAATCCCTTTGGAATATATGACATGGATATGGGGTGGTCATGGCTATGCGAATTGGGCGCTAGATGCGGACTTTATTACAATGGATTCGCATTTGTCATTACTGCGATTGCGCTAGTCCTTTATAGAGAATTCGGAAAGCGCGTTGGGGCAAATACATCATTCATGCTCGCCCTTTTTCTGATTTATCCAGGTCTTATGTCACTGGTTCAGTTTCGTCAATTTGTAGCAAGTTGCGTTGGTAGTGTTGCCGTCGCGTGTCTTTGGTCTTCACATGGGAAAAAGCGATTCGTTGCTTTTGCGGCCTTGTTCCTATTGGCGGTGCTCTTGCACAAATCGGTCGTAGTCTTGGCGTTTGCGTTGATACCTTCTATTCTCTGCACGTTCGGAAAGAGGGGGCGGATGCTCGTCACCCTTGCCGCTGCGGCTATTTTTGCTGGCCTGCTTACCAATTGGGAAACGATTGTAGTTCAAATATTTGGTGAGATGAGAACGTCTACCTACCTAAGCGCCTCTGAGGGAGCAACATCGGTTTCGCTTTTTGGTGGTTTGAGAAATGCTTTGCTGCTGGTGCTGGTTCCTGTTCTTGCGTGGCTGTGCTGTAGGTACATGGCAAGCATTAAGGGGACGCTTGGGAGAGGAGTATTTGAATGGGGGCTTGGAAAAGCCGAGCTTGGAATTGTGTTTCTCAATATTGCTTTATTGGTGCTACTTCCATTTGTGTTTCTTACTAATGATTTTATGAGGTTCGAGAGATATGGCATAACTCTGGCGCTTGCTCTGTTTGCAATGATGCCTGAGTTGAACAGGCGAGAGCCCTTCCTTTCTTGCAAGGCACTCTATGTCGCCGTCTGTTTCATATTTGCCTATTTCTATGTTGCAAATACGTTTGACAGCGTATATACACCTCTTTTGAACCCAACCATGATTCCACCGTTCTTTGCGTAGGGGGCTTGCGATGGATATTAGTTTTGTTCTCCCGGGAATTCCAGTGCATGTTACCGGCGGTACGAAGATTGTGCTCGAGTATGCGAATCGTTTGGTTGAGAAATTCCCCGATACTTGCGTGAACCTTTGTTATCTAAATGACCCAAGTGTAAGAAGAATGGGGAAAGTGCCTTTACCGTTGTCTATCAAGAGACTGATTAACAGAGTTCGTACGCAGATTCACCCCCGGTGGTTTGATCTTAACAAGCGCATTAACAGGCGTTGCATTTTCTCAATCGATGACAACTCGATCCCCGATGCTGATTGGGTTTTTGCGACTGCAGCCTCAACTGCGGACGGCGTCGCCCGCC
>CAVEUW010000159.1:0-2539 GCA_963619015.1 Senegalimassilia sp. | reverse complement strand
TTACCAACAGGGTCAAAAGCAGAACGCAAGAGCTATAGTGAGTTTCGTAAATACCTAATTGACGATGGTTTCGTTATGGACCAATTCAGCGTTTACACACGTGTCATGTTAGGACGAGACAGCGCAAACGCTCACATGACACGCTTAAAGGCGCACCTCCCAAAAGCAGGCAGGGTTACTGCCCTTATGCTAACTGAGAAACAATACGAGGACCGCGAGGTCCTCGTATGCACTAATCAATATCAAAGCAAAGTTGTTGATTTTGGGGCTCAGATGACTCTTGCTTTTTAAATTCATTTTTATAGCAAAAACCTAAAATGTCCTCGTCAACAACGCGTAAAAAAGACGAATTAGTTGCTTTACTGAGGCCCTCTTTAAGATTGATGTCATTAGTCATTTTGCGCATATCGCCGAAAGTTAAATTACCGATTGCGATACCAAACCCCTTAAACCGGACATATTCCCTACCAATCAAAAGAGCATCACCAAAGCGTAATTCAATTACTTTGTTCATCTGTAGGACATCTGCAGGAATTTCAGGCCAAGCATTCCTAGGTGCTTTAGTTGTAAAGTACCTAGGCAGGTATGACCCATCTCTGATAGCAGCCAAATCCGCATAGTAAACCGGCTCTTTAAGATATTTCTTCCCATTCCACCAAAGGCGAAGCATCATCATGCCATCTGGCAATACCGCAGAGCCATCTGCTCGAACTCTAAAATTGCCCGCAACCTTTTCCTTACCGCCAGACTCGATAATTGCCTTATCACCTTTTTCGCGTAGCCCATGATACTTGTAAACAGTATCCTCAAACAGCCTCGCCGTTCCACCATGCTCTACGCGTCTCGTCGGAATTAATTCATCAACGCGTTCCTGGACCTCACGAGCAAAGCCTTCCCAAGGTTCCGTTCCTTTGAATAGATTCTTTCGTTTTTCTTTACTGACCAAATGTTTTTGCTCTGACGCCTTCGCGATCTTTATCACCGTTGAAGCATCGCATGCAGCTATCACAGCTGCATCCATCGCATGGTGACAATCATCTTTATCACGATCTTTTGCCGCAAAACCCCAGGCGCCACGTAATGCCGCAGTTGCGCCACCAGCAACAGCATAAACATGACGCTTTTTATTGTCATCAGGAAAATCAAGATAGGCGTCTATATAATTCAAGGCCGCACGCGTCGCATAGCGCGTATCATTCATATTTCGCTCAATAAAGCCTTCTTGCTTACCCTCAAGATCTCTTTCTAAAAGCTTTTGCTTTTTCTTATAAGGAACCTTTGATGCACGTATACGCGCTTCGAAAGCATCCCACTTACCAAGCGGCTCTAACCACTCATAAGGACTTTGCTCCTTCTTCTCTTGATTACTTTTAGCCAGAACAAGAACCTTGTTCATTTGCGAATCATCGCACGTGCGCGAATACGGCAAAATATGATCAACCTGGCAATATGTTGAATCATGAATCATTCGGTCGTATTCAATTGAAACATCAGAGTAAAGATCACGACCTTCTTGCTCGTCCCATAGCAACATCTTTCGAAGAAGTTCCCCCGAAACAGCTTCTTCAGGCATTTTCAAATCTTCAGCGAGCTTTTTACGCGCAATATCTCTTGCTGATTTTCGTTCATTATTCGTTTTATGAATTTGAGCCTTTTCTTTTGTTGACTGTTTCAGTTCTCTCGCAAGCTCAACATGAATTTGATTCGGCATCCCATACTCACGAATAATCGCATTAACCACCTTGCGAACTCGCGCCATAACACGCAACACAACAGGATTGTTATTAGTAGGGTCGTATTCTTGGTATGCAGGAAGAGAAGTACCTTTAGCCCTCACCTCTGTTCGTTTGGCAAATAAGCCACATTCCTGTTCGGCATCAAAAAGCGTTTCTACCTGGTCATAGGACTCAAAAGCGTCAGTTAACATTTGCAAAGCTTTAACACTTCTGGTTCCGTAGCCACTGAAAGCTTTAGAGGCATATGGTAACTCGCATAACGCATTGATTTCAGAGTCTTCGAGGTCTAGAGGTTCAAGCTGTTGACGGAGAGAATCTTCTCGACTTGCATACGCGAGAGCACTACCAATAGCGTCAGCTAAATCCCTATCGGCAAGCATCTTTTCCAACAGAGATTCAGGAAGCTGCTTTCGCTCCATTCGCCAAATTTTCGGAGAAGCAACCTCAGAATCTTTTTCATTATCTAGGGAAACATTTTTAAATGAATAATGAGCACTTAAGTCCATTTTTTTACGCAAACGGGCATAAGTGATTTTGCAGTCTTTATTTCCCGACAACGGCTTAGGCGAAAATAAGACCTCCATGCACCAGCGTTTTATATCAGGCGGAAGCACTTGATCAACACCATGTAAGTCAACTATACGAACATGGTTTACGCGCTCAAATGCTTGACACAACTCAAAAGAAAGGCAAGCTTTTGCTGCAGCTTTTAGCTCATTAAAATAGGTACATTGTGCAACGCTTGAATACACTTTCGCATCGTGTTCAGTCGTGTCTTTTTCCCAAGTCATGCACTTTATAAA
>CAVEUW010000158.1:558-2554 GCA_963619015.1 Senegalimassilia sp. | reverse complement strand
CCTTTCCCCAAAAAAACAAAGAAACATACACGTGCGCCATATTCTGATGCCGTGGCGCCCGGACATATCTATTTTAGCGCCTTTTTGGTGCAGCAACCTTCTGGGCAGGACGAATTGCAGAATGGTTTTTCGGAGACGCTTTTTTGCCACCCGTATACCTATTGGTCTCCGGATCGAACATCTCCTTGCGCGGCTTCTTCGGCGCAGACTTGGCGCTCACAGTGCGCTTAGTCGGCGCCTTCTTAGCGGTCGTCTTGCGCGTCGGTGTCGCTTTCTTAGTGCTCGTTTTCTTAACAGCTGATTTATTGGCTGCAGGCTTTTTGACACTTGTCTTTTTAGCTGACGCCTTCTTAGTGCTCGTTTTACGCTTTGTAGCCTTCTTAACCGTCACAGACTTCTTTGTGGGCGGCTTGCGATTCCACTTGCATCCGTTCTTATAAAACAAGCGCACATTAGGGTCAACAATCAGCTGATCAGGCGTGAGGGGCGCCGTCAAACAAAATCCCTCGGGCCCTGTGGCACGAGAAAGCGCCACATAAAGCTGCCCAGGCGCAAAAATTTGCGGATTCACGACCACATTAGAGAATGTCTGTCCTTGCGACTTATGAATCGTGATTGCTTTACCGAGCTTAAACGGATACTGCATAGTACAAGCATCCTCAGTCACAACAAGCTTACCTGCACGCATCGCATACGAGCTCGTGCGGAATGCATGCTGCTCAACATATGTACGACGAATGTCACCATCGCCAAAATCAATGTTAATCCAAACGCAATCCTTGCAGACCTGATCGACAACGCCCATCTGGCCGTTACGATACCTAGGCTGCCTCGGATTATCTGAATCGTTAGCTGTGAAAATAACCTTTGCGCCAACCTTGACCTTAATGAGTTTGTCAACATAACTCGCCTGAATAAACCCGCTGCTGGTCGCTTCGAGATACTCTACGCGCCCCGGCAGGTTTTCCAAATACTCTTGATTGATTCTATCTGCTTCAGTATTGGTGCCGCAAACAACCACAGCATTTTCCATATCAGGCATCGGATTAACAAACCTATCCCAATAGCTCAAATGCGAAAAATCACCCTTGCGAATCTCATGCAGACGCTCAATAAACTCAACGTCATCCTGGCGTTTCACTTCAGTAAGCTCTACAAGCTTAAAATTCATTGACTTCCATTCAGGCGTCGTAAAAGCAAAACCGCACGGATCAAGCCCATAAGACTTGAGAATCTTCTCTTCCGTCGACTTCACCACAGGCGGCAATTGCGAGAAATCACCGCACACAACGAGCCGTATCTTAGCGCCTTTCTCGCGCTCTGCTGCGCGAATAACGCGCACCATAAATTGAAAGGCATCGTTTCGTGCCATGGAAACCTCATCGAGCACAATGACATCCGCGTTGGCAATGGTTGAAACAGTAGAAGGTTTGACATAACCCTTCTTCTTCTTGTTCGAAGCACCAAAGTGCGGAATATCATAGCAAGGCACAGGAATACCGAACAAACGATGCATCGTTTGCCCGCCCTCAAAATTCATAGCCGCAAGTCCGGTGGGGGCACACTTAAATACTGTAAGACCAGCATCTTCCCATTTGCGAATATGCTGATTAAGCGTATAGCTCTTACCCGTACCTGCTGCGCCCGTCACAAACAAGTTGCGAGTTGATGTAAATGCGGCCTCTATCTGCCGCTCGGTCATCATAACAATTACCTCTTCACCGTAGCGCTCGTGCCATCAGCGTCGATGAGCTCTGCTGTCGTCACGTTGCCCTTGTCATCGGTTTCAACATGCAGCTTTTCCTCATACATAACATCAGACATCGCATCATCATTGACATAATCGATGACAACATCAGTCGTCGTATTGGCATCAACACCATAAATAAGCACGCACTTAGCGCCATCAGAATTTACGTCTAGAGATGAAAGCTGAATACCCTGAGCTACCGAGGACGACCATGAATAACCATCATTCGCGTCATCATTAAGCGTA
>CAVEUW010000158.1:0-548 GCA_963619015.1 Senegalimassilia sp. | reverse complement strand
ATTGTGAGTTGATTGCCATCCACAGCAATGCTGCCGCGATCATTGCTTGCAACACCCCCTGCAGCGCCAGAACAACCGCCAAGGCACATAGCAAGAGCAAGCGCACAAGACGCGGATGATGCAGCAAAAAGACTTTTAATCATAAGTTCGCTACTCCTCATCTACCTGTCGATTACGAACAATAATTGCCGTAAGAATCACAGCGGCAACAATGCTGATAATTGCGGCAATAAGCATTGCGCTATCAATACCTGTTTTCAGAGTTGCTTTATCCGTCGTATTACTCTTAGGCTGTTCTTCTGGCTGCGTGGGCGTCACAGGATTTGTGTACTTCACATAGCTTGTAAGCTCATGCGAAAGAGCCCTATTCGTCAAATCCAAAACAAACGGCACTGCAGAATACTCGATTCCGTTCTTTACTGCTGACTTTCCAACCACCAAATAAGAACCTGATTCAAGAGAAAGCCACCCCGTGCCAGAGGCGTCTGTTGTAAACGACTCATCGGGTGTCATGCCTTGCGCGACTTGCGCGAGACTTTGCGCATATA
>CAVEUW010000157.1:0-2612 GCA_963619015.1 Senegalimassilia sp. | reverse complement strand
CAACACTAAAAGCCATGATGCCCATTAGCTGCCCAGCGAGCCCGACCTGGTCGAGCGTGAAGCTGGACGCAAAGAACGTGTCGACATTTGCAGCGAAGGTCAAACCGAGTACAAGGGCAACAAGGGAGACGATCACATAAAGCAGCAGGTACACGCCGTTAAGAGAACGAATATCCTCATCCGTTCCGTTGACACATCTCTGTGTATAAAAACGAATGTAGGCCTCAGAAAAGCCAAACGTCAGCAGTGACAACGAGAACACAAGCGAGTTGGATGTCTGAAAAACCCCGTAGTCAGCTTGACCCACGAAGGACAGGAGCATCGGAGTGTAGACCAGGTTGACCAGGTTCTTGACAATAATGTTGGCGTAACCAAGGATGGCGCCGGCTTTACGTTGGCTAGCCATTCAAACATCCCCTTAGATACGCCATAAACTTTTCGCGCTCGCGTTCGATTGCTTCGGGCACGCCGTCGTACTCTCCTGCCCGAGCCAGATCATAGGTTGGCGAACCGTAAATCTTCTCCTCGATGCCGAGCATCTCCGAAAGCTGCTCAAGGCGAGAAAACATGCTTGCTCCGCCTTCACGATGTGTGATGGTAAGGGGCGTCTGGAGTATGGAGCTGAAAACAGCAGCATGGAAAGAATCAGTTACCACATGCGTCGCGTGGTCAATAAGATCAATAAACTCAGCAGGGCCAGCATCAGGCTCTCCGGGCTTTTGCCGATCTGACAAAGGAACGACAGGGAGTCGGCCGTGGTTCGTCACTGCATCCAAGACTTCTAGAGCCTCTTCGCTAACGCCACCGAGAAGATACGTAAATACATAAGGCTCAGAGGGGGTAAGTCCATCAGCAGCAACAGCACGCCAATCTTCCGCAGAAAGCGTAAGAGTAGGGTCGCAGACAACCTCAGCCTCAACGCCAGCGCAGTCTCGAATCAGCTCAGCCCCTCGCTTCTCACGCACAGAAACCTTTTTGAAATTTTGGACACCCTTGGCAAGAAGCTTAAGTTGTTTGCTTCCCAAAGAATCATTCCCAATACTTGGAGCAAGTGCGATTCGTTGCTCTGGTCGGCAAAAATCCAAGAAATACCATTCATACATATAACGTGATCTGAGTGCATCACCTCGTTTGCGACAAGCGCGAACGAGCCAGTAACTATTTGATCTGTCCGGGATCAGCGCAAGGGCGGGGTTCCATACTTGATCACTTCCAACCGAAAAGTAGGCAAAAGAGTCAAGGTCGATATCAGAACTCACAATGGAGTTTTCGCATATAGCCTCGCCAAATCTTAAAAAAGCAGAAAGCCTAGCTTCCGTAGCTAATTTATTGGGGTCCGTATCTCCATTATTGTCATGCATCCCGAGCTTTCTTTTAATGAATTTAGCCGCTATCTCCATGACCGATGAAGGCACATAATGCCCACGCCTCAGCTCAACAGGAATATATCCGAGGCATTTATAGGCCCTTACAGTCGCAAATAGCTGGAGCCTGTTTCCATAGTTAAACTGACCTTCAAGTGTGATAACGCCCACCAACTTGTTTTTAGTTTCATTATCGAAAGATGGCATTTCTTGGCCCAATCCCCAACTAAATACAAAGACTAAAAGAGACGCGATTTGGCACGGAACACCAAGGCGTATAGAGAGCACCATTTGTGTTTAAGCATTACCGCCTTGACCCTTTGCTTAAGGCTGGGCAGCCTTCTAATGTCCAGAAACGCAAACGCCTCCCTAAGAAGAGGCTCATCGCTTGCTTTATGCACATACTTCTTTTGCTCAGCAAAACTCAATCTGGAGGCATCAGAGAATGCCGACATTGCCAAAGCAGCCGCTATTTCATCTAACACACGGAATGCGAAGGCAGACTTTACTTCCGCATTGTCATACAACAGGGGCTTAATTAGGTTCATGCTCTTCATCATCACCTCAATTGCATCGGCGTGAAATGTATGAGTGGCCGAGTCCTGATTGGTGATGTAGTAATAAGCGGCAGCGTCTGTAACCGCGTACCTACAAGCTCTACGTAAGGCGGAATGGTTAAAGACCTGGTCCTCGCTCAGCGTAATACCAGCAGGAAAATACAAGCCATCAATGCAGCTGCGCCTAAATAATTTTGAACAGACGCCAAGGTCAAGATACTCAAGTGAGTCAACAAACCCGGACGCATTCAAAAGGAAATCTCTCTGGAGGAGCCAGAGTTCACCTTCTTCAAAAATGCGAATCGCGTCCGTGTTGCCAGAGCCTCTTTGCTCAGGAACTTCAGACGTCATTACTAACTTACCCATCACAATTGATGCAGTTGAAGTCGCCGCGATGTCTATGGCCTTTGAGAGCCAGTCCGGAGCAAGCTCATCGTCGGCGTCGACGAATACAATGAACTCGCCGTTAGCATAGCGAAGGCCGGTATTTCGTGCGGCACAGACACCACCGTTCTCCTGATGAATCACCCTCAGCTCTTTGTTTTGCTCTGCAAGCTGATCAAGCGCAGCTGCGAACTCGGGCTCACTCCCATCATCAACAACGATTATGTCAAGGGAGACGCCCTGGCCAAGTACAGAATTAATGCAGGCAGAGAAGAGCGCGAGAGGCGGATTGTATGCGGGGATTATG
>CAVEUW010000156.1:0-2622 GCA_963619015.1 Senegalimassilia sp. | reverse complement strand
TCGTGAAAAGTTACAGAAACCTTGCAAACGTGCCAAAATTCGACGATATCGCCTGCGCGATGCTACAGAAACCTTGCAAACGTGCCAAAATGCGCTCGAAATGCTGCGCGATGCTACAGAAACCTTGCAAACGTGCCAATGCTGAGTTGTCTTGTTGTTTGCAACGAAGAACCGTGCGCGCCTGGCGTAAAGGGTAATGTTGTACTGTTCGCTGACAGAAGCGTGTTGCGCCTGGCGGCGCTTTCTAATACGGTGCGAGCTTTCGCTCACGCCTACAAAATGGCAGTTGACCTGCTGGAATGTTTCGTAGGCGTTTGATCTTATCAAACGCACGGCGCGAAGCGCCGCAATCGGGTTAGGGTGTCGCTCCGCGCTGATAGATGTTTGTCGTGCCTAGCGGCGCTTTCTAATACGGTATGAGCTTTCGCTCACACCTACTAAGAGACTGATGCGGTTTCTTCCGCGGCTTCGGCTTCTCTTCCAACCGCGGCTTCTGCTTCTCTTCCAACCGCGGCATCAGTGTCTCGCTTAACCGCGGTTTCTCCCGCGGCTTCGGCTTCTCTTCCAACCGCGGCATCAGTGTCTCGCTTAACCGCGGTTTCTCCCGCGGCTTCGGCTTCTCTTCCAACCGCGGCATCAGTGTCTCGCTTAACCGCGGTTTCTCCCGCGGCTTCGGCTTCTCTTCCAACCGCGGCATCAGTGTCTCGCTTAACCGCGGTTTCTCCCGCGGCTTCTGCTTCTCTTCCACCTGTGCCTTCGACTTCTTTTCCCGCTGCGTTTTCAGCTACGGCTTCCGCGCCTCGTTCGGCTTGTTTGCGCTTTTTTGCAGAACGCTGAGCAATCTTCAACACAAGGTAGACAACGCCAATTACCAGATACGTTGCGCCGTTAATCATGTAGCCAATAAAACGCGCCTCACTTGGGCCAACGTATGCAGCGTGGCCAAGCGAAAGCAGAATGCCCTGAATCACCAGCAACGCCATGAATGGGTAGGCCAGGCGCTGCCATTTCTTCCACTTCTTGTACTCCATGCCGGCGCGGACCTTCGGGAACGACATAATCCACGGCACCAAGAAGCAGATAAGCAGCGGAATGCCCACAAGTGTCGATGCGACCCACATGATGGGTGCGGCCGATTTCCAGATAAGCGGCCAATAACCAGTGAAACTCATAGGCACGAAGAAGATCACCTTCAGCACGTGCGACAAAATGATAATGCCCGCAAGAATGCTCAGTTCGCTGCGAATAGAAAGCAGCATTTTGGTGACGGTCCATTTTTTTGGCAGCGCACCGGCGAACATGACGACAAGATACATCGCCACGCCGGTATAGCAGCTGGCCAGAATGTTGACAAGGGTGTTGGCTATTACGTTGTCCTGCACGGGCCCTATGAACGTGAGCACACTTGTGACAATCGCACCAATATAGAACGGCAGCGGGTGCTTACGAAGCGTTGTATTGGCGGCGAAGCAAAATGCCAGCACAAATACCAGTGCTTGGACAACATTGGGCACAACATCAGGAATGAACGGAATCAAAGTGGCTCCTTAACGGGGTGAATGTTTGAGTAAAGGGTACAACAAAAGACTCAATGAGCCTAATTAGACCCGCAACCTCAAGGGACAAACCCTTGCGCTAAAGGGGCGAGCAGCAATGACCCTTACGCTAGTGGGTGCATGGTAATGGCCTCCAGCGCTAATGGGCACGCAGCGATGACCCTTACGCTGGTGTACTGCAGTGCACTGCATAGCCTGAAGCGCTAGCTATCTTTGCAGCATGTGCGAAATGCGTATCGCGCCTCTGGCGCTTTTTGCGGCAGTGTCGCGCTTCGCGCTTCAAATTAACGTGCGTGATAAGATCACGCACCTACGAGGCCGGGTGCAATAAGATCACGCACCTACGAGGCCAAGTACGGCTTCATCACGCACCTGCCCCCGTATCTATGACGGGTAGCGTGATGTAATCATCCGCTTCTTGAATTGCCGTGCAGGAAAAACAGTGTCGAATGGAAAGAAAACCGACTTTCTGTATCGCTGTGCAGGGGTTGGGGGTGATTTTTGGAAAGAAAACCGACTTTCTGTATCGCTGTGCAGGGGTTAGGGGTGATTTTTGGAAAGAAAACCGACTTTCTGTATCGCTGTGCAGGGGTTAGGGGTGATTTTTGGAAAGAAAACCGACTTTCTGTATCGCTGTGCAGGGGTTAGGGGTGATTTTTGGAAAGAAAACCGACTTTCTGTATCGCTGTGCAGGGGTTAGGGGTGATTTTTGGAAAGAAAACCGACTTTCTGTATCGCTGTGCAGGGGTTAGGGGTGATTTTTGGAAAGAAAACCGACTTTCTGTATCGCTGTGCAGGGGTTAGGGGTGATTTTTGGAAAGAAAACCGACTTTCTGTATCGCTGTGCAGGGGTTAGGGGTGATTTTTGGAAAGAAAACCGACTTTCTGTATCGCTGTGCAGGGGTTAGGGGTGATTTTTGGAAAGAAAACCGACTTTCTGTATCGCTGTGCAGGGGTTAGGGGTGATTTTTGGAAAGAAAACCGACTTTCTGTATCGCTGTGCAGGGGTTAGGGGTGATTTTTGGAAAGAAAACCGACTTTCTGTATCGTTTTGCGCGATTTTAGC
>CAVEUW010000155.1:0-2647 GCA_963619015.1 Senegalimassilia sp. | reverse complement strand
TGCGAGGGTGACATCGTTATCGAGAACACCAAAGACAGCGGCGGCGGTGGGGGCGGCACGGATATGTCGAACGTTGAAATTTATGTTGCGGACTTTCACGAAGCGGACGAGATAAGCGTGACGCTGGGCGCACTGGATATATATAAAAGAGAAGTAGTATCATGAAACAAGATTTTGCCTTGTGCGATATGGCCGATGACCTGCTTTTGCTCACGTTGGATATGTGTGACCGCGACAGCAAAAGGCCGCGAACACCTAAACGCCTACACCGAAGTTTGGCAGATAGGATAGTTCTCACGGCGTGCGCGATACAAGAAGCTGTGATACTAGCAAACGAAACCGAGCTTCATACCGATCGGGCAAGCCGTTCAAAGCATCAGGCCGACGCAATGCGATATTGTGTGGTGCTCAAACACCAAGCGCGTATTCTGCGCGAACGAGGCTATATCAGCGATAAACAATGCGAACGTTGGCAAAAGCTGTGCGTGAGCGTTTATTGGAAGATATACGCATGGGCAAAAAACGATAGTAAAAGATAGGCAAGCAGGGGCGGCCTACATGTGCTCCGCTGCGATTTGGTGGTTGCGGTCTGCCGCTTCTGCGTCGCAGTCGCGGAACGTGAACAGCAACGGCAACGTCAACAGCAACAATTCCTCGGGCGCGGGCAGCCCCCGCCCCGCTCCCACGGAAACTTAAGATGTCGAAGCCCGTGAAAGGAGGCCGTCCCTTAAAAAGAGGTATTGGATGATACCGACATTTGATGAATTAAGCAAAGCCGCCCGAAAAACATGGCGTGGCAAAACGAACACAGAACGATACCACCGTTGGCAACGGGCAAGTTAACGCCTGAGCAAGTTCAATTACGTTATCAAGGCTGGCGGCAGCGAGTGATGAGAGCGGGGTGCAGAAACTTGGTTTTCGAAATGGATAGACACTTCGTAATTTTATTGCACCACGCAGGTTACCGAACGAGAACTACCAAAAAAGGAGTTGAAATTTTTGGCAAGAGCGATTAGCACAATCGACATCAACACTACAGTTTTATACTACGAAGAAACCACTGACGGCGTGGCGGCAACGTGCGCATACTGGCCGTTAGCGAAAGACAGCAACGGTAACGTCCTTGTTATCCGTGAGCTGATAGCGGAACCGAGCAGGGGCATCAACCCAACGAACGATAGCACATATATCAACGGCGGTATGGACACTTGGCTCAACGACGCCGAGGCCGGTTACTTATCACGTCTCGATGAAAAAATGCGGGCTCATATCGTCACGCGCAGTATCAAGGTGCTGCCGAACGGCGCAAGCGAGATGACCGAAATTGCGCGTCAGGTGTTCCTGCTATCAGAAGCCGAAGTCGGTTCAGGAGCGCTTGGAGAGGGAGAGAGCTATCTTGACGCTTTCAAAGCCCATCGAGATACTACAAACGCGAATGCCGCGAGAATTGCGTATAATACCGCTGGCTCCGCTGCGATTTGGTGGTTGCGGTCTGCCTATTCTGCGTCGCAGTCGCGGTACGTGGTCAGCTTCGGCGGCGTCGGCAGCACCAATTCCTCGTTCGCGTTCAGCCCCCGCCCCGCTTTCTGGGTGGCGGCAGACACCCTCGTGTCCGACGAAACGGAGGACACAATCTATATCTTCCCCGACCCTTCGAAGACGTACCGTGAGCTAGAATTTGTTGCGTACACTGGCAGCGCCCAAAACAGGCCGGCAAAAGCCAAGATACAAGTCGAGATCACTAACGCAACCGAAAGCACGATAAAAGTCAGCAACAACGCAAAAGACACAAGCCCTGTGTGGTCAGACTGCGAAAACGGCGGTGTTGTAGAGTTTGCGAATACAACAAAAGAAACCGACAATTGGGAACTCGGGGTTAAGATTTACGTCAAAAGCAACGGAAAAGCCACTGTGGGTGAACCTGTAATGATAGTGGAGGTGGATGCGTGAAACTGAGCGAATATTTGAAAAAACGTGCCGAAGACGACGCAGCGGCGGAAAAAGCGAAAGCGGAAGCTCAGACTGAGCTTGAAAGCGTCGTAGCAGAATTGGAAACGGAGGCGGGTCTCGGTGAATAGTGATTTGAGAGAGCGCATCGATAACTTGAAAGATAGCATCGCGGAATTGAAAAATACATCTGATGTTATTGCCGAAGCAGGTATTACGATCGAGGATAAGCCAGCGGGCATGCTGTCGCGCCCCGGTTACAAGTGGACACCGCATCAGAACATTGCAGGCGGCGCAATAACGTGGGTTGAAACAGAAAGCGAAGACAAGACGGGCACGGCAGATGAACCGATAGTTTTTGTGTCAGGAATGGCGGTATACCCCAATTACTACTACACCGACGGAATAAAGCGCTATGTATGCCTACGAGCCGGAACACCCAACGAAATAGGCGAAGGCACATGGTTTACGGAATTTTAAGTAGGTGCTTAATTGCTCAAAACAGGGGCAATTTTTGAACACTTAGCCCGTAAAAACGAGGCTTTGTTATCAAAAACACCCCCTAAATTGATAATTTGCTTTAGTTGGCTAAAGCGATTTTTGCATAACATCAATTGCCCAGTGCATGCGCCGCTATGAGCGCAATGTGAGTGGCTTTTGAATGATAGGCTTGCTGCTTGACCGACCCCATAGGAGTCGA
>CAVEUW010000154.1:0-2647 GCA_963619015.1 Senegalimassilia sp. | reverse complement strand
TTGTTTTTTGTTCCGGCGACATTTAACGTCCCCAAATAGTTAGAATCACCAAAAATAACATCCGATGTGGCGGTAACAGCTTTGCCGTAGAAATCTACTGAAACAGCTTTGTTGATTGTCTTCCCCTCAGCAAATGTTCCAGAAAGTTTGATCGACAATTTTTGATCAGCAAAAGCCTGACGGTCTCCCGCGATATAAACGGTGAAATCTTTGTAATATAGAGTCGCCGCATCACCCGTTCCGTTATTTGCCGCCCCATACGAAAGAGTAACACTTGAGTTTTTAGCCGTCCCAGTCTCAGGGTTGATGTCTTCAGCGTTGGTAACTCTTTTCAAACCACTCGAATAGTCCGTAAAAGTATCGGAGCCACTAATGTGGGTAGAAGCATAGATTTCGGTTGTCCCCGTTGTAGCCATGCTTACATCAGTTGATTTTGTCCCATTGCTAGGCAAAGATCCGGTCGCAATAACGATGGATCCTTCCGCTAACGCTTTGACCTTCATACCAGAAGCAGTAACCGTCTTGTTCGTCGCGAACCACGCGAAGGAGCTGACGGCGCCCGTGGCGGCCACGGCCGCGGTCGCGGCGCTCAGGCCGAGGATCATTAGTTTCTTTGATTTTTTCATTGTTCAAAATTCCCTTCCGCGCCCCCGATCGTCTGTTTCCGGCGGGGTGCGCAATGAGGCGTTCCGATGGGATTCGCCCGACGCTGTCGGGCCTTTCCCGCCCTTCGGCGGGGGCTTGGGGGCGATGGCGAATCGCCTCAAAGTCGGTTGAATTATATGGGCTTCAAGCACAAATGCAAGGGTTTTTGTTAAATTGGCCTGTCAAGGGATACGACAATTTGTTGTAGAAAAAGGCTTATTTGGTGATAAACTAGGCAAAGCAATTCACGCGTGTCTTTATTTTTAATAGGCGTGGATGCTAGTAACTCTATGGATAAGAAACAGAAACTAACCTTGATTGTCGCTGGCGTGATCGAGCTTGCGATTATCATCTTCTGCATGGTCGTGGCCATCATGGTGCTCACCTGCGGATACAGCTCCGCCAGCGATTCTGACAAAATTGTATGGTATGATTACCATCCGGACATGATCGGATGGATGTGCACCCACAGGACCGGCTTCTTCTTAATCTGCGTCCTTCCTCCGATCGCCTTGTTCATCGTTGATGGCATCTACCTCATCCTCTACGCGACGAAAAAAGAGTCGCTGCTGTCGAAAGAGGAGAAGGACGCGATCACCGAAGAAGCCAAGCGCCAAGCCAAAGAAGAAATCCTTAAGGAACTCCGTTCTGAGGACTCTAGCGATACCGCTAAAACAGAATAAGCGGTTTCGAGAAAAAAAGTTGAAGGGGTTATACCCCTTCTTTTATTTTTGGTTTATTATTCTTGACAGGCAATTTGCCTCCCCGTATGATTACCCCGCAAAAAGCAAAGCCTGAGCAATCAGGTGACGCAAAGCTAGAGGGCCCTTCAGGGGGTAGCCAGTTGCCTAGGTTCTAGAAAAGCAACCAAGATGGCAACTGGGTTTTATTATCTAGAACTGAAGCGATCGTATCGCTTCCCCGCTATAGTTCCGATGGTAGGCGAAAGCCTCGGGGAAGGGAAACGTGAGATTCCGATATTTTGTTTTTAACTGCGTTTAGACAAGGAGTGTCGTTTTGGAAGAACAAAGCCAAGATCCGAAGAACGCTTCCTCTCCTGAAGAGACGAAGCCTGATAACCAGGCTGCGCCTAAACAGGACGGCAAGCAAATCGAGCCTCCGACCCCCAGTTACGTCAAGAGAAAGAAAAGGCGCATCGCCTTATGGACTCTTGTCGGGATCACGGGAGCTGGTGTTTTGAGTTTGGGCATCATCGCTTTCCTCGGCCAGAACTTCGGCAGCTTCACCGTTAAGCTTAATAACGATGAAGACGCTTCTCTGCAGATGGGTGAGATCCTCTCGATCAATAGTCGCGGGACCGATCTCCAGACGCCGAGCACTTATCTAAACGTCGGTGGCATGACCTCCACCTCCTGCATCACCGCGGACAACTTGCCTAGTGCCTCGATTCTCGATAGCGACATCACCACGGACAACTATGATGATGTCATGTACGCGAAGAAGGTCGCTAAGGCCGCTGTCGGCGAGCAGAGTAGCGAAGACGACAGCACCGGGGTGTATTTCAATTACACCTTCTACGTGCGCAACGTCTCCAGCGAGGATGTCGCCTACTCCATTAAGTACTACTGCACCAAGAACATCTTGCCCGATAATCTTTATGACGATGAAGGCAATGTGCAATCGGTGTCTTTAGAGAAGTTCGTCCGGATACGGGTGTACGAAAATACTTATCATTCCGCAAGTGCGGCTTTACCCACCCATAACCAGACGACTTATGCCTATCCTAGGACCACGACTGGAACCGCGCTCCCGGAGTTTGTCGGAGACAAGAACTCCTCGAACCCCGAGACTAGCGCCTTGTGCACAAATTTCTCCGACTGGCAAAGCGATCTCTTTACTGTCTTCGACAAACAGGATCTAGTCTTGCCGGGCGAGAGCATTATCCGTTATACCATCGTCATGTGGTTTGAGGGATATGACAGCGACGTGACGACGGACGTAGTGACCCCAACCAATGGTTCACTTGCCTTCGCCATCGACA
>CAVEUW010000153.1:682-2656 GCA_963619015.1 Senegalimassilia sp. | reverse complement strand
ATAGTGTTCATGCCATCTGTAGTTGGGCTTAGACCATACCCCCCCCCACAGCTTTTCGACCTCTTTCTTCTCCGCGGCGGTCAAAGCAACGCGGATCTTTGGCGCACCCCACTCAGACCTCCGAAGCCCCATATAAACCCGCGCCGCAACAGCTTTTATGGCCTTTTATCCATCTCCGCACCTTTCTTTTACGTATAAAATACGCGCAACGAGCGCAAGGCTAAAAAGATTCCAAACCGATTGCAAATCCGAGGAAACATCTCTGAACATTTCTCAAGTATTAGCGACGATAGCGTCCACCGAGCCTTTAATATGCTCGCCAACAAATTTCTCGCCGGAGTTCTTGACGGATTCAACTTGTTTCTCGCGGTCCTCCTAGGCTTTCCTAATTCTAAAGTCGCCCTATACTCCAGCATCAATCGCCTCGAAGAACTCGGCACAATCCCTCAAAACCCTTCAAGAGAGCGAAAGACACCATCTTCTCAACGCTTTAGATCAACGATAAGTCAGCGCCATTGCCACCGAAATAATCATGAATGGGCACTTCGCGTTCGCGCCCTGATGCTTAAACTTTACCGTCACCTATGCTGCAAGGCCTCTTTTGCGGGTGAAAATGTCGCGCACGCCTGATCCGACTAAGCAATATCACCGCAGCTTTGCTCAACTCGAATAATATTTCCCGCGGAGTTTGTGCAAAACCCTCACTTCCTCTTCACCAGCATCTTCAGGTATTTCAATTGTCCCAGCCGCCATATCAGCAACAAATACACGCCGCACCCAACAAAGCCTTTTACCAACAGCGAAACCATTCCCGTTTCTGGAAAAAACTGCATTACCGCGATAACCACTGCGGCCGTTACCAGCCCAGCGAAAAACTCAGGCACGAAACCACGTAGGTAGCCTAAGGCACTTTTGCCGAAGCCCTTATGCACAACAAAATAGACAAAAGGAACCGAGCTGAAAATAAAATATGCACTTGCGGCCACCGACATAGCCTCCAGGCTCCCTATCCAGAGCCCGACAACCAACAGCATGGCCATCATGACACTTGTAATAAGAGTATGACGAAATAAATAGTCAGTCCGTTTCAGCCCTTCAAGCACCGAGAACACCATGTAATTCATCATTTGGAACACGATGCTTACGCTCAGAATAGAAAATGGAACGACCGACCCACCCCACTGATCTCCGAAAAAGAGCCAGACAAGTTCAGGGGCGCACAATGCAAACATCACACTGATGAGCACGCCAACGACCGACATTACCTTCTCCACTTTAAAAAAAAGATCATATATCTTGCTCAGGTCGCCTTCCGCAACAGAGAAAAACGACTTCAATACCGGATTAATAGTATTAGGAACGATCTCGATTGGGTATTTGGCCAGTTTATAGGCCTTGTCATAAAATCCCAGTGCGGTCGACCCCATCACCGCGCCAATAAGCATATTGTCAAGATTGCGAATAAAATATTGCAGAACCTGACTCAGAAACTGAAACAGAGAGAATTTCATAATCTTCCGTAACGGTTCCTTCATGGCAATCCGGCCAATGGGGATGCTCGCCGCCACAAGGTTCCACACGAGCACAAAAAAACTCTGTAAAACAGTATTAAGCACCAATGCATAAGTGCCCCAACCCTTAAGGGCCAGTATGATTGCAATTAGGCTAGAAACGAACGATGTCACGATGAGTCGGACGCCGGAAGTTAGGAACATCCGGTCACGAAGCAATATACCGTTCGGTACCATATTTACCGCACCGAACACAACCGAAAGCGAAGCCAAACACATCAGCGGCACGTACTCGGCGCTGCCATAAAGCATAGCCACCAGAAGCGAAAGGCCGCAAAAGACTAGTGCTAACACGACTCCGAAAATAGCCGTGAACGTCATTAAAGCACTACAATCCTCATCCGTTAGGTCGCGGTACTGCACGACGGCGGCCCCGATTCCCACATTTGCTACCACGGCAAAC
>CAVEUW010000153.1:0-584 GCA_963619015.1 Senegalimassilia sp. | reverse complement strand
GCAAACAAGCCCAGAAACACGCTGACGACCGCCATCACGCCATATTCATCGGGCGTGAGAATGCGCGCAAGTATCATGGTCACCACAAGGGTGAGCGCCACGTTTATATATTTAGAGCCGAACTGGATCAACACAGCGCCCTTTAAGCCAGACCGCCTGCCCTTCCTAGCGCCGCTATTGTTTGAGCTCACTGTTTAGATCATCTCCAGACGCGAACCTCAAGCTTAGCCTTTTTACCAAACAGCCTATTCACCGCTTTTGCCCTTTCAAGAACAGCGATTGCATCGTCAAATGTGCCACCGTTGTTCAATAACCAATTGTTCGTTTTACGTGAAAAACTAATACCACCAAAGGAGAGACCCTTTTTACGGATAAGCTTCATGGCCCTACTGGACGACCGAGAAAAAACGCTACCGAAATTTGGGGCCGACTTGTCTTGAATGTCCCGTACGCGATTGCGTCTCGCTTCAACCTTAGCCGCAGATAGCGCAGGGGGCTGCTCCGGAAACCTAAACAATGCGCTCAGAATCAATGCATGGCCGTCTTGAAACGCAGATACACGATAGCCGAACCCGCATTCAGCC
>CAVEUW010000152.1:0-2701 GCA_963619015.1 Senegalimassilia sp. | reverse complement strand
CCTGCTGCGCGAGCTTGTACCACTGGCACAGCAGGGACAGCGCGGGCGCATCGGACTGCGAAAAGTCGCGGTCTTGCGTCAGCTCGTCCCACTTGGCGGACTTGAAGCTGTCTGATTCGATGCCGGGTGGCTTGGTTAATGCCATTGCGAACCAACTCCAAAAATTCTTTTAAGTTTTCGCTTGCAATGTCACTAAAGGTGACTTATAGTATTCGATGTCAACGGAGGTAAAGACCTCCCCAACCTCAGAGGAAGGACCGCAAATGGAACCCAAATTCAACAAGATCACAGACCAGGAAATCCTCGACAAGGTGAGCAGGTTCCCTACTGAGCCTGTCATCAAGGAGAGCGGCGAGTGCTTCATCGTCCAGTCTGTCAAGGTGTACATCGAGGATGGTGGTCCTGCAGAGGTCTGGGGAGTGACCGACATCGCTGTCTTCGCCGAAGAGGACGATGCCTACGCATTCGCCGCGCGACGCACTGCGCAGGCAGATGACAGCTGCTACACTGTCCGCCACATGTACACAGTCCACCACCGCTGGGTGGAGGTGGACTAGATGACCAAAGCCCAGTTCCGAGCCATGCGCGAGCAGGCTGGTTATAGCCAGCAAGCCCTGGCAGACGCTTTGAGCGTCAACGTGCGCACCGTCAAGCGGTGGGAGCACGAGGGTTACGATGGCGAAGCCCCGGGCGATGCCTGGGAGCTGCTGTCCAGCGCCTTGGATGTGCAGCGCGAAATGGCGCTGTACGCGCTCGATACGGTCAAGTCCGTAGAGCGCGAAGCAGGCCGCAATGCGGCGTGCGTGCCCATCACGTACTACCGCGATCAAGCGATGTACGACCAATCTGGGCGCGAAGAAGGCTACTTCGGCGTCGCTAATGCCAATGCCCGCGCAGCTGCGGAGCTGTTGACCAGGGAAGGCCGCCGCGTGGAGTTCCGTTATCCGCCGGAGGGGGCCATCCGCACGCCAGGGAGCCGCTACTAGCTTTTACACCCTGCCGCATGCAGCGATTATCGCTTGGAGAGCTCCACATGGTAGATGTCTCGTTTAAGGGTTACTGGCTTGTATCCATCGAGGATAGTGCTGCCTACTGGGTATGTTTTGGAGCCAGGTTTGCCATTTTCACCGATTTGGTACATTGCTGTACCCTTTTTGCTGGTAAACGTGCTTATTGCCATACCGTACTTTTTGGCGTACTGCTTCGGGGTAATCCTGTTTTCCGCTTTGGCGACCACTATGCCTGTGTCAAAAGTCTCTTTGCTTACTTTTGCCACTTTGTACTTGCCGGAGAAAATAGCTTCTTTTTGACTGGCGTAATCTCTGCTGTTCGCCTTCACATACTTCGTCTGACCTTTGATTGAGTACGCGACAACAGGGGCTCTTAATTGCTCATCGTAATCCTCTGCATTTATATTTGCCCCCATGCCAACCACTGACTCTTTAGCGATCGCCTTAGCCCAATCTTTTCTGGTTGACGCAGAGGAAAGAGTGAAGTCGATGGAATCCCCAACAGCGGGTATGTTGCCATTCTTTCGTGTCTCAGTACGGGTGAGGTCTATCGGAGCACCGCCCTTTTCGACAGCTGCCATCAGCGCCTTGGCGTACTCTTGGTCTTTGCTGGAAATCCAACTGCCGCTTTCGCCTTTGGCAGCATCGCGAATAGCACTGTACTGCCCATGGGTAAATACGTCTATTGCTTCACCCAATACGCCGTGAGCGCTCGCCGAGCTTCCTCCGCGTCCACCCATGTCATCCTCGCTTCTTAAGTTCCTCTAAATATTTTTTGCGATTGCCGAATGAATATGCAAAAAAACCGTCTTTATATTTGATTTCCCCATAATGCCGAAACGGGATTTCAGCATCACCAATTTTTATTTTGCCGTTAGCCAACATACTCGGTTTAAGCTTGTATTCAGCATAAGTATGGCCAATTGCATCTTTGTTAACGCTACTCGGCTTGCCAAGGGTTTTGGGTAGCGAATTGCCAAGTGCGTAATAAGTAACTTCGTAATCATTAGAAACTGGCTCAAAATCTGACCATTTCGCCTTCCCGTATCGCTTCGAACTAAGGAACTCGTAATCGTCGCTGCCTAAACCGTCTCTTCCATCGAGGAACCACTGACACGATGCCACATCAATCCAATGGTTCGCTCCTCGAACAACTCCATCCTTGGTATACCAGTATTCAGACCCAGAATCAGACACGAAGTCCGGCTCTCTGTCTGGTCTAGTTGTACTTTCAAAATTAACAGCCGTAGCCATAAAGAAATTATGCTCCCCAATGTCGGAACTCGCTGTTCCCCCGCGCTTCGCGCTAGCCGAGCTTCCTCCACGTCCACCCATTACAGCTCCTCAATCTTCTTGCCGGTTGAGCGCTGCATGCGGCGCATGGTGGACAAGTCCATGCCTGAGATGGCCGTGCCCTTGCCGCGCTTGTACTCGCTCTTGGTGGCGGTGTACAGCTTGCCATCACGCTCATAGTAGACGTTGCGACCGACAGCGAAGGCGCCTGTGATGCCGCTTGCTGCGCTCTTGGTGTTCTTGCTGGTCGAAACAGAAGCCGTGCTGTTTGTAGCCGACACAGAACCTCTACCGCCCATGGAAACCTCCTGCTTTGTACTCGATTAGTTCCGTTGCGCCGAAATCGAAGCCCACGTTGCCGCCGTAGAGCAGCACGCGGGCGGGTTTCAGCGCGTCCA
>CAVEUW010000151.1:0-2727 GCA_963619015.1 Senegalimassilia sp. | reverse complement strand
TTAAAGCGCTTGAGGCGAAAGACGTTGTGCGTATTGAGCATCGCCGACGTATGCGCGGCGTTGCGGCTGCGAGTGTTGCGAGCGCTGCAGGTGCTGCGAGTGCTGCGACTACTGCGGCAGGCGCATGCGATGCTAACGCGAATGCTTCAGCAAACCGTCCTGTGCTTACCCCAGGTCAGAAAGAAGCGCTTGCCGCAATTGATGACGCTGTAAGCGCCAAATGCGGAAACGTCGTTTTGGTTGACGGTGTTACAGGTTCGGGCAAAACCGAGGTGTACCTTCGCGCTATCGAAAACGTTCTTGCCGCAGGTCGTACTGCCATTGTTCTTGTTCCCGAAATTTCACTTACCCCGCAAACAGTCGGCCGCTTTCGCGCACGCTTTGGCGATACGGTGGCGGTTATGCACAGCCGCATGTCGGCAGGCGAGCGCTACGACCAATGGGATTTCATTCGCTCGGGCGCTGCGCGCGTTGTGGTGGGGGCTCGAAGCGCGCTGTTTACTCCGCTTGCAAACGTGGGGCTTATCGTTATCGACGAGGAACACGAGGGTAGCTACAAACAGGATAGTGCACCGCGCTATCATGCTCGTGAAGTGGCCGTTTGGATGGCGCGTCGATCCGGTGGCGCTGTTGTGCTTGGTAGCGCTACGCCTTCCATAGAATCGTTGTACCGCTGCGCTAAAGACGAGCGTTGGCACAAGGTGTGTCTGCCCGAGCGCGCCAATGGTAAGCCCATGCCCGAAGTGCGTGTGGTGAACATGGCCAACGAATTTACCTCTGGGTCTCGTTCGATGTTCTCCGGGGCACTGAAATTGGCCATTCAGCAGGAACTTTCTTTAGGCCATAAAGTTGTTTTGCTGTTGAATCAGCGTGGTTTCGCCAAGTTTTTGCTGTGCCGTGAATGCGGGTTTGTGCCGAAATGCCCACACTGCGATACTTCGCTAACGTATCACGAACGCGGTAACTTTTTGACCTGCCATCATTGTGGACATCGCGCAGCTACGCCGGCTGTTTGCCCAAAGTGCGGCAGCCCCTATTTGAAGAAATTCGGCGCTGGTACGCAGCGTGTGGAAGACGAGTTGCGCGTGCTGCTCGATAGCTTGCCTGGTGTTGGTCCGGGCGTGCCTATTATTCGCATGGATGCCGACACAACGTCTGGCAAAGGCGCCCATCAGCGCTTGCTTGACCAATTTGCAGCCGCCGATGCTGCGGTGCTTTTGGGAACGCAAATGATTGCTAAAGGGCTTGATTTTGATGATGTGACTTTGGTTGGCGTTATCAATGCTGATACGCAATTGCAACTACCCGATTTCCGTGCTCACGAACGCACCTTTGACCTGGTAGAACAGGTTGCCGGGCGTGCTGGACGTGCAGAACTTGCTGGTCGAGTGCTCGTGCAAACTTACGAGGCCGACGCGGCACCTATTCGCGCTGCTGCCCGCTACGACCGCGCGCTGTTCCTTCGTGATGAGCTGCCAAAACGAAAGCTGTTAGGCTATCCGCCTTATGTGCGTATGGCAAACGTGCTTGTGTGGGGGGCGCACGAGTCTGATGTGGCGGCACTCGCGCGCGAGATTCAGCGTGGCCTTGAACAGGTCGTTCACGATTTTGGTGGCGAAGGTTGGTCGGTGCTTCCGGCAACGCCGTGCGTGCTATCAAAGCTTCGCAACACGTATCGATATCATGTGGTGGTAAAGGCGCCTGAACAGGCAGATTTAAGCGGTGTTTTGCTACCGTATTTCCGTAGCCGTAAGCCCGACAAATGGGTGAATGTGGCGGTCGATATCGACCCGGACGATTTGCTGTAGCAAATTTTTTGCAAAATCCCGGTCAGGTGGGAAATTTGGGTCTTCCATAAACTGTTTTTCCGTAGTATCATATTTGCTTGCATTTTTGCGCCCTTTTTCAGGAATAACTCCCCGGCGCAATTACCGTCGAAAGGAAGAACACGTGGCTCAAGCTTCGAAGAACCAAGCATCTGCTTCCAAGGCAAAGAAAAGCTCGAAATCTAAGGCAAAAGCCGCTGAGGAAATTGTCGAGCAGGCCGCAACGGAAGAGGTTGCAACTACAAACGAAGCCAACGAAGACCCTGATGAACTTGACGAGGGTGTTGAAAATATCGAAGACGTTGAAGTAGCCGACTCCGACATTACCGCCGACGAGGCACCCGCCGAGGAAAAGGTCGAAGGCACTGTCAACGAAGACGGCGAGGAAGAAGACCTGCTCGCGGGTATCCCTGAGGAAGAGCTGAAGGCCGCCTCTGACGTTTCGCTTCCTAAAATTCAGTCGAAAAAGACGCGTTCCTCTGCTCGCAAGCGCAACGAGGCTGCTAATGTCACTATGCTTACGGGCGACCCGGTTCGCATGTATCTGAAGGAAATCGGCAAGGTTCCGCTGCTTACCGCTGCCGAAGAAATTGACCTGGCCATGAAAATTGAGGCTGGCGTGGCTGCAATGGCCGAACTTGACGCTGCTGAAGAAGAGGGCCGTGAGCTTGACCGTCGCGAAAAGCGTCGTTTGGGCCGCATCGAGCAGGTTGGTTTGGATGCAAAACAGCAGCTTATTGAGGCAAACCTGCGTCTGGTAGTTTCCATTGCTAAGCGTTATGTTGGCCGCGGCATGCTGTTCTTGGACCTTATTCAGGAAGGCAACTTGGGCCTCATTCGCGCTGTTGAAAAGTTCGACTACACCAAGGGCTTTAAGTTCTCCACGTACGCTACGTGGTGG
>CAVEUW010000150.1:0-2741 GCA_963619015.1 Senegalimassilia sp. | reverse complement strand
CAAATAAGCCCCGGCTTGCATTATCGCAGGTCGGGGCTATTTTTGTGCCCAAAAGCGGGTTGTCGAATGTTGCCGGAAAACGCCCAAAACGGCTCAAAACGGCTCAAATGATTTCATCGGCTGTGGACAGAATGGTGACAGATTTTAGACAGCGACGATTGAAGCTGCGGCACGCGAGAGGTCATCAACGGACGGGCGCACATATCGCCGATAGGTTGTGTTAATGTCACTGTGACCCATGATGCGAGACAAGTCCTCGATGTTGCCCCCTGCGTGTAGGTAGCTGGTTGCATAGCTGTGGCGCATGTTTTCGGCGGTGACGTATGGAAGCTGCAATTTATGATCGTGCGCCCACTTGTAAAACCTTCGCACGCGGTTTCCAGCGGTCGATGGTGTTAGGCGTTCACCAGCAGCACCCAACAGCACCGCACCCGTTGTGCGACGCGGCGCAAGTTCCTGGCGCACCATGTCAGGCACCGGCACAGTGCGCATCGAGCCGGTTGTTTTCGGCACCTTTAGGTGGTTGCCGCCTTCGGCTTTGCTCGCGTTGGTGAAAGCCTGCGTTATGTCGCACGTGGTCATATCCGCGCTGAAAGCTTCCCAATCGAGCGCATAGCGTTCTTCGGGACGCAAGCCCATTAACATACCCGTGAGCATGAGCAGCAAAGGCGTGTCAAAGCCTTCCTCGCGCTCGTAGCGTCGCGCAGCGTCCAGCAGAGGGCGCATGTCGGCAAAGCGGGTAACTACCACGCCTTCGTCGCGTTTGCGGCCTTTAGGCGGCATCTGAAAGCGTGCATCGGCTGGATTGGTGAGGATGCGCCCATCGTGCTTGGCTTCGTTCAGGATGGTTCGCAAGGTTCCGACAGCTTTACGTGCGACAGCTTCAGTGGCGCATTTATCGACCATTCGTTGCACATCAGCCCGCTGGATATCATGGAGTGCTAGCTTGCCCAAGTTCGGGAGGATGCGCAAGCGAAGCTCGCGCTCGTATGTTGTGCGTGATGCGGGGGCAAGGGCGGTAAGGGTAGGCCACCAAACCGCTTGGATGTAGGCATCCAGCGGCATCGAGCCGTCGTTTCCGCGCAGGGCTTTAGCGAGTGCCTTTAGGCGGGCTTCTTCGTCGCGTGCTTCTTGGAGGGTGTTCCAGGTCGATGATTCGACGTTTCTACGCCCGTCAGACTGGTAACCCATCACAACCCGCACGCGGTAGGTTGTGCCGCGTTTGTTTTTGTTTTTTTGGATGCTCATGGCTACTCATCTTCGGCGCACTTGTCGGCGAATTCGTCAATGTCAACGCCTAGAGCGTCGATGATTGCGACGGCGCGGGCGAAGGTGGGGTCAGAGCCTTTGCGAACCTGCGAGATGTACTGCTCTGTGAAGCCGGTACGCTTGGCAACCTCGCGGGCGGTCAAGCCCAACTCAATCAGATAGTAGTTGAAAACCGCGCCAAACTCCATGATGCCCACCTGCCTAAAACTCCTAATCAATGCGGCAACCGTAACACTTGCCAAAAAATCTTTCAAGAATTTTATAAAAAATAGTTGACTCAAATATATGCGAGCACTATATTTAGTGGTGTCACCTCGCATATATGCGAGTAGAGCAAAGGAAAGGAAAGCAAGATGACAACCCCGAAGATTCAGCAAGCAGCCAAAGAAACCTGCGAAGAATTGTTTAGCGCATACGTTGGTATGAACGATGCAATCAATGGCCTGCTAATTGTTGCCGACAGTTTGAGAAACGGCATCGACCCAGAACTTGGCAACAAGTTGTGCGGAGTAATTGACGAGATTGGTGAGATTCGTAACACCACCGACGAACTTCGTAGAGACATTGCAGCAGCACACGAACTGTTAGCGTAGTTGCATCCCCGGTCAGCCCACTCACGAAGTGGGCTGGTACGGGCATACAGCCCTGAAGCACACAGAAAGGAGGTAACACATGGAACTAAACAGCAGGTCTACCCTCGCGCAGAAGGCGCAAGAGTGGGTAGAGCAGCCGGGCAACAGCTACGAGCTGCTAGCGGTAAACCTTGGCATCAGCAGCCAAGCAATCCGCAATAAGGTCTACGGTCAGTCAGATTTCTGGTGGTCAGAAGTCATCAAGGCCGCAGACCTTTTTGGTTGCTCGGTCGGCGACTTTGTGAAGTAGCGAAAACGCTACAGCATCGTCTCGGTGGCAGCGTCCACCGCCTTGTGAATCCTTTCTGCTCGTAGTGACTAAGTACCTCCTAACTTAGGTGGACGTTGCTACCGGGGCGATGCAGACAGCGAAGGGAGGTGAGTATGACACCGTTGTACCTGACCGTTAGCGAAGCCGCTGAATACGTGGGTGTGAGCCAGAAAGAGGTAACCAGGTGGCTCAATAGCGCAGACCCGCCACCGTATTTGCGAATCGGCAACACTCGCAAGATTCAGACCGCGAAACTCGCGGATTACGTCGAAAGAAAGCAGGAAGTGAAATGGCAACTAGAAACAGGATGACCACCGCACAGGTTCAAAGCAAGCGCAGTGGTCACTTGGGAATTGGATGCGGGGAAGCACCCGCTCCGATTGTACCACCGTTCGATAAGTCGGCAAAAACCGCGCTGGAAGTAGGCGCGATTCTGTTAGCCGGCTATGCGGTGCTGGCAATCATCAGCACTGTATTTCTGGGCAGTCTGGCGGCGCTCTAATGTACGCGCCCGGTTGGAACGCAGAGAAGCTGGGAAGCCCCGAACAGTGGCCTTTAGAAGGCGCGAG
>CAVEUW010000149.1:0-2780 GCA_963619015.1 Senegalimassilia sp. | reverse complement strand
TCGAGCAGGTGGAGGAATACCACTCGCACAATACCCGCCGCCTCGATGTCGAGGGAATGAAGGAGCTTCTGCTGAAGCTCAATTTCATTCGTGAAGACCTCGGTCTCCAGTCTCGCGCTAAGGCTCGCGATTATCGTTCTGAATAATATGAAGATTTTAGTAACAGGGGCCAAAGGCTTTGTGGGGAAAAACCTTTGTGCTCAACTCAACAATATAAAGGAGGGCAAGGCCCGTTGCTACGGCGACCTCAAGGTAGACGAAGTTTTTGAGTACGACCTCGACTCCACCCCCGAACAACTTGATGCGTGGTGCCGCGACTGCGACTTCGTCTTTAACCTAGCTGGTGTAAACCGCCCGAAAGACGCGGCCGAGTTTATGCGGGGCAACTTCGGTTTCGCCTCCACATTGCTCGATACACTCAAGAAGCATGGCAACACCTGTCCCGTGATGCTCTCCAGCTCGCAACAGGCATCCCTCGCGGGGCGCTTCGGAAACAGCGAATACGGTCGAAGCAAGAAAGCGGGCGAAGACCTCTTCTTGGAATACGGCAAGATGACGGGAGCTAAAGTGCTTGTCTACCGTTTCCCTAACCTCTACGGCAAATGGTGTCGCCCGAACTACAACAGTGCCGTAGCTACCTTCTGCAACAACATAGCCAACGACTTGCCCATCACCGTCAACGACCCGAGCGTGGAGCTCGAACTGCTCTACATCGATGACCTCGTGGAGGAGATGATTGCGGCACTGAAAGGGGAGGAACACCGCTGCGAATTCGATGGACTCGATGTAATACCCATGGGGAAAGCGAACACAGATAGCACGGATTTAACAGATAAGGGCGGGTCTGAAAGTCTGTGTAATCAGAGCAATCTGTGTTCTGAAAAAGTTGGCCGTTACTGCTATTGCCCCGTCACCCACAAAGCAACGTTGGGTGAAATTGTAGATTTGCTCCGCAAGTTCGCCGAGATGCCCAAGACGTTGACTATCCCCGAAATACCCGCCGACTCTTTCGCCAAGCGTCTGTACAGCACGTTCCTAAGTTACCTGCCCAAGGAGAAAGCTATTTTCGACTTGAAGATGAACGTGGATGCTCGCGGTTCTTTTACGGAATTAGTGCATACCCTCAACTGCGGGCAGGTAAGCATCAACATTTCCAAACCGGGTATCACCAAAGGTGAGCATTGGCACAACACTAAGTGGGAGCAATTTATCGTGGTTAAGGGTCATGGACTAATCCAGCTTCGTAAGGAAGGCACCGACGAAGTGCTCAACTACGAAGTAAGTGGCGACAAGATACAGTCCGTCATCATGCTCCCGGGCTACACCCACAACATCATTAACCTCTCCGATACGGAAGATTTGGTGACGGTGATGTACTGCAATGAGGTGTTCGACTCGAACAGACCGGATACATACTTCGATCTAGTAGAGAAGAAATAAACGAACACGGATAATACTGATTGTACGGATATGTTACTATACAGTGAACTCACTTATGCCATAAACGGAGCTGCCTTCCATGTCTACAACAAGTTAGGGCATGGTTTTCTTGAAGCAGTATATCAAGAAGCATTAGAAATAGAGTTCCGTAGACGTAATATTCCGTATGTGCGTGAGAAGGAGCTGAAAATCATCTATGACGGTGTAGAATTAAAGCAAACTTACAAAGCCGACTTTGTCTGCTTTGATAAGATAATCGTAGAACTAAAGGCGGTAAGTGCACTTGATGACGCTCACCGTTCACAAGTTTACAATTATCTTCATGCCACAGGATATAAGCTTGGTTTACTATACAACTTCGGCAGTTCTAAAGAATTGGAGAAACTAAGAATAGTTGTTTAACAAGGGTCGGGGGAAATCCGGCTTATCCGAGCAATCTGTGTTCGTACAAAATTCGATTATAACAATTCGTGTTCAAATAAAATCAGCGTATGGAAAAGCAACCTAAATTTGACTATTCAGATATAAATTTCAAGGGCAACGGGAAACTTAAACTTCTCATCATCGTAGGTACACGTCCCGAGATAATCCGTCTTGCTGCCGTCATCACCAAGTGCCGCAAATATTTCGACGTTATCCTTGCCCATACCGGTCAGAACTACGACTATAGCCTTAACGGCATATTCTTTCGTGATCTGAAACTTGCCGAGCCGGAAGTCTATATGGATGCCGTAGGCGATGACCTCGGAGCCACCTGTGGCAACATCATCAACTGTTCCTATAAGTTGTTCGCCCAGACCAAGCCCGATGCTGTTCTCGTTCTCGGCGACACCAATTCTTGCCTCAGCGTCATCGGCGCCAAGCGTCTCCATATCCCTATCTTCCATATGGAAGCCGGCAACCGCTGCAAGGATGAATGCCTGCCCGAGGAGACTAATCGCAGGATTGTGGACATTATTTCCGATGTGAATATGGCTTATTCTGAGCACGCTCGCAGGTATCTTGCAGAATGTGGACTTCCGAAAGAGAGAACGTATGTTACGGGCTCTCCTATGGCCGAAGTCTTGCACAATAACCTTGCTGAAATCGAGGCTTCGGATATTCACGCACGTCTCGGCCTTGAGAAGGGCAAATATATTCTTCTGAGTGCCCACCGCGAGGAGAACATAGACACCGAAAAGAACTTCCTAAGCCTTTTCACCGCCATCAACAAGATGGCCGAGAAATACGATATGCCTATCCTTTACAGTTGCCATCCACGCAGCCGCAACCGCCTAGCCGCAAGTGGCTTCCAACTCGACCCACGTGTAATCCAGCACGAGCCCCTCGGCTTTCATGAC
>CAVEUW010000148.1:668-2797 GCA_963619015.1 Senegalimassilia sp. | reverse complement strand
GCTCTAGGTTCCGCAATTCTTCCCAAAGTTCGTCGAACATGTCCGAGTAAACGCTTTTGCTGAAATAATTGGTGTCGGTCATGCCATCGTTTTTGTTGGTGAGTTTATAGCGGCCGTCGGCATGCATGTAACCGATAAGTCGGTGCTCATAGTCGGTGATGACCGATGTGTTGAATTCTTCGTTAAAAATGACGTTGACGGTGTCGAAGTCCTGTTTTTCTTCGTTGGCGCCGTGTTGGGTCATGCGCGAAGCGACGCTTGTGGTTTGCCCAACGTAGGCAGAGTCTTTATTGGCCAGGATATATACCATCGGCCAGTTGAAAACTTTGTCGTCATCAAGGCTAAGCACTTCGTAATCGATTTGCTCACCGGGTCGAAAAGGACATCTATCGACGATAAACGGTGCGCCTTGAGGTGTTTCAGCATGAGTTGAAGTGGGGATTTCGATCATAGCCTGCGACGCTTTCTTTAGGTGCGTTATAGCAAAGTGCAATACATTTGCAATAATCATTATACAAGTGTCGAAGGGGGAGTGGCTTGTGGGTGCTCATGTCCACTAGGCTTGCGGTTTTGGATGCGGATTCTGCCTAGGCTTGTCGTGAGTGCTTATGTTCGCCAGGCCGTTGCGGCTTGGACGCGGATTTTTCAGGCTTGTCGTGAGTGCTCACACCCACCAGGCCATTGCGGCGGTGCCGAGCACGATGAGCGCAAGCCCGAATGCGCCGCGGCGCGTCAGGCGCTCTTTGAAGGCGAAGTAGGCGAACGCCACTGAAACCAAGATGGATAGCTTGTCTATTTGCACCACAACACTTACTTGACCTGCGGCGATAGCGTAGTAGTAAAACAACCACGACGCGCCGGTGGCCAAGCCCGATGCCGCCAGGAAACCAAGTTCGCCACGCTGCACGCTTGCTACCTGCCCGAGCTTGCCTTTCATGGCGACAATGGCCCAAGCCATCACCAGTACAACGCACGTGCGAATGGCGGTGGCCAGGTTCGATTCCACGCCCGTGATGCCGATTTTCGCCAACACCGAGGTCAGCGCCGCAAACACCGCAGCTCCGATGGCCCAAGCTAGCCACGCGCGGTCCTGTCGCCCGCCGGCCTGCGAGCCCTTGTCGCCTTGCCCGCTGTCGCCGGCCTGCGAGCCCTTGTCCTGCTGCCCGTCGCTGGCTTGCGAGCCCTTGTTGCCTTGCCCGCTGTCAGTCTGCTTCTTCTCAATCATCAGGAAGGTTCCCAGCGTGATAACGGCGGTGCCCACCAGCTTCACCGCAAGGTTGCTGGTTTCGCCGAACAGCACGATGGCCAAAAGCACGGCAAGGACGGTGCTCATCTTGTCGACGGGCACCACTTTGTTCACGTCGCCGACCGAAAGCGCTTTGAAGTAGCAAATCCACGACCCGCCCGTGGCCAGGCCCGACAGCACCAAAAACAGCCACGACTCGCCGCTGATGTTCGCAATAGCATCAAGCGGCTCGGCAACCGCGGCCATCACCCACGCAAACACCAAGACAACGCATGTGCGTAGTGCGGTGGCGATATCAGAGTCGGTGGTTCTGATGCCGCATTTAGCAAGAATCGATGTGATGCCGGCGAAAAACGCCGAGGCGAATGCTGCAATAACCCAGGACAAGAAAAACGCCTCCTAAGTGGTTGAATGGGGCAGGGCGCACCTGATTGGGATAAACGTGAGAGTTGACTACGCTTATCGTGGCGGCTGGATGTAATTGCTGCAGCGGCCAGTTGCAATTGCCGTGGCAAGTAGTTGCGCACTGCAGCTGCCGCCAGTTGCAGTGCGCCGTGGTAGCTAATCGCGCTTGCTGCGGCGGTTTGTTGCAATTGCTGCGGCAGCTAGCGAAGATAGCGCTGCCAACAAAACAGTTGCCAGCGGTACATTATCGCCCGTTGCGGCTATAGTGGTTTTACCACCAGCGGTGCTCTTAGCTTTGCTGCTGGTGCTATTGCTGCCGCCTTCATCGTCATTGGTGTTGTCAACTATAGTATCGTTTTTATCGCTATCGTCATTACCAGTGTCTTCAGTGCCGTCGTTGTTTCCCTCGTCTTCAGGCTCAGGCGTCGGGGTCGGATCGGGCGTCGGAGTCGGATCAGGCGTGGGTGCAGGATCGGGC
>CAVEUW010000148.1:0-658 GCA_963619015.1 Senegalimassilia sp. | reverse complement strand
GGCGTGGGCGCAGGATCAGGATCAGGCTCAGGATCAGGATCAGGCTCAGGATCAGGATCAGGCGTGGGTGCCGGATCAGGCGTCGGCGTTGGCGTAGGCTCAGGCGTCGGATCAGGCGTCGGCGTCGGCGTAGGCTCAGGCGTCGGCGTTGGAGTCGGCTCAGGCTCAGGCGTCGGATCAGGCTCCTCCTTCTTAGTCCAGCTTGCCGTTAACGTTGCATCTTCGCTGAAGGTGGTTTCGGCAGTTACTGCAGTCGTACCGTTAAACCAGCCTTCAAAGGTATAACCTTCGCGCGTGGTAGAAGGCAGGCTACCCAAAGCAGTGTCTTCTTCAAGTTGAACCGAATCTACCGCACTGCCGCCGTTGGAATCGAACTGCACCGTTACAAGCTTCGCCCACTTGGCATATACCTGGGTTTCGCCTTCGATGGGCTTTGCGAAATCGAACATCACAGTACAGGCTTCATCGGCGTACCAGCCCTTAAACACATAACCCTGGCGCGTGGGGTTTGCGGGCTGCTCTGCACAACTGCCGTACTGCACCGTTTGAGGCTTAACGCTGCTGCCGTCGCCTGTGTTAAATACCACCTCGTAGGAGTTGATGCTCCATTTAGCGTACAGCGTCATTTCCCCTGTTACAGGGCTGGCGAAATCATACA
>CAVEUW010000147.1:0-3017 GCA_963619015.1 Senegalimassilia sp. | reverse complement strand
GGCCGCGAAGGCGGCTATGCCTGCATTGCTCCGGCTAACACCGACCCGTCAGTGTATGAGGATATGACCAAGACGCTCGAAGCCCTTTGCGGTGCGACCGGCTCTGTCCTGAAATCGCTGGGCTACATTGGTGAGGATGGTGTCACGATCACAACTGACACCGACACCGAAGATTACACCGACTGGAGCGGTTCAACTATCGCTTCCCCGATGACCTCTTATAGCGAATCTGCGCAGGTTCCGTTCTTGGAATCTCGTGAAGCTGTCCTGAAGGCCGTGTTTGGTGATGACAACGTAACCACTAACGCTAAGGGCGTTACTGTTGTTCGCCATAACAAGAACTTCAACGGCGCACACGTCTATGTGTTTGATTCCATCGTGAGCGACACCGAGGTCAAGCGCACCATCATCCCGAACGGCGTTATTACCGAGCGCGATGACATTCAGTACAACAACGCTGACATGGTTATGTACACGCCGACCATCAAGTGCCTTGCATCGTCTTACTACGACGGTGACAGCATCCGTGAGTTCATTTACGACACCACGACCGGCACGACCAAGACCGTCTCGGAAAGCAAATAACCAACTTAGGGGGTGCGGGCAACCGCGCCCCTTTTCCCGTCTGATGTGCCGTCCGGTGGGCGTTCGCAGGTAGGCAGCGAGCGTCCATCAGGCGGCACACCCATGTCTACGATTGGAGAAATATGAACATCGACGAAATGACACCCGAGCAGTTGCGCAAATACGCTTTGGCAAAGGAACAGAGCCGCGAGGGAATCACGGCTAAATACATGGCTTACCCGGCAGAAAAAAAGCAGCCCTGGGAAAAGACCGTAGAGTTCGAAGGCCGCGAATACGACGTGGACATGCGCAAGCTCCATTCCCGCGAGTTCTTACGCCGAATCGCCGAAGCGCAAAACGACGAAATGTCTACCGCCGAACAGATGGATTTGTTCGAGTTCGTGTTCGACGGCACTTGTGCCAAGCAGGTTGAAGCAACTGTTACCGAAACAATGGGCTATGTCGATTACATCGAGGTTTTGCGCATCGAAGCTGGCATTTTTGAAGCTATCGACGCAAAAAACTAGCCGCGCTTGCCGCTGGATGGGACGTGCAAGCCTACCTGCTCGCGACCATCTGCGACCACCTGTCATTCTTGCGTTACGAACTGGCGGGAGGTAAGGGCAAGAAACCAAAGCCTTTAGAGCGTCCGAAGGCCATACCAAAGAAACCGAAACATAAACGCCTGAACATGAGCGAAGCCAAGAAGCAGTCGCTTTTGTTCGGCGTACGAAAACAAGGTAGGTGATTAGATGGCGGGTGGTAATACCGTTGCGAACGGCTCCGTTGTCTTATCGGTCAAGTTCGATAACATCACCAGTCAAATCAACGAACAGCTAAGCAAAGGCTTTTCGAGTTCGTCTAGCACGTCCTCCAAAGCGGGCGCATCAGCCGGCACGTCGTTCTCTAAAGGGTTAGCTGGCAAGCTTGGTGGCGTTGCAGGTGTGGTTTCAACCGTCACATCGGCGGCAATGAACACCATCAGCAACAGCCTTGGAACAGCTGTAAACCGCGTTGACACGCTCAACAACTTCCCCAAGGTCATGCAGAACTTGGGCTATTCGAGCGACGATGCATCAGCTAGCATTCAGCGCATCCAGAAAGCGTTGGACGGCTTGCCCTCGTCTACCAACGAGGTTGCATCGATGGTGCAGCAGCTCGCGCCGATGACTTCAAGCCTGGATGATGCTACAACCCTGGGGCTAGCACTCAACAACATGATGCTCGCATCCGGCGCATCGACAGCCGACGTGTCGCGTGCTATGCAGCAGTACACACAGATTCTGTCCAAGGGCAAGCCCGATATGCAGGATTGGCGCACGTTGCAAGAAGTCATGCCTGGACAGCTAAACCAGGTGGCGCAGGCGTTGCTTGGCGCAGGCGCATCAAGCACTGACCTTTACAGCGCACTAAAAGACGGCACCGTGTCCATGAACGACTTCAACAACGCGGTCATGGACTTAAACAGCAACGGGCTGAATGGCTTTGCATCATTTGAGCAGCAAGCCAAAGACGCTACGCAAGGCATTGGCACCGCGTTGGACAACGTGTCAACGCGCATGGGCGCGGCGGTAGCGAAGATTATTCAGGCTATCGGGGCTGAAAACATCAGCGGCGCAATCAATTCATTTAGCGGGTCATTTAGCGGAATCGCAGACAAGATAGCCGCAGGCATTGAAGCTGTGAAGCCTGTTGTGTCATCTATTGCGACAACCGTAGGGAACGCGTTTAGTACCGTGACCGGCTTTATAAGTTCGCACTCTACGCAAATTGGCGCAGTTCTCGCAACTATCGGCGGTTTCGTCGCGCCATTTGTGGCGAAGTTCGCAATCATACCGTCGGTCGCTTCAAAATTTACCAGTTTAGTGTCGGCAATCGGCGAAGTTGGCTCGACGCTATCCCTGATGGGAACATACTTGATGCAATCCATTTCGAAGCTTGGGTTGATTAAGGGCGCGTTTAGTTTCTTCACGGGGCTGTCGAATCCAATCGTGCTGGTAGTTGCGGCGATTGCTGCTTTGGCTGCGGGCTTGATTTACTTCTTCACGCAGACCGAGACCGGGCGGCAGATCGTGCAGGCGGCAATGCCCGCAATTCAGCAGGCGTTCACTACAGCTTGCGAAGTCATTCAGAGCATTGTGCAAGCTGTCTGGCCTGTCGTGCAAGCGGTTATTTCAACCGCCATGAGCGCGGTTCAACTCGTAGTGACGACCGTTTGGCCTGTCATTCAGAATCTATTCCAGCTCGCGTGTACTGTGATTATGTCAATCGTCCAGGCGGTCTGGCCTGTCATTCAGTCAATCATCACCACGGCAATGACCGTGATTCAGACTATTGCAACGACCGTATGGCCTTACATCCAGACTGTTATTAGCACGACCATGACCGTCATTAGCACCATCATCACGTCTGTTTGGTCTGTTATTCAAGCGGTCATCACAACAGCAATGAGC
>CAVEUW010000146.1:0-3044 GCA_963619015.1 Senegalimassilia sp. | reverse complement strand
GGTGAGCAGGAAGTCGTTGTCGCCACTGTATGATTCGGGCTCGTTGACGGGGCTATGTAAAGCTTCCATGAACAGCGGGAATACCTCGTCCTTGGAGAACTTTTCTTTGCTGAAAGCCATGTTCGGCGTAACATCATTGTTGTTTACGCCATTGACCAGCCATGACTCAAGAACTGTAGACCAAATTTCCTGCTTGTGTGTCGTGGTGTTCCAGCCCTGACGCAATGTCGGCGTCGGAGGGAAGCCGCCGGAAATATGGCTGGAGCCGGTCTGATAACGACGGTAGACACCCCAGTATTCGCGCTTTTCAACCTTGGAGTCGAACCAGCCGTTGTTCTGGAACTCTTCCTTGTAGTCTTTCCATTTTGGAATGCGGAAGCCAGCAAGGCCAACTTCATTGCAAGCGTCCACGCAGGCTTCGCCCTCAAGCCACTTCGCGCCATGCTTGCTTTCGTCGAAGTAGGGAATACCAGCGGCCTTGTAAATGCCAACAACAATTTCCAGGTCGTTCTTCGCCTCGCCGGGCGGGTCGATTGCCTTGACCGTTGCACCGAATGCACCAGAAGAGCCCTGCGATTTACGAATGCAGTCGAGTTCCATCCAATGTGCGGCCGGCATGACGATGTCAGCAACTAGGTCGACCGTTGGTGTGTGCCACAGATCGATAGAGCACCAGAAGTCAAGCTTCTGCAACTGTTCGGAGTTGTAGATAGAGTTGCCTTGGTTCATGAAGTCGCCAGTCTGGCCGATGCCGACCGTGACCGGGTAAGGGTCGCCGGTGTTAATGGCGTCATAAATCGATGTGCAGTCTGCCCAGCCTGGGCCGCAGTCGCTACCAATCATCGGGAAGCGCTCAGAGCCTAGAATCTTGCTGGAGTCGTATTTCGGAATTTCTTTGGAGTCGCCGTTGCACATTGCCAAGTCGAAGTATGGCCAGCCTGGGGTAGATCCGCGCATGCCGCCCGGCACATCCATGTTGCCGGTAATGCCCGCGACCAGGTCGCAAGCGCGCTGGTTCTGTACAGAGTTGCAGGCGTGCTCGGGTGCCAGCATGTACTGGATGCCGCCATTACCGTAGCCGGTCGAGGGGTCGACGCGGGTGGCGTAGGCGATAGCAGCCTTCTTCAGCGTTTCAGCATCAACGCCGGTAATTTCAGAAGCCTTATCAGGTGTGTAATCTTTCAGGAAGTCGATGTAGTGCTCCCAAACGGTGCGAACGTGAACCTTCGTGCCGTCCTTCAGTGTGACTTCATGGCCGCCGCTTTCGGTGAACAACGCCGGATACAGCCCGTCGGGGAACGGCGTGTAGTCAAGCACGAAGCCTTGGGTTTGACCAGTTGCATCAAGTCCGGGCTGATGGGCCTCTTTACCCTCGGTTGCTGGCGTCCAATTTTCGCCCTCCCAGCCAGGGTTATCAGCTGTGGTGTCGTAGTAGGAAAGCTGACCAGACAGTTCGTTCAAGACCATGAACCTGCCCGAAGATCCACCCTCGGTGATGTCGGATTCCTTCAAAAGGCGGGTCTTAATCTTCTCGGACTGCTGTGTTGAGGCGCACTCGGTTGGCTTAAACGACTCTTCTTCGACGACGAGCATCGGTGCGTTCATCCATTTACGGACATACATTTCGTCAATCAGGTCGTTTTCAATAATAACTTGTGCCCAGCAGTTAGCAACAGCACCGTCAGTGCCAGGGCGCAGATTCACCCAGATGTCGGCCTCTTTACCGAGATTAGTTTGTCGCGGGTCGACAATGATATGAGTATCTGCGCGCGTGGCAACGTCTACTGTGGTGCGGCAGCTGTCGTCGTAGTTTGAAAGTTCTGACGCACCGCCCCACTGAACGAATACGCGTGGACGACCAACAACTTCCATCCAACTATATGCGTTTGATGCATCAAGGCTGGTTGCATAGAAGCGCGGGCCTTTACAAATCTCGTTGGCCTGGATGCCGTTAGGGCTGCCGAAGCACTGCTTCAAGCTGCCATAGGGGCCCATGGACCAGATGCGAGACGTGCCGCCCATGAAGATGCAGGTTTCTTTTCCGTACTTGTCTTGCTTCTCGTGGATGCCGTCGGCAACTGCTTTGTAGGCTTCATCCCACGTGATGCGCTGCCAAGCTGGGTCTTGGCCCTTTGGTCCGGTACGACGCAACGGATAACGCAAACGAGTTGGGTGATACGCGGCCTGCAAGCTCGCTTGACCCTTTGCGCAGTGGTTGCCTGCTGACTGGAAGGCGCTTTCGTCGCCTTCTGACTTAATGACGCGGCCATCTTGTACGGTTACCCAAACGCCGCATTCCATTTTGCCGCAGCCACGGCAGCAGGAACGAATATGTTTCACCTCCCCCGTGGATGCCGTTGATTTCGTCGTTTCGGCTAGGGCGTTTCCCCCGATTCCAACTACGCCGACCGCGGCAGCGGATACTGCTGCCATCTTCGTGAAGGATCGACGCGTCATGGTCAATTTGCCCATTCCTCCTCCTCTCATCGGTTACGAAGATGCTTTCACGATATGTATCCATTTGTTAGGGCGCCATCGAGTGAGGTGTACCTTTTTCGAATTTGGGCATCGGGCTTTGAACACGATGCCTTTTGACCTGGGGTTTTCATAAACTATTCGCAAAATAAAATAATTAACTAATTTATTAGGGATTAATGATGGGGCAAAATACAGCTACAATTATTTCAAGCCACTAAACATTTTTTATAGGGGGATCAAAAGCGCGGGAAATGGCGCAGCGGCATCTTTTCGCATGATTAGGGGGGGATATCATGCAAGCGAAAGTATTGAAACAGCATGCAACTAGTGTGGATGCAACGTTGCCTAGTGCTAACGTTGCAAGTAGCGGAGTTGCCCAGCGTTCGATTGCCGAACGTCTGCCCAATATGGCCGAGATTATTGTAGGGATAGCTCTCGGTTGTTCGATGGCGTGGGTTTCTATGTCTTTCAAGAGTTTAGGGATGTATGCGGCATCACCGCAAAGTGAAGTCGTACTCGACGCCGTCTATTTGATGTCGATCGTTTCAGTTTGTGCAACGTTGTTT
>CAVEUW010000145.1:0-3082 GCA_963619015.1 Senegalimassilia sp. | reverse complement strand
AACCAATGCTCTGGGACTGCAGGTGCGTAGGTAGTACACCGCCCGTGGTGTGTTGCTGATGCGGCCCCCGCATAATGTGTTTCAAGTCGTAGGACAAAGCCAAAACAAGTGCAACCCAAAGAAGGGCTAAGATGACCAGCAACTAACTCAACGAGGTAACAGCAAGCACTGATCACATGCTCGATGGCAGTTAGTATTGTAAGTATCGAAACGGAGCGGTGTTGAGGCTTGTCCTGATCCCACCTCGGGTCTTCGTGGACCCAGTTGCTCAGTGTGGCTTGATTGGGTCAGCCGAGATACTTACAGAATTCGCCCATCGAGATCGTTCCCAACATCTCGAATCAGAGGTCCTCGGCGAACCTTCGGTCCTCCTTGCCGTACATTCGCGGACTCAATGAATTATTTGCAAAAGATTACGAAGACACCAACTAATTCATAAATCGGTTTAAGCGGAAGAGAAATCACAAGAAAGGGAACAAAGACCCAAGAAAGCATCAGAAACGCAGCTTACCATTTGAGCATAATACCTCGCATCAAATGGCAAGCTGTTTGATTTTATTCTTAAATGTCAAGCGCAAGAGTCCGTTTAGCCCCTCAGAGCATTGGCAATACGCTCACTGGCGTGCCCGTCGCCGTAGGGGTTTGACGCATGCGACATCGCCGCATACTCACCTTCATCAGACAGCAACCTGCTGAACTCGCGATAAATCACGCCCTCGTCTGTACCAACAAGTTTAAGCGTGCCAGCAGCAACACCTTCGGGACGCTCGGTGGTATCGCGCATAACCAGCACTGGCTTACCAAGGCTGGGCGCTTCCTCCTGGATACCACCTGAGTCGGTAAGAATAAGATGGCTTGCCGCCAAGAAATTGTGGAAATCTAGCACTTCAAGCGGGTCAATAATATGTAGCCGGTCGAAACCATCAAGCTCAGCATGAGCTGCCTCGCGCACCTTCGGGTTCATATGGACAGGGTAAATCGCCTTGGTATTCGGATGCTCCTCCATCACGCGACGGATTGCGCGGAACATCTGATGCATAGGCTCGCCCAAGTTTTCACGTCGATGAGCGGTAATCAGAATAAGATGGCTACCTACCGCCCACTCAAGTTCGGGATGCTTATAATCTTCCTTCACAGTGGTATTGAGTGCATCAATACCCGTATTGCCTGTAACCCAAATCTTCTCTTCAGGTTTACCCTCATCGAGTAGATTCTGCTTGCTGGCCTCGGTTGGTGCGAAGTAATACTCGGTGATAATGTCAACGACTTGACGGTTGAACTCCTCCGGCCAAGGACTATAGATATTGTGCGTGCGAAGGCCTGCCTCTACATGACCAACTGGAATCTGTAGATAGAAACATGCGAGCGCAGCAGCGAAGGATGTTGTCGTGTCACCGTGAACCAAAACGACATCGGGCTTCTCTTCCTCGATTACCGTCTTAATCTTCAGCAACACATCACAGGTAACATCAAAAAGAGTCTGACCGGGTTTCATGATTGCCAGATCATAGTCTGGCACCACACCAAACACACGCAACACCTGGTCGAGCATTTCGCGATGTTGGCCGGTCACGGTGACCACCGTTTCGAACTCGTCGGAACGCGACTTCAGTTCGTTGACAAGCGGGCACATCTTGATGGCCTCCGGGCGGGTACCGAAGGCGAGCATCACTTTTTTGGACATTTTGCGCACCTCCAAAAGAAACAAATTGAAACGAAGTAAATAACGGAACAAGAAAGGCTGAGAAATAGGAACATTGAGCTCACGTCAAGATGCAGAAGCGCAGATGAAGCAAACGATGCAAACACCGCAATGACAAGCCCCGTTTGGATTACCAGGTCGAAACCCTGCCTTCCAGATATCATCGTCGAGGAACTCAAGCCAGCCGCTATGAACCTGAGCATGAACATGGGGGTAAGCAGTTGCACATAGACGCCGGCCTCTCGCCACTCTGGCCCGAACACGAAACTGAACATCGGCGGTGCGGCAAGCACCAGGACTAGGGAGATAGGAATGAAGATCCCAGTTAGCAGGAGCAGCGTTTTCTTGAATATGCCAAGGTAATTACCATTTTCAACCTTCTTCGCCGACGCTTCCTTCATGAAAACTCGCGCAATGTTTGACGCAATGACGTTGAGCGGGAGCCCCAACACTCTGAGCGAAACCGAATAGAGACCGACAGCGGCCACTCCGTACAGATACTCAACAAAATAGGTGATTATCGTAAAAGAGAACCCGTTCGCAAAGCTAGCCGGCGCCGACAGCAACGCCTGACGGGAGTGCTTACGCGCAACGCGTCTCAAGTCGCTCGTTTTCACCGCTCTCAGGGTCTGAATCTCTTTAAACAACGATTTCGATTGCTGCTTCAAGCCTGCGCAATATCCCACCGTCTGGGCAAGCAAGAGCCCCGTCTCTCCAAACTTGCCCAATCCGGTCAACACGATTAGGCCGTTTTGAAACGCCGTCCTATAGACGTTGGCCGACGTCATCACTCCATACTCTCGCAATCGATTGTTGTAGGCGCTCAGGATATTAATGAGGCCGAAGACAAGGCAAGACAAGAAAATGAAAGCGCAGCTGCCGAACACGGGATAATCGATGTCCGAGACGAAGGTGAAGTAGAACCAGTAGCCGACCGAAATCAGGAGGCTCGTTGAGAAGCAGATAATCATCGACAGCGCGATGAGCGGGTACACGTTGCGCTCTTCGTCCTCGTAGACTATAGACATGTCGTATCTCAACGACAAAACCATTCCGAACATATTCACCGCTGAAACCATCAGCGTGTAGATGCCTAGTTCCTCAGGCGTGAAAAGCCTTGTCGTGATTGGCGCCACAACAATCGTTATCAATTGAGCGACGGCCGAACCGGACATCAGCACCGCCATCGACTTTAGATAGCTACCTTTGGCACACTGTTTGACTCGATCTATCATTTTCCTCCAAGTGCGGTCAACTGAAACGGGCCGTAAACGCCTCGACGTCAGTGAAAGAATCCGCCACTTTTCGAAGCTTTTCCTCGCTTAGGGACCGCGGACAATTTCTTGGACAGTCTACGCCACCGCGTACCCTAGACGGCGG
>CAVEUW010000144.1:0-3110 GCA_963619015.1 Senegalimassilia sp. | reverse complement strand
TTCCTCGGGCGGGAACTTGTACGCAATGGCCCAGCGCGGCGCACGAGCGGTATAGCCCATGGCCTCTTGCTGCGCAAAGCTGTTCACCTTCACCACCACGCCGTCGATGTCATACGCCAGCGCATCACGGCGCTCAAGGCTTTTGCGGCAGAAATCGCGCACCTCTTCGGCAGAGTGCACAAGCGCGATATCAGGGTTCACGTGAAAACCTGCCTTGGAAAGCCATTGCAGCAGGTCCCACTGCGTTTCCACATTCAATTTGCTTTCAACACCAATGGCGTATACGAATGTAGAAAGGTCGCGGTGTGCGGTGATCTGCGGGTCTTTTTGGCGCAAGCTGCCGGCGGCTGCATTGCGCGGGTTGGCGAAAGGCTGCTTGCCGTTTGCCTCAGCCGCGGCGTTTAAAGAATTGAAGCTTGACTTGGGCATATAACATTCGCCACGCAACTCGATAGATTCAGCAACATTGCGAATGGTCGCAAGCGATTCGTCGCGTAGGCGAAGCGGAACATCCTTCACGGTGCGCACGTTAGCGGTAATGTCTTCGCCTGTGGTACCGTCACCACGCGTTGCCGCACGCACGAGCATGCCGTTTTCATAGGTGAACGCCACTGAGCTACCGTCGATTTTCAGCTCGCACACCAACGGCGGGATGCTGCCAAAAAACTCACGCACGCGCTCGAGCCATTCATCAAGTTCACCAAGGCCCATGGCATCGTCGAGCGAATACATGCGCTTCTCGTGCGTAATGGCCGCAAACTGTTCGCCGACATAGCCGCCTACACGCTGCGTGGGGCTTGACGGATCGATAAGTTCGGGGTGAGCAGCCTCGAGTTTGCGCAGCTCACGCATGAGCGAGTCGAACGCAGCATCGCTTATAGCCGGCGCATCCTTGGCGTAATACAGGTAGGAATTGTGCTCGATTTCGCGGCGCAGCGCATCAATGCGCGCAGCCGGATCGGAGGTTGTCGCAGCAAGTTCGTCTTCGCTTAAAAGTGATTGCTGCTCAGGTGCACCATCGGCCATGCGGGTTGCCTTTCAACTAGAAAACTGCTTGTGAGCAAGTGAAATTGCTCGTGGGAAATTGCGAGCATACCAAATTGCTCGTGGAAAATTTCGCCAAATACTTTAATCGTCAATTGCTTAAATCAGCTGTAAATTTTAGCACTCTGAAAAGCGATTATTTTGGAAAGCAGCATCGATTTTGGAAAGCGGCATCGCCAGCTGCTCGCTCGCTATTTTGCCGGTCTTGCTAAGTCAGCTGCTCGCCCGCTATTTTGCCGGTCTTGCTAAGTCAGCTGCTCGCCCGCTCCTTCGCCACCTGCTGGCAGCTACTTCTCCACCTGCTGGCAGCTACTTCGCCGCTTTCATGAGTTTGCGAATTGCCTCAGGCAACTTTACTATCACATCGTCAGCCACAACGCACAGCTCAGTAAGTTCTTCACCTGCCAAAATGCCAGCTTGCGCATGCAGGTGCGAAGCCAACATGCAAGCATCAACGGGTTTGAGCCCCTGCGCAAGGAGCGCGCAAGTCATGCCCGCTAGCACGTCACCGGTGCCCGCCTTGGCAAGTACGGCAGTGCCTTCAGGCATGCGATAAACTGCACCGCCGTCAGAAACAAAGGTGTCAGGCCCTTTCACCATAGCTACAACACCATAAGCAAGCGAAAGCAATTTAGCTAGATGAGCTGGGTCTTCGGTAGGCAAATCAAGTGATGTGGCCAGACGAGCGGCCTCCCCTAAATGCGGAGTGATAACCGTTGGCAGTCCATCGACAAAACGCTGGCGAAGGATAAGTCTGGCTTCGGGGGTTGTAAGCGCGGCAAGCCCGCCGCCGTCTACAACAACAGGCGCTGCAGCTGCAGCCAAAACGGTAAGCGTGAGGGTTTCAGAAAGGCTGTCAGAAGGGTTAAAGCCGCTTCCCACCAAGAACGCGCATGGGTGTTTTGCCTGTTCAGTAGTGGTAGCTGGCCCAAGTACACGCGGGCGCGGGGCCAAACGCGCAGGGCGTGCAGCCAAAATTGCTTGCTGTTGTATAGCAATGGCAGAACTGGCGTCACCAGTACCAGTAGGAAGCTGTGGAACACCGACCCCACGTTCGTCGGGGTCAATCTCAGAATAAGCAACCAAGTCAGACCAGCTGCGAACCACCAGCGATGCGCTTGCTGCACGAATTTGCGCGACCGATTCGGGTGCACAAGCGACTTCGGTATAGCCAGCGCCCATACGCTCGGCCGCCTTCGCAGCCAAACAGGCCGCACCAGGGTAATCAGCGCTGCCTACAACCAGCGTTGCTTTGCCGCGCGTATACTTGTTTGCCTGCGCATCAAGCCCCGGCAACAGGCTAGCTAGCTGGGATGATGAGTATTTTCGCGTTCGTTGCATCGTGTGCCCCCTATTCCCCTTTAGTTTACCCAACTTAAGTAAGGGGTGTGTAAAAAAATAACGCCCGCCGGGCTAACGGCAGGCGCATATTTCAAAAGCGTCAGACTTTATAACGCGTAGCTATTTCACTTTAACAAGAGAGAAAATCTCGCAGTCGATATCTTTGGCAATCGTTTCGCGAGGATTCAAAAACTCAAGCTCCATCAGGCAAGCCATACCAATAAGTTCGGCCCCAAACTTTTCTACCAGCTGGGCTTGAGCAACCGCGGTGCCACCTGTAGCAATAAGGTCGTCAACGATAATCACCTTGTCATCAGCGGTCATTGCATCCTTATGCATTTGCAGTTCGTCAGTACCATACTCAAGCGCATAGCTGGCCGAATAAGCCTCACGCGGCAGTTTGCCAGGCTTGCGAGCCGGCACAAAACCAGCGCCGAGCGCATATGCAACCGGAGCGCCAATGATGAAACCGCGAGCTTCAGCGCCAACAACCTTGGTAACACCAGCGTCTTTATAGTGATCGGCAATTTGCTGAATCGTCTCGTGGAAACCATCAGGGTCTTTCAAAAGCGTGGTGACGTCTTTAAAAACAACGCCCGGCTCGGGGTAATCAGGAATAGAAGCGATAAGCGAATCCAGATCGATTGACGACATGAGCCGATCCTTTCCATAAGGCCCGCGCGACGTGCAGGCGAATTCCGTAGTGCCTATGCAGCGTGCAGGCG
>CAVEUW010000143.1:0-3113 GCA_963619015.1 Senegalimassilia sp. | reverse complement strand
TGCGCGTAGGTCGGTGCCGTGCCCTGGTATCGGATTATCATCGCGTGCCGTCCTTCCTTACGTAGCGTTTGCAGCGGTATGCGTGGCTTCCCTTCTCGCCGATTTTGCCGCGATTATCCACGGGACGCTTGCGCACCGAGCACCACGAAAGCCTGCGGTCTTCGCCGTGTTCGCGGCGCTCAGTGCGGGTCAGGTCGCGGCAATTCGCGCAGTTTGAGCAGCGCTCCTCGCCGACAACGAACTTGTGGTTATTCCACATGCGTGCCCACCACCAGCTGCGCGCCGCAGACCGGGCAGAAGCGGAAGCCCTCGTCTGCGATGAGGTCGAGCCGCATCACCTCTTCGGTACGCCAATGCGCGCCACAGTTGCCGCAGCCGTTGAAGCTCTCGCGCTGGATGTAGCGAGCGCGCCTGCCCGGCGTGCGCAACTCCTTGCACCTGCGCACAAGGTCGATGCTCTTGGCGGTGTCGTAGCTGCCCCCATCCAGTCCGAGGTGACGTTTCTCGCAATACCTCGCGGGGGTCTCGCGCATGTCGACTTCTACGCTCGTCCATGTGTCCTCAGTGAACGGGCGTGCGTTTGCGATGGTCATAGCTCATTCACCGCCTTTTCTAGTGCGTCCCACGTTGTGTTGGCACGCTCGAAGTCTCTACTCATAACGGCGCGCTTATACGAGGTCATTGCGTGACGCACGCGCTTGTGGTTCGTGTTGAACAGGTGCTCGCCGTAGAGCCTGTCGTATGAAATGCCGGTGCGCTCATGGACAATGCGCAGCGTGTCAGCCGTTACGCCGCCACCTTTCATCCAGTTGCGCATCGTGCCGCAGGATATTCCGACTGCGCTAGCGAGCTTTGCTTGTGTTGGCGTTACACGCCAGCGCTTCTTGTACCAGTGCAAGAGCTCATCGCAGATGACCGGCCCGAGTGGTTCGTTAGCCATTTGCGCCGCCTTAGAACGGAATGGCGCCGAGATCATCGCGCTTATAGCATCGTGTCCCTGCTGCTTTGAATAGGTTTGTATTCATGCCAAGTGTCGTAGCGTCATACTTGGCGCCACAACGACGACACACCCACAACCCCTCAGCGTTGCGGAAACCCCATTTGCCACATTCAACGCAGCGGCCAACCATGCCATCGAGCATGATCTCTCCGTCTGGCTTGCCGACGATAACGGCCACGCCGTCCTTCTCAGGGTCAGTGTCCTCGAACGTGAGCCCAGGGCACTTCTCTGCGAGTGCGGCCACCTGATGCCTATGGCGTTCGTTGAATTCGCCGCAAACCTCTACGTGCACTCGCTCCTCTGGCAACCAAAAGTCTGGCGTATACGTTCCGCCTGCAAACTCAGAGCCGATGTAGCTGCGAGATTCGTATTCCCATTCGATGTTGAGAGCGTCCAGCGCTTCGGCTACGCGTGCTTCTAGCTTTGACTTGAAGGTCACACCGTTGTACTCCGTTTGCTTCGGTTTGAAATTTCCGTAGGCCATGCCTACCTCCCTACTAGCGCGGTTACGGTTACGCTTCCGCGCCTTATTCCTTTTATTTACTTCTCTTTTTTCAAGAGAAATAGCTACGTGTAACGCGTGCCTTCTGTAACCGCACATACCGCGAGCTGCGGTTTTAGCGGTTACAGAAGGTTACAGAAGGTTACAGATAGACGCCTTACGCGTTAGCTTTCAGCCGTTCCAGACGATTTCAGGGCGTAATAGCGCACCGAATGGCCGCTCTCCTTACGCACTTCTGTAACCATCTGTAACCCCTCGCCGAAGTACTCAGTTCGCGCGAGTCGTTTGCTGAAGCTGGTTTGGCTCACGGGCTTGTATTCGCCTGCGTCGTCACACCACGAGGAATATCGGTGGTATACGTCGGTATTTACGTGGTCGATGATGTCGTTTAGTTGGATGTCGCAATCTTTCATCCAGCGAAGGACGGAATCACTGTCAAGCTTTACCGCTTCCACCTCCGCTGCCATGTCAGGCACCGTGTAGAATCTGCCGTTCGATATGGCGGTAGCAACGTTTACAAGACCGATGTAGGCGAAGCGCATGAGCGCGTCTGGCTCAGCCAGCTTTTGCGCCGCATCAGGATCGTAGCCGGGGCGCCCGGGACGGAACGAAGCTCGAAATGGAATAAATGCCATACGGCGCAGCTCGCCCTCTGTTACGCCCTTAAAGCGCGGAACCTCATTCATGGAGTAGACGTGCTGGGCACATGGGCGGAAGTCTACGCGGTCACCGTATTTGACATCGGCGCTTATCTCGTCCCCCGTCACAAGCTTTTTGAACATCGAGGTGCCTTTGGCATCAAGAAAGCCTGCGGGAATATCATCACCGAGGTTAGCGAGCTTGCCCATCACGTTTGAAGCAGCGAAGTTGTTGGAGAAGTCGTCGATGCCTAGGCTGGAGACGTTTTTTGGCCCAAGTACAGCGCGTATACCGTTGATGTATGTGCTCTTGCCATTCGAAGCTGTTCCGCTCTCTGCTCCCCCGTTAGCGCGTCCCACAAGCATTGCCGCCTGTGGCACCGTGCGGCCAGACACCATGCATGCACCGATTACCTGTGTCATTGCGATGTATGTGTCGGTGTCATCATCGCTAATGCTCTCGAGGAAGTCATCGGCGTAGTTCGTTGTCTCCTTCATGCGCTCCATGTCCATCTCGATGGCCAATGTGCCATTGATGTACATGTTGGGGTCGGGTGTGACCTCACACCAGTCCTCAATACACCAAGTCATGTTTTTGAACTGGACGTAGTGCTTTCCATCGAACTCGCGGTCACTTGTTACGTCTGGCGCTTTTGCCGCGATGTAGGCATAGACCTCATTTCTCTGCGCCATGCTCGCGTCGTCTGCCAGCGCGAGTGTTGCTCGCGTGATAGCGGACTTGCCGAATTCCCAGCACTTGTCGTTCCAGATGGCGGGGGCGCCGTCAATGCGCTTGGCGTGATAGACCTGCATGACTGCTTGCGCCAGTAGGTTCGGCTTTATCCTGCCGTTCTTGTCTTTAAACTTCGGTATGTCCGCCGTCTGCGTTGTGCTTTCGTTTGTTGCTGACCTTGCAACCGGATCACTTACACCGACACTGCAAGCGCTTTTGATAGTGGCTTCTAGCGCCGAT
>CAVEUW010000142.1:0-3131 GCA_963619015.1 Senegalimassilia sp. | reverse complement strand
CTGTTACTCGTGAAGGGCTCCAGGAGCTTATACAACGTGTTGCCTTAGTAGCTTCCGCGCAAGATGAGCTGTTGGAAGTTTTGGTGCCTTACAACAGGGGAGACCTGGTTTCTATGGCGCACCAGCGCTGCACCATTCTGAATGAGGATTACACCGATAAAGGTACTCATTTGGTTCTTAGGGCATCACATCAAGCTGCTTCGAAATTGAAAGAATACGCTGTGTTGGAAAGTTCAGCTGAATAAGCCATATTGCCTGTTGCCTCTTTTTCCGACAGTCTATTTGCCTTTCGGGCTTTTCCTAGCGGGCATATCAGAGTTTGTTTATCATCCGCACGGTTGAACTAAAGCCCAATCCTTTTAGTTTTACATCGTTGATAGCGGGGTAAGAAAAGCCTCCTGGCATTTGAAATGATCCAGGAGGCTTAAATGAGCGAGATATGTGGCGCGGAATTTAGTAGACCTTGCGCAGCACGGCAACTACTTTGCCAACGATTGCGCAATCGCGCGTAATGATGGGCTCCATGGTTGAGTTTTCCGGCTGAAGACGGATATGGTCCTTTTCTTTGTAGAAGCGCTTTACCGTGGCGCCGTCTTCGATAAGGGCAACAACGATTTCGCCATTGCGGGCAACTTGCTGCTCTTTAACCACGACATAGTCGCCATCGTTGATGCCGGCTTCGATCATCGATTCGCCGTGAACGGAAAGAATGAACGAAGCAGAATCGCCCACAAGCTCGGTGGGAAGCGACATGGTATTTTCGATATTTTGCTCGGCCAGAATAGGCTCACCTGCGGCAACGTTGCCAACCAAAGGCAGCTTCAAATTGCTATCGGAGCCTTCTGAACCAAAAGTTTCGGGCTCTTCATGTTTAGCGGGCAACGAAATGGAGCGCGACTTCATTGCATCGCGCACGATATAGCCTTTTTCTTCCAGAGTTTTAAGGTGAACATGAACCGTGGAAGGGGAGGACAGATTAACGGCTTCCGCAATTTCGCGAACGGTGGGGCCGTACCCCTTTTGGCTTATATAGGATTCGATGAACTCGTAAACACTGCGTTGACGAGAAGTAAGCGGTTTGGACATTGCTACTCCTTATTTCGAACAAATGTTTGTAATTTTATTGACAGGAACGAATGTTCGACTTAAAGTATACACGAACAAAGGTTCTATGCAAGGAGGCGCAAACAATGAATAAGAGAAACGTAACGTATCGCACATCCGGTTCCGCAGCGCTTAAGCCTGAATATCGCAACAATAGTCAATATCGGGCATCCATTATCGACTTCAACCAGGTCAAACCACGTAAAACTGTTCGTGTATCTCAACCCAAGTCACGCATTCTTAACTCCAGGGTCGTAAAGTTCATGGATAAGAATGCCAAGCTTGGCTCCTTGGAAGATGCTTTTGCCCATCAGCAGAAAGCATCTAAACAAGATCGCAAGGTTTTTGCCTGCACTTTCGTATCGTTTTTCGTGTTTTCGCTGGTGCTTGTACTCATCGGTGCTTAATTTCAAAGGTCCTGGTCATACAAGAACATGAACCAGGACCTTATTTTTAAGCTATTTTCACCATATCTTGTATACTAATGAGGTTATCCAAATCAAAGGAGATCTCATGCGTTGTCCCTCATGTGGCTTTATGGAATCAAAAGTAGTAGATTCCCGACCTGCAGAAGATGGGGCATCAATTAGGCGTAGGCGTGAATGTCTAAGCTGCAATACGCGTTTTACCACGTACGAACGTTGTTTCGAAAACCCAATCATCATCACTAAGTCGGACGGTTCGTCTGAAGCTTACGACCGTGAAAAACTGTTCCGTGGTCTTCTTATTGCATGCGCAAAGCGTCCCGTTTCACCTGAAAAACTCTCTCAGATTATCGACAGCATCGAGCATGAACTTCGTAATGCGCCGCAAAATGAAACTAGCTCTAAAGAGCTAGGTGATATGGCCCTGCGCCGTCTGGCTGACGTCGACGAAGTGGCATACATTCGTTTTGCCAGCGTGTACAAAGATTTTAAGAACATCGACGAGTTCCGCGATGCGTTGAAAGGCCTGTAAATGAACACCATCAATATGCCCACAAAAAAGCTAGCTGAGGCTGCTGTAATTCCCGGTAACGCTTATGCGGGCGATGCCGGCTATGATTTGTGCGCAACCGAAGAAGTTGAGTTGCAGCCCTTTGAGCGCGCGCTTATTCCTACCGGGTTGGCTATTCAGATTCCAGAAGGCTATGCAGGTTTTGTTTTGCCTCGTAGTGGCATGGCCATTAAACAAGGTCTTTCGCTGGTTAATGCTCCAGGCCTTATCGACAGTAATTATCGTGGCGAGCTAAAAGCTATTGCCATCAATTTGGATCCGAAGAATTCTATTCACGTTAACGTGGGCGACCGTATCGCTCAGTTGGTAATCATGAAGGTTGAGAACATCAACTTCCAAGAAGTTGATGAGCTTGATAGCTCAGAGCGTGGCGAAGGCGGCTTTGGCTCTAGCGGAGTCGCTCAAAAATAGGCTAATTTTACCGTTTTCGGTTCAAAGGCGCTCTAGGCCGCAATTTTCCATGAGTTAGTACTCATAAAAACCCAAAACAGGCCCTTAAAACGGCTCTCAGAGCTTCGTTTATAAAACCGCAGGTCAGAGGCTATATTTTTCGAACTTTCGTGGTTTTGACTAAGATTTCCTGATTCAATGGCCGTTTTTGCCCTGAAAATACGAACCCACAACGGTTTTGGACTCAAATCGTCGAAGTGAGCTAAAGCCGAATCTAGAGAAGCAATTGGCCTGTCAGCTAATTAGCTACTTTTAGGCTGCGTTCTTAGTTTGAGATATCGTAGCAAATTTATAATCACGCCCAAGCATCCAAGTGCATCACCGGCTTATCAGAAATTTTTGATTTGCAGCGATACGTTTAAGGAATGGGCGACGATTCTAACCGAGCAATTACTTAAGGTTGTGCGATAAACAAGCCGGCTGGCAGAAGCTCCCGCAGCGAATAGCTACTTTGTTTGCATTGCCGGTTATGTGTGTTTCAAAGAAATCTACGCTACGCGCTCACCTGCAGATTTAAATATAAAACGGTGATAACATATCTTATGTAAACCTAGCGTTTATCAAGCAAGAGTGGCTAAGAG
>CAVEUW010000141.1:0-3159 GCA_963619015.1 Senegalimassilia sp. | reverse complement strand
GCCCGAATTGTCGTGCGCTGAATCAATTTCACCAACTTGAAAACGCGCAACGCCACTTTGCTCAGCCGAACGAGGGTAGCCTGGTCCACTTACAGGTTTTTTAGGCTCAAGCGGAACTGCAGAGTGTACAAGCGTGTAGTCAATTAGTCCACGCATGCCATGAGCGGTAACTGCTTCAAAGTGTTCACGAGCAGTTAGCCCCCATGTTTCACCCTGCATATCAGCTAACGAGCAAACAAAAAGCACCTTGGCACGCGACTGACGCATCGCATCAACAACTCCAGGAACCAGCAAGTTTGGAATGATAGAGGTAAACAAGCTCCCAGGCCCTAAAACAATAAGGTCAGCATTTCGAATGGCATCAAGAGCAGGTTGGTATGCAACAATTTTGACCGGGCTTCTCAGCTGTACATTTGATAGCGCACAACGCGAATGACACGCAACAGCCTGCCCTTCGATGTAGCGTCCATCTCGAGTCCGAGCTACCAGGGAGACCGGATCAAGGGTTGAAGGGTAAACGTGTCCACGTGCGTTTAACAAACGCTCACAAATCGCAATTGCGTCTGGGAAGGAATTTGTCGACTCTTCCAATGCAGAAAGCATCAAGTTGCCAAGCGTATGGTTGTCAGCGAATGGGAAACGAGTTTTAAAAGCACGAGTAAGTGGATCATCAGGATCGGCAGCCATCGCGCAAATACATTTGCGAATATCGCCTGGAGGTGTTACGTGAGCCTTCTCACGCAAAATACCTGTTGAACCACCATCGTCGGCCATAGCGACAACAGCAGAGGTGTGCAAGCCCATCGACAGTAATGTCCGAATAGATACTGGCGCGCCAGTACCGCCACCAATAACTACAGCACGCAAATTAGCTTCATCGTTTACAACAGGCTGGGCTTCAAGCAACGGAGCAAATTGCTCAGTCAGAGAAGTGTCGTGCGAAAACGCCTGGCTATCGACATGCGAAAAATCCTGCATTTGACGCCTTCCTAGCGATTCGTTTTGGAGGTCACAGACGGGTCAGCCTCTGAGATAAGTTTGCCATCGGCGCCTTCTGCAAGCTTAAGATCACGGTGCGCAACACTCGTACGATAACCCTGACGCTTAAGGTATTCACCAGTTGCTTCTGCAATCGCAACACTTCGATGTTGGCCACCCGTACAGCCAACTGCAATAGCAAGCTGCTGCTTGCCTTCAGTTACATAACCAGGCATGACGCAATCGAGCAAGCCCTCCCAGCTTTTGAGGAACTCTTCTGTTTCGCTACGACAAAGAACATAGTCGCGGACCGCTTTATCAAGACCGGTAAGTGGACGAAGTTCCGGGTCGTAATACGGATTAGGCAGAAAGCGTACGTCGATCACAACGTCAGCATCTTTAGGAGCACCATGCTTAAAACCGAACGAATAGACGGTTACCTGCAAACCTTGACGTTGCTGATCAACCGCAAAAAGCGCACGTATTGTGCTCCGTAATTGAGCAGGAAGCATGTCGGTCGTATTAATGACATGATCAGCACTTTCACGAATATCGGAAAGCATAGCACGCTCTCGTTCGATACCTGCCGCGATTGAGCTACCATCAGTGCAAAGCGGATGTCGCCTGCGGCTTGACTTATATCGAGCAATAAGCTTTTCGTCAGCCGCATCAAGGAACAATACGCGAGAATCTATACCGGAATTGTTGATCTTCGCAAGCTCCGCTTTCAAACTTTCGAAAAAGGCACCGCTACGCGCATCGCATACTACTGCTAAGCGTCTATGAGCATCGGACTGACCAGGCACACTCGTAATTTCAAGCAAATTACCAATAAGTGCTGAAGGTAAATTGTCAACGCAGAAATATCCCAAATCTTCAAAGGCATGCATCGCTTCAGTACGACCAGCGCCTGACATACCTGTCACAACGACAAGTTCTGGCATATCCTCCAACAGCGTATTTGTATTATCCATCGTTGTCTCCTTCGCATCCAACGACGAGCATATCTTTCCGGTTGTCATTATACTGCCTTAGCACTTCGTAAAGTTCATGCGCAACTTCAGTGGGCACGACCTTCGCCGAAAGAATGTCTTCAAGGCTTGCCTCACGCAAACGCTTAAAGCTTTTGAAATGCTTCAGCAAAGCCTTTTTACGAACAGGGCCAAGACCTGCCACTTCATCTAAGATACTGACGGTCATCCCTTTACCACGCAGTTCCCGATGAAATGTTATCGCAAAGCGATGCGCCTCGTCACGTACCTGTTTAACCAGATATAGGCTTGCACTGCCACTTGGTAAAACTACTGGCCCTGTATCTTGCCAGGGTACAAATAATTCCTCATCTCGCTTAGCTAAACCACAAAGCGCAATGTCAGTGACACCCATTTCAGCGAATTGCTCTTGTACTGCATTAAGCTGCGGCAAGCCACCGTCTAGAATTATCAAATCTGGCTTTGACCCAAAACGTTCATCAGCCATACGTTCGGTGCAATATCTACGCTGCATAACCTCTTTCATCGAAAGAAAGTCATTTGCTTCATCAAGCTGTGCCTTAATTTTAAATCGTCTATATTGCGACTTATCAGCCTTTCCGGCGGTAAACACAACCATGGAAGCAACGGTATAAGTGCCATGATTTGTAGAAATATCGAAGCACTCAATACGCATTGGAGGCTTGTCGAGTGCAAGTGCGCTTTCGAGCTGTAAAAGCGCATCGTTGATGCGTTTATCCTCATAACTCGTTCGGACTTTATAGCGCATAAGCGCATGGGAAGCATTGGTTTGCGCCATAGCAAGCAAGTCAGCCTTTTCCCCACGTTCAGGCACGGTGAAATGCACCTTTGCGCCATGGCTGCTTGCAAGCTTTTCCGTGAGCCACTTCCCCATTGCCTGGTGGTCTTCAGGCTTATGAGCAACGATTACTTCATGAGGAATAGAGGTTGTAGCATCATAATAACGAAGCAGAAACATGTGCAGAAGATCGTCGTCGGGGACATCAAGTCCACGATTCAAAATGAACTCGTTACTGTTAATGATGCGCCCTTCGCGAACCATCAACAAATGCACGCCCGCGATTGTTTCTTCTCGGAAAATACCAACAACGTCAGCATTGAGATTATGCGACGAAACAGCATGCTGTTTATCAGTCAGGCTATTGATGGTATCGATGCGAGCCTTCAC
>CAVEUW010000140.1:0-3239 GCA_963619015.1 Senegalimassilia sp. | reverse complement strand
CTACGATGGCACCCGTGCCACACGCAGCAGCTTCAGCGACGTTCATGCCGAAAGTCTCTTCGCAGCTTGGGTTCAGCAGTACATCAGCCGCAGTGTAGATTTCTGCCAGCTCCTGCGCAGAATCAGTGCGCGGAAGCGCCAGGAGTTGCTTGCCAACCTGCTTAATCTGCCTCTCGCTCAAACCCACACACACAACAGCATATTTAGCGCTATCCAAGTCGCCAGCTAGGCGTACGAAGTCGCTTAGACCTTTACGCTCTGACCATTTAGAAGCCACACCAAGCACAATAAACTTATCTTGCAAGCCATAACGCTCGCGGAAATCACTTGGCGTGGGCTTAAAGATTTCAGTGTTTATCGTGTTATGGATAACTTCAACGTCGTATTTACCAAGAAAACTCTGTTTAACTAAATCAGCTAGCCATTGCGAAGGCGTGATAAGCGACATACGCTCAGGCGGCAGCATGGTAAACAATCGCTTCTTGTTCTCGAAATTCCATTTTACCGAAGCGTCTCCAGCGAAAGTCTCGGGGTAAGTCCGCTTCTGCGGACAAGAAGTAGATGCAGTGCATTGAGTGCACCACTGCATACACTTCACATATGTGAAGTAGATGCAGTGCCCCGTAAAAGCCCAGCAATCGTGCAGAGTCCATTTCACTTGGCACCTATGCTTTGCCAGCCACTCAAACAGCATTTCAACATTAATGTAATAGCCAATAAGGATATGCAGATGGACCACATCGGGATCAATTTCATCGAGTTTCTTCAGCAAACGTCGCGTTATGCCTTTAGAATGAAAGCCAGCCTTACCGTCCAAGCGCGTTAAAGCAACATCCATGCAAACCTCAGGGTAAGAGGCAATCTTTTGCATGTATTCGTCTTGCTCGTGGTTACCACGCGCCCAAAATACCCACGATTCATCGCCAGCTGCCTGCAATTCGCGATGCTTCTTAAAAATAATCGAGTCGGCCCAGCCGTTTGAATATGCGTTAATCTGCACGTACTTCACGGCTATTGCTTTCTCCATACCATTTTGTTGACAATCCCCGTATAGCTTTGCACCAACTTAATGACCTTAACCGACACGTTTCGATCTGCATATGCCGGAACTTCGATACCGTCATCGCCGTTAAAATGCATACTCACAACCAAATCTACCGCCTGCAAAACCTGTTCAGCCGTAATAGATCCCACCGCGAAAACACCAGCATCCATTGCTTCAGGGCGCTCGGTGCTCGTGCGAACACTCACAGCCGGAAACTTAAAATACGAAGCTTCCTCTGGCAGAGTGCCAGAATCGGACACTACACACAGCGCATTTCGTTGCAATTGGTTGTAATCAAAAAAGCCAAGCGGCTTATGCTGAATCACACGCGAATCAAACTCAAAACCGCGCTTCTTGATCATGTTTGCCGAACGCGGATGGCAACTGTACAAAACAGGAACATCATACTTTGCAGCCATTGCGTTAACCGCATTCATGAGACTCATGAAATTCGCTTCATTATCGATGTTCTCCTCGCGATGCGCAGAGAGTAAGATGTACTGGCCTGGTTGCAAATCTAAATCCTCAAGCACTGCCGATTGCTCAATGCTAGGCATCGCCTTGTCTAAAACCTCGGCCATAGGGCTGCCCACAACATAAGTATTCTCCGGTCGAACACCCGAATCAAGAATATAGCGACGAGCATGCTCGGAATAGCAGAGGTTCACATCACTCGTAACGTCCACGATACGACGAATAACCTCTTCAGGAAGGTTTTCATCCTTGCAACGGTTGCCAGCTTCCATATGAAATACGGGAATCTTCAAGCGCTTGGCGCTAATAACGCATAAACACGAATTCGTATCACCAAGCACGAGAATTGCGTCAGGCTGTTCTTCCGCGAACAACTCATACGACTTAGCAATAACATTGCCCATGGTCTGACCCAGGTTCTCCCCTACTACACCAAGGTAATGGTCAGGCTCGCGGATACCCAAATCGTCAAAGAATACTTTGTTGAGCTCGTAATCGTAGTTTTGACCAGTGTGAACAATAGAAAGGTCGAAATATTCGTCTGCTTTCTTCACGACTTCAGAAAGCTTAATGATTTCTGGGCGCGTGCCCATAACCACCATAAGTTTCAACTTGCTCATCTATTTCACCTCGTAATGCGGGTACAACTCGCGATGCGAGCGAATCCAATCGGCCATTTCCTGCACCTGAACAGGATACGGCTTAGGCATATATGTTGGCTTAAAATTCGTACGAACGAGGGTCTTATCAAGCTGAAGTGTGTCATTCGGCTCGATTTGCACCGTTCCACCGCGCAGTTCCCTGTTAAACAGCTGCAGCAAGTCGTACTTATTGATAGAACCTTCAGGCACCATGTTGACCAAACCCGTTGCGGCTTCTGCGGCCTCATGCTCCATAGCTTTCGCAAGCTCAAGAGTAGTTAATCCGGTCCAAATAGCCCCCGTGTAACCACCAATTGGTCCGTCTTGCTTCATGAACCAATTCAACAAGCCAATACCGTTCTTGTTGATATCCGGGCCAACAATTGAATTACGGAACGTCAAGTTATGGTTATCGTTAAGTTCGCCGGCAGCCTTGGTACGATCGTAATCGCTGGCTCCATCCGGCACGCTTGTTTCTGTATAGGGGCCTGTATTCCCTGCAAACACGCAATCGGTGCTCATATGAAACACACGGGTTTCAGAATCCTTAACAATGTTTGCAAGAACATGCGGAAGTTCACCGTTCAGATATTCGGCAATAGGGTTATTATCGGCCGCCTTGTTCAAAACACCAACAGCATTAATGACGATATCAAAATTACCGTTGCTAATCGTCTTGGTTAGAAACTGAATATCCTGAGCATCGCCTTCAATGCATTCCATAAAAGGCACTGCTCGGCGTGAGAAGCCAATAACATCATGACCTCGTTCTTTAAGATAAAGTCCTATCAAGTGACCGGCCATGCCCGAGGCACCTAAAACCAAAAAGCGCATCTTACTGCACCGCCTCATGCTCTCGGCCTTCAAGCGCTAACTGAACATATTCAGCCGTTTTGATTTTCTCAATCGTTCCTGCTACGTCCAGACGCTCAGTATTGTGGGACGTGTATGCCTCTTCAGCCATGGTGTGAACTTCGCCTTCTACAAAGAACTTGTCGTAGTTGAGGTCGCGCGAATCGCAGGCCACGCGGAAGTAGTTGCCCATGTCCTCGACGCGCAGACATTCCTCGCGCGTCATC
>CAVEUW010000139.1:0-3248 GCA_963619015.1 Senegalimassilia sp. | reverse complement strand
TGATAATACACTGCACATGCAATATCGAAACAATCACACTAGGGTGCCAAAAGGTAAAATCAAGCGGTTTTACCACTGGACTCATTACACAACTCAGAAAACGTGCCACAAAACGCCAAATCCCACTAAAACAGAAAGGGCCCACTACCATGGATTTGATGCAAACTATTCAGGAAAGACATTCCGTACGCGCTTACACAGAGCGCGCAATTGACGCTGATACGAAAGCGGAACTAACCCGAGCCATCGACGAGGTCAACCGCGAAAGCGGGCTGCATATTCAGCTTGTAACCGACGAGCCCCAAGCTTTCCAGGGCATGATGGCCCGCTACGGCGGGTTTTCGGGCGTACGCAACTACATCGCGCTGATTGGGAAGAAATCCGCGCAACTTGAGGAGCAGTGCGGCTACTGGGGCGAGCATCTGGTGCTTTTAGCTCAGCAGCTTGGCCTAAACACCTGCTGGGTTGGGCTTACCTACAAGAAGCTGCCTTCGGCGCTTTCCATCCAAAAGGGAGAGAAGCTGGCGCTTGTCATAGCGGTTGGGTACGGTCAGACGCAAGGCAAGGGCCACAAGATAAAGGAGGCTTCGGAAGTGGCCAGCTTAGGCGCGACTGATAGCGCCATGCCCGATTGGTTCGCAAACGGCGTAGATGCCGCACTTCTTGCCCCCACTGCGGTAAACCAGCAGAAGTTCCATTTTACGTTAACAGACAAAGGCGTCGTCGCAGAAAAAGGCAGGGGCTTTTATAGCGCCTGCGACCTTGGCATTGTTAAGTACCATTTCGAAATTGGAGCCCAACCGCATCAGGTGACTTGGCTGTAACGCTTAAATTCTCTCTATCAGGTGACTTGGCTGTAACGCTTAAATTCTCTCTGAGAGCTAATGTCAAAACAAAAAAGGCAGCGGTTGACAAACAACCTAAATGTTTTCCAAGGCCGAAACCATATAAATAGGCGCATAGGTAACGCCGTTCTTTGATTCCATATTGCAGGACCCAAACACATACGCACGGTCGAAGCTGTAGTTTGGAACGCCCAGGATATTCGAAAGCGCCCTATGCCGTGCATACGCTTTGCCACTTTTAACCTCTATGGGCACAACGCGGCCGTCGCGATCTTCCACCACAAAATCCAATTCGCCATGCTTTTTATTGTTGAAGTAGTACAAAGAGAACCCATGCGTGGAAAGCTCTTGCGCTACAGCGTTTTCGAACACGGCGCCGCAGTTCACCCCTTCGCCACCATCTAGCACAGAAAGCGTCGCGGAAGTCGAATAACAGCTGTTCAGAAGGCCGACATCCGAGGAAAACAGCTTGAAAAGGTTACGCTGCTTCGAAGCGAGCAGTGGGGATGTCGGCTCGTCGACGTTGTATGCAGGCAATGCGACACCTGTGCTGTCCAGCCATACGAACGCATCGGAGAATTCCCTGAATCGCGCGTTCTCGTTAAGCTTTTTCAGCACGAAACGCTTATTCGGATTGTTAAGTTCGCTGGGAATAAGATCGAATACCTCGCGCACGTGCAAGCGATCGGCCTCGAGGCAATATTGCGATCACCTTTTTCAACGCAAGTTGACTTATATTTTCACGTTTTCCAATAAGATATTAGTCGATAATTCACGTTTTCCAATGCCAAAACGGCATTATTTTCACGTTTTCCAATTTTTATACGAAGGGATCGAAACTCTTTATGCGATTGTCAAGCTTCTATAACTAGATGAAAAGGCGCTTTGCTGGAGCTACAGGAATAAGCAGTGCACGTCTCTCAACCCCACCAGACAAGCCCTCAAATGAAAGAAATCTGCAGCTTGCGGCCCAGGCCGCGCGCAATTCTGTCGAGCGTGGCCACCGAGGGGTTGCCATTTCCGTTTTCCAACCTGCAAAGATTCGCGGGCCTCATGCCGCACGCCTTGGCGAGCTCGGCCTGCGTCATACCGGCTTCTGTGCGAGCCTCCACGATTTTGCGCATCACCTCGCGTTCGGCTGCCTGATCATCCCATTCCTGCTTGAAGGCGGGATCCTCCAAAGAACGATTGAGGTGTTCCCTAAAATCACTCATGCCGTTTCCTCCAATCGTCACGAAAACGCTTCGCACGCTCAATCTGGCTGCGAGGCGTCTTTTGCGTTTTCTTCACGAAGCCGTGCGTAAGCACGACGCGTTTGCCGACTACGAAAAAGTAAAGTATGCGCGTGATATTTCCGCCCTGCGTTGTGCGCAGTTCGTAAATGCCGTCCTCCAAAACCCTGGCGAAAGGCATTCCCAGCGCAGGGCCTTCTTGCTCAAGCAATTCCAACCTTCCAAAGACCTTCGCCCTCATCTTGACATCAAGAGAATCAATAAACTCCTCGACAGGTTTTCGCCCTTTCGCATCTTCGTAGTAGTCAACCTCATACATAGGTCGCTCCTTACTAAAATTATCATAAATGATAATCTCGAATTTCGCAAGCAAATACGTAATCTTGCAGTGTTTGTGTTGGATTAGTTCCGGGATTACAAACAAGCGCTTGACCTGGAAAAAGATGCGCGCGCCCGGAGTGCGGGCGTGTTGGCGGCGGCAAGCCTTCGACTGTGTTTGTGTCGACTATTATACCGAACGTTCGTTCGTTGTCAAGTAAGAATTTTCACGGTTAAGATATACGGACCTTTTGCACGAGGTGTAAAAACTTTGGGAGGTCTATTCAGCACGAGGTGCATTAGATTCACGCCCGAAGCTTCCTAAAAGGAGGCAAAGCGCCGGAGAAAACAGCTTATCTAGCAGGCGATTCGTTAGCTAGTTACATTAGAGGTGAGCGATAGAATGTGGACCGAAAACGATCAAATGATGAAGCTTGTCGAGGCCATCGAACAAGAACGCGTCTCAAGCTCGGAAAAATGCCCGGCATGCGGCGCGGCACAGGCTCATTTCCTGCTGCATAAGGCGAACGAAGCTTCCGGCAAGGGAACGGCTTGGATTTGGTGCGACGAATGCAAGAGTTATAGCCATTTCTCGTACTTCGTGCCCGGCTGGTGGGAAAACCCCGATTTCATCGATGTTGAAAAACTCGATTCCGGCGTTGAGTACCCGCACTCCATCGAAAGCGAAATCGATGAATGGATTCGGGTTTTGGCACATAAGGGCTAGCGGCAGGCACTACATTGACGCCATGCGAAGCTTGGTGACGCTGAGCTTACCCTCCCCCTTAGCTACAGGCCCTCAAGCTATTGCAGCAAAAACGTGCTGCCTTTGTTGTTCTTGCTGGAGTAGACG
>CAVEUW010000138.1:0-3309 GCA_963619015.1 Senegalimassilia sp. | reverse complement strand
GATGGTACCCTGCGCCATGAACTGCACGGGACGCCCGTCCTCGGCAATATCCTGCGCCACGGCAAAGAACTCGTTCCAGAACTGCGTGCCGATGATCTTGCGCTTCTGCTCGGGGTCGGTCACGCCGTCCAACAGCTTGGCATAGCGCTCTTCGGCGTGTACATGCACGAAATCGACGTCAAACTGCTTAGTGAAGACCTCCTCCACCTCTTCGGGCTCGTTCTTGCGCAGCATGCCGTGGTTCACAAATACGCAAACCAGCTGCTTGCCAATGGCCTTAGCGCACAACGCAGCAACAACCGAAGAGTCAACGCCGCCGGAAAGGCCCAGGATAACGCGCTTTTCGCCAACCTTTTCGCGAATAGCGGCAACAGAATCCTCAATGATGGAATCCATATTCCAGTCGGCCTTCAGACCAGCAATGTTGAACAAGAAGTTGGAAAGCATTTTGTTGCCATACTCGGAATGCTTAACTTCGGGGTGGAACTGCGTGGTGTAAATCTTGCGCTCGGCGCACTCCATTGCAGCCACGGGGCAAATCTCGGTAGAAGCGGTAACGGTAAAGCCCTGGGGCACCTGCGTTACGGCGTCGCGATGGCTCATCCAAACCGTCTGGCTCTGCGGCGTGCCCTCAAACAAAGCACCGCCGGCAACAGTAAGCTCAGCTGGGCCATATTCGCCCTTTTCGGTATGGCCTACAGTGCCGCCAAGGTTAACGGCAATGGTCTGGTGCCCGTAGCAAAAGCCCAAAATGGGAAGGCCCAGCTCCAGCACCTTGGGATCAATCTTCGGAGCATCTTCGGCATAAACACTTGCCGGGCCACCAGAAAGAATGATGGCGCTTGGCTTCATGGCCGCAATCTTTTCAGCGTCTTCGTCGCACGGCACAATTTCGGAATAAACTCCCAGGTCGCGCACACGACGAGCAATGAGCTGCCCATACTGAGCGCCAAAGTCCAAAACGATGACTTTCTGTTCGGATGCGGTGGTAGGCATGTGTTCCTCCCGGAGTAAGGGCCATGCGCAGCAAAAGCCGGCAAAGCGAAGTGTCATATAGCCCTTCCATACTAACAAAAGCAAGCGCATTCTTGGCGCTATTCAAAACAGCTTCCGAAAGCTTCATCGCACACTATGGGCAACCATCGCCCACGCGGAAAAACCCATCCGGCCCCTTAAAAAAAAGCGTGCCACCGGCTTTTCCGCTCTATAGCTATGCGCCGGCCTATTGGCTGGCCTTTGCAAGCACGCCTAATGCGGTTTGGGATTGTGGCCAACACTGCATAAATTCGAGGTTGCTTTTACAGAAAGCCGAAGTTAAACGGATGTTTTTGCGCGATACAGGTAGTGAATATCGACCTCGATTAAAGGGTGAGTCATGGAAGATTTTGGCAGCATTAGCAGAAGGACTTTTTTGACTGGCTCAATGGCTTTCGCCAGCGGCCTAGCACTCGAATACCTGGGAGGCGATTTCTTCAGCGCCACACCAGCATACGCAGACTCGTCGTCGCCGGAAATCAAAATCATCATCGTGCGAGACTCCGAGATCGGCATCGTTGTTTACGACATGACCAACCCGAAAAAGCCAACTGCTGTCGCTGACGCAAAGGTGACGCTCACGTTGCGTTATAACGGCAAGAGCCTTTCTGGCAACTCGAATGCCGAAGGCAAAATCGTTTTTGACATTACCGATTTGGCAGAAGAAGACCCCGACAACACGAACCTATATCCATCATTTAACGGCTCAATCACGATTACAAAAGACGGCTACCGCGACGTCTACATTCCACTGGCAAGAATCAGTGGTCACAGTGCGTTCGTTGGGGCAACACGTCCGCTCGACGGCAAACCATATTTCCGCTCGCTGACGTTAAACGAGTGGGACGTTCAATACACAAAGCCACAGTTCACAAAATCGGATGTAAACGACGAGGTGCACACGCTAAAGGGCGAACTGTGGACGCCCAACCCATATCTAGACCTAAAAGTTAGCTTAGTCTTCGATAAAGACGGCGATGAACGAGAGATTGACGACCTCAACGTGGTCAAAAGAGAGGGCGACATTACAACTGTGGAACTTAGTGATAAATTCTTATGTTCCAGCACAACATCATCCTTTAATGAGGAAGAAACGCCAAAGATCATCATTAAGCAATACGGTACTAGCCAAGAGTTTGAAACAACTGTCAACGTGTCGGTAAAAGAAGCACCGGTCAAAGAGTCGAAGAAACTTGATGCTGTTGTCGTTCCGTCAGCACTCGATCACACACTTAAGGTGTTCTTGACCGGTGTAGATCTCGTTGCCCTCGAAGTAGACGGACTCAATCTTACCCTCGTGGATAGAGGTCTTCTCTCTAGCGGAGATGTCCTTGTCTATGAACAGGAAGTCGGCATACATGCGTACGCTTAGAACCTGCGGGCGTAGTCTAGATAGCCGCCTACGCTGTAGTGGTCGGCATCATCCGACGGAGTGTTGTATCCGCCGATGGTTCCCAAATATCCCACCTCAGAATCACTTTCGTGCGTGAGTTTGTCGCCGTGTATGTCCACAACCAGTGCATACCAATGGCCGTATTCATGCGCGGGCTTTCTGAGCTGGCATGTAAGGGTAAACTTCCATTCGCCATCCAGCTTGGTAAAAGCGCCAGCCTCCCGCAGGGCACCAAGGCGCTCGCCGTCAATCCAGAAGCACATGAACGGAGCCTCAAGGACATCGGTGAGAGTGTCGGCTTTGGTGTTGTACACGTAGCAGAACAGAACACGATCGTGCCCGTGTGAAAGCAGGTCGAGCTCGTTTTCGCTCAGCTTGAAATAGACGGTCTGAATCGCTCCCGAATTGGTTTCGTCCTCACTAACTTCAGTCATGGCTGTCTTTACCTGAAACAGGAATGTTTCCGCGGCAACGGTTGGGTCTTCAAGCCTTTGCTTGAGGTTGAGCGATACTACATCGATGCCCATATCCGCAGGTGGGCGCAGGGCATCGAGCCCGTGTCGGTACAAAGAGGCCATAAGTTGGTATTCGCCGGTGTAGCCGTTGTAAAGGCTGTCGAAAAACTGATTGCTCATATTGCCCCTTTAAGTTGCTTGTTCTGCGGTTCTGACACATATATGCATCTACCTTGTATGTTAACGTTCCGCCATTTGCCTATGGAAGGCTATTTCGGCTCATCGAAAAATTTTTCTTGACAGCTATAAAACACCGGCGATATATAATCTAAACGCACCCGATCGGCGGTTTTGGGATCGCCATTTTAAGATTTGCATGGGGGCTGCATCGGCGGCCTTTGGTTACAAGTCGCGTTATCGCGGCGC
>CAVEUW010000137.1:1613-3362 GCA_963619015.1 Senegalimassilia sp. | reverse complement strand
CTGGCGCGTCGACCTGGCCTCCGCAGAACCGATGACGCGCAAGCAGTACAGCGTCGGTGGTTGCACGGCGCTGCTCGATGCGGTGGGAAGCACAATTCGCCGCATTAACAAGCAGCAAAAGGCCGACCCTGCCGGCCGCCCCGACCACACCATCTTCGTCATCACCACCGACGGTATGGAAAATTCCAGCACGCAATATTCGCTGGAGAAGGTTCGCAAGATGATCAACAAGCGCAAGAAGAACAATGGCTGGGAGTTCATTTTCCTGGGTGCGAACATTGACGCTGTGGAAACTGCCGCGAGCATGGGGATTTCGGCAGATCGCGCGGCGACGTACGTGGCTGATGCGCAGGGCACCGAGTGCATGTATGCTGCCGCGTCGTATGCTGTCGGCAGCATACGCGGATGCGCTTCGATGGGCGACGAGTGGAAGGCCGATGTCGAGAAGGACACGAAGTCTCGCGGGTAGAGGAGCGCGCGGGACGGCGGGGCGCGTAGGTGTGCGGGCGGTGCGCGGTTGGTTGTGGGCGTGGCTGGGCGTTGCTTTTTGAACGCGGGACATAAAAAGGGCGCCCAGACACCCGTGCACTTAAACCCGGGTAGGAATCGCCCTGAAAGAGGAAGCTAAACCCCCCATATATAGGTCGGCGAGGAAGCTTCCTCGTTTCGATTATAGCCGATGGCGGTCCGCCACGCCTAATTTTCCCCACCTGTCCACTGCGTGGCCCACGTAGATTCCGTGCGGCGTGATATTATCAAATCGTCTACTTCACCAGGCGTTAGGAGCCGAAATGGAATTCAACAAACTCACCGAGGCGGAATACCGCTCGCTTCCCAACGATGCTATGGAATACGAGGGTTCTGCTTATGCGCAAACATTGCCTGCCGATGCATTCGCCTTCCTTAGCAATTGCTCCGACAACGTGTACGATGGCTATTTCCAGGGCTTTTATTGGCAGCTTTCTTCTGATCGCTATTTGGTTGCTCGAAATAAAAACAATCCTGAGTTTGCGCGCGTTTTGCACCGCCTGTACGAGCACATGATTGCCTGTGGCGATGCTGGTGCGTGCTGCAATCTGGCCAACATGTATCACGACACGTCTAATCAGGGCATGCCTGAAGATTACGCCCGTGCCATTGAGTTGTACAACCTTGGTGCCGACCGTGGCGACGCGCAATCGATGATCAATCTTGCCTATATTTACTATTACGGCCGCGGGGTTGAGCGCGACTACGCCCGCGCCTACGAGCTGTATGCGCGTGCGGCGCTTGTTAGTGGCGAGGCCGAAGCCTACTGGAAGCTGGGCGACTTTTACGCAGGTGGGAAGTTTGTTTCGCAAAGCGACTGGATCGCGTACAACTGCTATCACACGGCCTACGAGCAGGCTGGCACGTCGCCGCTTCGGGCGCGGGGTGCGCATCATGTGGCCGACTACCTGATGTCGGGAATTCCGGACAAGTTGGAAGCAGACCCAGATGCGGCGCTGCGCCTGTATAACGAGGCCGAGCTTTGCTACTACGAGCTGATTGACTCGGGGCTTTCTTATTACCAGCGCCAGCTTGACCAGTGTATTGAGGCGCAGGCCCGCGCGCGCGAGGCCGTGCAAGAGCGTCATCGCCGCATTCGCTCTGGGGAAGAGGAGTGGCCAGAACCTGTAGTGCGCCAGGATTAGCCTTGCCGCTGAGGAGGCCTACGGCGTCAGGCGCCCGCTGGCTTACAAAGTCAGGCCGCGCGGAAGCTTACAGCGT
>CAVEUW010000137.1:0-1603 GCA_963619015.1 Senegalimassilia sp. | reverse complement strand
GGCCTACGGCGTCAGGCACCCGGTGGCTTGCAGTGTCAGGCGCCAATAGCTTATAGCGTTAGGCGCCCGGTGGCTTACAAAGTCAGGCCGTCAATTTATTTCACGATCCCGATTTATGGCTTTTACCAGCGTTTTTAGGGTATGGTGATGGTTGATAAACGTACTTGTTTCGAGGCGGCTCGCGGTATAGAATACAATGTATTCAGAAAGAGAAAGGGGTTGCTATGTCCACAATGACGATGCGTGTCGACGACGTCGACGCAGCTATTGTGCGTAAATACGCAAAGTTTGAGGGCAAGACCATCTCTGATTTCATTCGTGATGCCGTATTCGAGAAAATTGAGGATTCCGAAGACTTGGCAGATTTGCGCGCAGCCGTAGCGGAAGACGACGGAACTCGTTATTCGCATGCGCAGGTGCTTGCTGAGCTGGGTCTTTAAATGGCTTGGCACGTTGAATACACCAAAGCTGCGCTTAAGCAGCTCAAAAAGATGGACCGCTTTGATGCAAGGTTGATTCTCGGGTGGATTGAGAAAAATTTGGAAGGCTGCGAAGACCCGCGCGTTTACGGGAAGGCGCTTACGGCCAATCACTCGGGCGAATGGCGCTATCGTGTAGGAAATTATCGTATTCTATGCATGATTGAAGATGGCCGCCTTGTTGTCGAGGTGTTTTCAGTTGGTCACCGCAGCGAGGTGTATAAAACGAAATAGGGCAAAGCGAAGTGCGAAACCGTGTGCAGTGTGAGATCGGCTCCCATCTATTTGACGGGAGCCGATTTTTTGATGTGGCGTCGTTCGTCTTTGTGCTCGTGTTCGTGCCTGCGCTCGTGCCGAGCGACTTCGCGTTCGTGCAGCGAGCCTCGGTGTTTGTGCTGGTGCAGCGCATTTCCGCGTTCGTGCTAGTCGCTTCACTATTCGTGCTGGTCAGTTGCTTGTTGTTTGCATCCATGGTTGTTTCCTTTCACTAGTACGTTTATAGATGCTGGGGCAGGCAGGCTTTTTTGCGCCCCGTTATAGCCCGTGAAAAATCTGCGAATAGAAGCGCCCTTGTTTCGCCAATTTTTCAGGCGGCTTAACCCAAAGTGTACGGACGCAGCAACCACCATTCATCAGTTGCGAACTGATATCGCTGCCTTTTAGGGGTTCGTGGGCAGTGGGCCGGGTGTTCGTAGGCATAGAGTGGGGGCTTGTAAGTACTGGGTTGAGCGCTCGTCGGCAAGACTGGCACGTTTGCAACGTTTCTGTAACTCTGTGCAGTGTTTTCGGTCTGTTTTGGCACGTTTGCGACGTTTCTGTAGCATTTTGCAGGCTTTAACCGTAAAAACTGGCACGTTTGCAACGTTTCTGTAGCTTTTTGTCTGCGCGGTCATCCAGAAATCTTGCAAACGTGCCATTGGGGGCTCAATTTGCTGCGCGGCGTTACAGTTTCCTTGCAAACGTGCCACGAAGGGCTTACAAACCTGCACAATGGATTTAGACATTCATCGCATAAGGGTTAAAATAGGTATAGTTTTCTTTGCTTAACTTCTGTTGCTTGTGGCGAACTGCGGCAGCCCGCTAGGTCGCAAGTCGCCCAGCTGGCAGCGGCAGCCCGCTAGGTC
>CAVEUW010000136.1:0-3616 GCA_963619015.1 Senegalimassilia sp. | reverse complement strand
CCTCAAAAGAAAGCAAATGTCCCGCTGGAAATTCAAAGCCGTTTAGCAGCCTTGGCAAAGATTGCATTATTCCTGCTTATGTTTTTCGTCAATCTCATTAGCGGTTGACTTGTAAATCTGCGCGAGAAATTTGTCGCTTTCTGGATAGTACTCCTTGTGCCAGTCGTAGTCGTTCAGAGCATTGAATAACCGAGAAAGCTCGAAGTAACATTTCTCCAGCGATGCGCTACCGGAAGAACTTACGCTCGTCACAACGCCCAAGTCCCTTAGTTTTTTAAAGCAGTTAACTACCGTTTCGCCAAAGTCCTCAGTTTCATTCAAGAAAGCTTCGCTTGGGGCTCCAAAGTAAAGGCGATCTATAGAGGTATCAAGCGCTGTGGCGATTTTGGCTAACGTCACGAGGCCGACCATCTGCTTGCCGTTCTCGTAAGAGCTCAGTTGGGAAGTTGAAATCCCGGTGGCTTCGTAGACATCCCGCTGGGTCATCCCTTTTTTTGACCTTACGGTTTGGATGTTACGTCCTATCGCAGCAGCTGAGCTCATGTTTGAAGTCACCTTCCTTTATGGTTGTACCATTTATGCATAAATAAGTATTCATACATGTCTTAACCATTAAGAGTAATTATATACGCGAAACTTCATCACTGCAACGCGACTACATGGCAGGTGAACGAGCGAACTCAGAATTCCTATGCAGCAAGCTCCTAATTTTTCGAGTTCTTACGCGGCGAGACCATTTCCTTGGCAGCAAGAAGCTGTCGAGGTGCTTGCCGGCCAAAGAGGCGGGCTGCCTCCGAAAAGTTAGGAACTGCATAATATGCCTTCATCCAAAGCAACCGTGGACGACGGCTTCAACCCTGAGCTCGTAAAGGGGGCGCGTTTCGACGGTGTCCTGGAGATTCCCTGCATCGAAGGACCTGAAAAGGTGACAATCCCCAAGGGCTTCACGCCATTTACAAAGCGCCATCGGGCGCCAACCGATAATGAGGCGCTGAGCTTCTTCGAGTTCGACATGAAGTTCGCGGAAGCATTGATTGCGCCCGAGTTGTTCGTGGAAACAGCGAAGAACTTCTCGGTGTTCGTTCCGCCCGACTGCTCGTTGTACCGCGACCAGCCGCTGACCACGCAGATCGGCAACGTCTACCGAAGCAGGGCGATCGGCTACTACTACCAGAGGCGTGGCGCGAACGTCTACCCGCTCATCCGCTGGGGCGACGAGCGAACCTACACCGATGCTGTTTTGCCGGAGCCTGTCTCCTTCATGGGCGTTTCCAAGGACAACGTTGTCGTCATCAGCACATACGGCTGTATCCGCGGCGCAGAGAACAAGCACCATTTCCAGGCAGGCGTCGAGTGTATGGTCGACTTCCTGCACCCGCAGCTCGTGCTCGTGCACGGCGCCATGCCGAAAAGCGTCTTCAAGCACGTGCTTTCGAAGGCCGAGTTCGTCCGGTTCCCTGACTGGACGACCCGTATGAAGGCCGGCGAGTAGCATGGGCAGCGGCATCAGTGGGCTTTACGCAGATACATATGGAGCTATTGCCGTAGCTGAGAAGCAGATCTTCAAGCGGAACAACGATGCTCTTGGGTCCTCGGCGGCTGACAGACAATCGCAGCCTTACGCGGAAAGTTACGGCGTTACTGAGGATATGCTTGCGTTCGATAAAGAACGCGGGGTTTACACGGAAGTTGGATACAGGAAGAATCCAACCGCAGTGATAGCCTCAACAAGCGTTAGAAACGGCATCCTTGTAAACGAAGACGGTTCGCCTATGGACGGACATTACACCTACGCGGTTACGACCAGTGGCGATCTAGTCATCGGCAGGCGCAACGGCAATGGACGAGACGGTCTTGCAACTCCGCACCCAACGTTAATCGGAGGGAAAGACCCCAAGGTGAAAGTCGCGGGTATTGCTACCTTATCGCAGGGTAAAATCACAAAGTACGACAACGAGAGCGGACACTTTAAGCCTAACATCCTGTCGATGACAGCGGCAGATGAGGCGTTTTCGAAACTGCCCGATTCCGTTTTCCACTGTAATTTCAAGAAAAACATGCGAAGGAGCTAGCAATGTGCGCACAAGTAAAGTGGGGTTGGTTCGATAACGCCCCTGAGGACATCTGCGGCAACAAGCTGGTTGCAGACGCTTGCTTTAGGGGTGCAAGTCTTAAGGTACTATCTGACGACGGCGATACCGCCAAAGTCGAATATAAGGGCGAGGTCGACACCGTTCCTTCGAAGGAGCTATTGGAACGCAAGGCACCTAGGTTCGTGTGGGGCGATAGTGTTGTGGTGGCTTCACAGTCGTTGAATGCATCTGTAGTCGATGTATGTTGGCATTTCAAAGAGAAGCGCTTTTACTACTACCTTGATGGCTTGGACGGCAAGTCGATTAAAAAGCGCTACTTTGAAGATGAGTTGGAGGCGGTCCAGCATGGATTACATTGCCCTGAGTAAAGAAATCTCCTATGCTCTGCGTCATGCTCCCTGGGAATACGAGCTGGAACTGGACGAGAAAGGATTCGTTCCCGTCGAGCAGCTGCTGGCGGCGCTCAACGAGGGCGTCGGCCGGAAGCACCCGATTACTGTTGACGACTTGAATGAAATCATCCGCACTTCCGAGAAGAAGCGCCACGAGATCGTCGGCGACAAGATAAGGGCCCTCTACGGGCACACGACCCCGCGCAAGATAGCGAAGGAAGCGACTGAGCCTCCTGCGCTCCTCTACCACGGCACGGCGCGCAGGTTCCTAAACGCCATACTTCAGGAGGGTCTTAAGCCCATGGCTCGCCAGTACGTGCATCTCTCCGTGGACGTCGATACTGCCAAGCGCGTCGGGTCGAGACGCGATGCCAGGCCCGTTCTACTTGCCGTTCACGCCAAACTGGCGGCGAGTGAGGGCTTAAGCTTTTACATCGGTAACGACAAGGTCTGGCTGGCCGACGAAGTACCAGCGAAATACCTGAACGTTCTGAGATAACCGCTAGGCTTTCTGAGATTTAAGGCCACCGATTCCCAAGAGTCGGTGGCCTTTTAACGAGCATTATTTCCTATTGATAGATGAAGTTGCAACGACTAATTCAAATTACCTATTAGGTAATTTGAATTAGGGCAGAATAGTTTGGAAATCGTTTTTGCGTCGAAAAATATCGAGGAGCAGTGCACAGAACTCAAAGCCGCAAAGAAGCTCGTAGGCGGCAACGAAAAAATCGCTCTAGGCATACTGGCCCGTGTGAACGCTCTCAGACAGGCTTCTGCACTGAAGGACATCATCGTTCAGCACCAATACAGATTCCATAACTTGGACAACCAGCACAGGAGAAAGCTAAAAGGATATTTTGCGATTGACGCAACAAACAGACGGTGCCCATGGCGAATCGTGATTCAGCCGCTAGACGAGAACAAGGAGCCATTCGATCCTTGCAACATAGATGAGATATCGGGCGTCGTCGAGGTCGTGGGAATTTTGGAGGTGAGCAACCATTATGAGTAACTACATTGAATATAAGGATAGTGTTGCCTTCCATCCGGGGTATTACATCGAAGAGATTGTTGAGGACAGCGGCCTTACGCAGCAGGATTTCGCAAAAAGGCTGGACACCACCCCCAAGA
>CAVEUW010000135.1:0-3733 GCA_963619015.1 Senegalimassilia sp. | reverse complement strand
AATGAAAGACACGCTAACAACAATCGCAGCCCTTGTGGCAACCTGCCTAATCACGGCGTTTGGCTTTGCCGTCTGCACGTTCGGTGCAAGGTTCGGCTGGATGCTTGCGGGGTGTGTGTTCGGAGCGGGTGCGTGATGTTAGCCCGCCAATATGCGCCAAGTGTGCGCATTGACTTGTACGACCTCGAAGGCGCAATGACCGCGCTTCGCAATGCCAGCCTGGAACGTCCAGAGCGGGCGCGTGAGTACCAAGGGGCAATGGCGGCGTTGGAGTGCCTGGACGGGCACGACCTACGCGACCAATCGGAGTTCATGCAGCTTATGGATAGGCTGCTGGATGATAGTAAAAGTCTAGAGTGAAGTGAAGTAAAGGAGTTTGCAAAAATGTATCCAACAACCCCAGAGACAAACGACGGCGCAGGCGGGTGGATTACAGATTCACTAGCCAGGAAGGAGAAGCTGGACGCTATTCCTATTGCTGATTGGACAGGGAAAAAAAGCGCCAAAGAAGCTTTTGGAATCAAGAACCGTGACGAAATCGCATACCTTAACGGACAAAAATTCCTTACCACACCGGTATACCGCCGCTTTACGAGCGTTTTTATCAAATTCGTACACGACCCAGAATTTATCGGAGTGGATTTTGAAATCGGGCACCGTTTATGGATGCTCAAAAAAATGATGGAAAAAGCGATTGCAGAGGGAAAGAAGGTTGATTACACCGAACAGGACTTAAAAGAATGGTTTCGTGGCACGAATGCTGCTACACCAGTTATTGCTCGTGAAATGCAGCTGGCGAACCCGGAGTTTGCAGACCGTATCAAAACTAGGCGTTGCCCCTTAGGGAATAAGTTTTACCCGAACCACCCCTGGGATTACAAAGCCATGGAAGATGATGAGTTCACCAGCCGCTCTGTATAGTATCAAAACCAGACATTAGCAGACAAATAAGTACAAATAGGTACAACCAAGACAAAGGAGAAAACAATGAAAGCATTCAAGTGGGAACCCGTAGACACCAACACCGGCACCAACTCCATCCTGGAACCGGGCGGTTACGTTTGCCGCATCACCGGCGTTGAAGATAAAGAAGACGCAAGCTCGCCCCATCTGGTCATCACGTGGGATGTTGCCGAAGGCGCACACGCAGGCCACTACTCCGATGAGTGGGGACAGACCAACGAATGGGCCCACCAAGCGCGTTGGTACTACACCGAAAAGTCGATGTGGCGTTTCAACAAGAACCTCGCGGCTTTGGGCGAATCGAACCCGGGCTTTGACCCTGAAACATTCGCAGCGAACCCGAACGCCAAGAGCCTGATTGGTTTGACTTTCGGCGCGGTTATCCAAAAGCGCTTTTATACCAACAACGCGGGCGAAGATAAAGAAGCCTTGGAAATCACGGACGTTGTGAGCGCAGCTGCAATTCGCGCAAACGACTTTAAGTTGCCGGAACCGCGCGACCAGCGCGCCGTCAAGACGGCGGCACCCGCACCGCAAGCGTCCAGCTTCGATGATATCCCGTTCTAATGGATAGCGTATCCATCATCGAGGATACGCGCCAACAAAGCGGCAAGCACAACCGCAAGCATGAGGAATTCGGGCGCATGGGCATAACGCTTGTGCGCTCGAAGCTTCCATGGGGTGATTACGCAGCCGTACCGCACGTATCCGTGGACACTAAGAAAGACCTTTACGAACTTGCTGGAAACGTGACACAGCAACATGATCGTTTCCGTGCCGAGTGCGAGGAAGCAGCGGCGCATGGTTGCAAGCTTGTGATTCTAGTTGAAAACAACCACGGCATCAGGAGCCTGCAAGACCTGGCATGTTGGCGCGAGCCTGATACGCACCTGCAAATGCGCATCCGTAAGAGCCGCAACCGTTACAGTCGGCGCATTGAAGGTGAGCGAATCGCTAAAGCGTGCGCCACCATGGAGTGCCGCTATGGCGTGAGGTTTGAGTTTTGCGCACCGTCAGAGAGTGCGGGGCGCATCGTTGAGATACTGGAAGGAGGATTAAGTGAGTGAACTAATGGAAGCGGCCTTGTCATATGTTGACATGGGCTTGGCTGTGTTTCCGCTTGGTGCGCGTTCAAAAGTGCCAAGCATCAAGCACGGCGTGAACGCCTGCACCGACGTTCCCTCCATGGTGAGTGAGTGGTGGACGGCAAACCCGAACGATAACGTGGCTATTGCTTGTGGCGTGGTATCAGGCGGGCTTATGGTTATCGACCTGGACGTTGACGAGGACAGCGGCAAGGACGGCCTGGAAACCTTGCGCATGTGGGAAAACGAACATGGCGAACTACCAGAGACAGCACGCGCACTCACGGGTTCAGGCGGCGTGCATATCCTTTATCGCGTCGCTGGTGAAACGCCGGGCAACCACGTTAATAGCGACCTTGGCGTGGATATTCGAAGCGACGGCGGTTACATCGTTGCACCACCATCTGTACACCCGAATGGACAGAAATACGAGTGGGAGTGCGACCCGGAGGATTACCCAATTGCTGACGCTGATGAAAACGTTATGGCCTTCGTGGAGCATGTCGCACCAAGGCGCAAGCATGGGGAACGTTTCCAGTTGCCAGATAAGATTGATAGCGGCGGGCGCAACAACATTCTTTATAAATACGCTTGCTCCATGCAAAGCCGTGGCGAACCTGATGACATGATTATGAACGCAGTCATTGGCGTTAACCAGCTGCGTTGTGAGCCGCCACTACCGCAGACCGAAGTGGTGAACCTGGTGAACAGCGCACTACACCATGACAAGGGAGACGCGATTGAAAAGGCGCAACGCCCGGATAAGTTTGAAGCTTATTGCTTGGACTTGAACCAAAACGGCTTCCCGATTAATACAACGTTCAACGGAACGAAAGTATTAAATGGTGAGTATGCTGGCAAGTTTTACTACGACGTGCGCAGTTACACTCAAATGCTCGTGCCGCCATTTCCATGGGATGACGGCGTGAAAGCGCGTCCGTTTAACAACACTGATGAAGCTGCACTGTCCATGCTCCTGGAACAGTTCGGCGTGAAAGGCAAGGATAAGATGCGAGATTCTGTGCGCCTGCTCTGCAACGACAATAAGCGTAACACCGTCACCGAATGGCTGGAATCGCTCGAATATAAAGGCGATGGCTATGTTGGCACGCTACTACCTTATTACCTTGGCGTTGAAGATGATTGGTATCAGCGCGAGGTTATGCGCCTGCTGATGCTTGGCGCGATTGCGCGAGCCTATGAGCCGGGAACCAAGTTCGATTATATGCCGGTGCTGGTAGGCAAGCAGGGACTTGGCAAGTCGGCATTCTTGCGCAGGCTGGCACACGAGAGCGAATGGTTCTGTGATGGCTTGCAGTCAATTGAAGGTGACGCACCAATTGAGAAGCTGCGCGGTAAATGGATCGTGGAAATAGCAGAATTGCTAGCAACCAAGAAGCAGCGCGACGTTGAAGCTGTGAAGGCGTTTGTCACTACGCAGGTTGATACCATCCGCCCGAAATATGCCGCACAAACAGAGGATAGGCCGCGAGGGTGCGTGTTCGCTGGAACCACGAACGATTGCAGCTTCCTCACTGACGCAACAGGCAACCGCCGATTCTTGCCTATTGAGTGCAACGCCGGTGCGCCTTATTCCATCTTTGACGATGATGCTGACGAATACATCAACCTCGCATGGGCTGAAGCTTTGCACGAATGGAACACCAAGAACCCGAAGCTGATAC
>CAVEUW010000134.1:0-3813 GCA_963619015.1 Senegalimassilia sp. | reverse complement strand
CGCACACCGAGCATCTTCTTTACACACCGAGCAGCTAGTTCGCACACAGCCAAAGCCCCCAACAACAAAGAAGGCCCGCAACTGCGAGCCTTCTTTGTGCTGGTTCCCCTCCAACTAAATGAGTTGCATCTGCGCAAGCGTTTTTGCATACCAATCTTGATAGGTTGGTGGGCAATACTTGCTGGCGTTTGCAAGCGAAATAGTGTAACCGTAACCGTTGGCCAAGCCCTGAGCATGCGCGGCAATAGCTTCTTCCCAGCTACCCCACGACGTATTGCCCATCCAGCCCCAAGCATTGTGGCTGCGGAAGCAATTTTGACCCTTGGTTGATTCGGTATTAGAAATTGCCGGCGAGAAGCGCGGATCAATGCCGTTGTCCCAAGCTGCCTCTGCAAACGTAGAACCATAGCCGGCAAGCGTGCTGCCAGACAGGTAAGCATCAATACGCGAGCCCCACTCTTCCACAAATTCAGCCTTGGTAACGTTCCAATCAACCTCAGAAAGGCCAGTTGAGGCGGCACCTGAATCGGTTGCATACTGATTATCGCGGTGAGCCTGAGCAGTTGCCGAACGCTCTGCATCTTCAATACGCTGAGCTTCTTCAGCAGCAATGCGAGCAGCCTCGCGCTCTGCGTCAATAACGCTTGTTGTCTTGGAAATATTACGGGTGCTTGCTGTGGTCAGACGAGACGTAGCGTTCGCAGAAGCGTCGCTGGTTTTATCTGACAGCGAATCACCCGCAGCCGACTCGGAATCGGAAGTATTTGGCGTGTTAGATTCAGAAATACCAAAAGTTTGAATATCAAAAGAAACGCCATTAGCAGCCGTAGCAATACCAATGCCAAGACAGCCAACAAGCGCAACAGATAGGCACGCAAGACCAACAGTCTTAAGCGCCCAGCGCGACGTTTTTTGTAAATCGTTCTTGTTCAAAAACAAGGAGCCTTTCGGTTTAGCAGCGCACAAAACCTAGTCGCCTAGGCGACAGACAGCTTATTTCGTTGTAGTGGTGGATTGCTGCCGGAAGTGCATATGCTGTTTTCGGTGCTCATATTTTATCGAATTGATCGCACTGAACCAAATTCTGTGAAGATGCGTTTCACTTTTTGTTCGCTTGACAGATTCCTTTTCAAAGTAACTCCTGATGAGTTCACTTGGCTGAAGCTGGCTCAAAGGCGAATTTCGTCTTCACAATTTGGCGAATTGACTGCATTTTGACGCCAAAAGCAGCGCTTCGCTCGGCAAAAATCAAGTAATATTACGCAGCAAAAATCCTACATTACCTGGGGAAATGGCACTACAACATGATATTCACGGCCAAGCGGGGTGACAAAGGTAAATTCATGCATCGGACCGGGCAAAGCACATAAGCGCAGACCAAAAACGCAAAAGAAAATAAATAGGCAAGCGGCAGCAATAATAAACGCTCTATTTTTGAAACGAATTCCAGCAATTGTGAAGCCGATATAGCCAACAAGCAACGGCCATAAGCGCTCAAACATCAACAAAAAGGTATTCCAGGAAACAACGCCAACACTTGCCGTGAGCAACGTGATTCCTAGTACACACAGACACGCGCCGCTTGCAAACATTGCTAAGCGTCTATCAGCTCGCCCTGGTACCGCAACGCGCACAAATCCAAGAATAACAAACAGCAGTGGCCAGCATTGCCACCAACTAGCGCCACGAATAAGCGACGCCACAACAAAAGAAACCGCACTACTTAATAGTACAGAACCCACCAGCAGCGCAATAACCACCACTACGTTCGAATGATCATGCAGCCAGTTATTTTCAACACGAGACCCGCTAGCTGATTCTTGCGCATCCGTATGTTGCGCTTGATTCGTTTGTGTATAAGCATCTTGCGCGTCAACTGCTGCGTTTTGCGCATCAACTGACACAGGGGGAACTGGAGGCATGTGTGCCAACCCCGCCAAATGAAACGCATCCGACGAACGCGACCTGCGCCTTCCGCAGCACACCGCACGCGCATCCCTACAACCAAACACTTCCGATTGCACGTCTTGCGCTTCTACGTCTAAAGGGCCAACTTCAGATTCCGGCGAGGGTAAAACGATGCACAGCACGACATACGGAACCAAAGCAACGCCAAGGGAAAGAATTACTGCCGCCACAAACAAAATGCGGACAACGACAGGATCTAGGTCAAGATAATCAGCAATTCCCGAACAAACGCCACCAAGTGCCGCATTATTTGATTTATGCAGCTGGCCGCGCTCGCTCACTGTTTCCTCCTTAGCCGTTATCCTTCTTTAAGCTATATCGACTGAGGAATCTGCCGCAGTTTCGCCAACGTTAGGCCGCTCATTTGCTGCTTCTTCGTCAGATACAGCTGTCTCACCCATGCGCTCAACGCGAACTTCCAAAATTCGGCGCCTGCGCATTGCGCTGACCGTAAACCTAAACCCATCGTGCTCAAACACGTCGCCAACTTTTGGAACCGTGTCAGTTATCGAAAGCAACCAACCGGCCAACGTATCATAGTCTTCCGACTCAACAAGCGGCCAGCCCAGCTCAAGCGCGTCTTCAACAGGAAGCTTGCCGCTAGCTATCCAACTCTGCGGCCCAACTTCTTTCAAAATCGCGCGCTCGCGGTCAGTTTCGTCAACGATTTCGCCGACAATTTCCTCAACGATATCTTCAACCGTTATTAAACCATCAGTGCCACCATACTCGTCTACCACAATGGCCATCTGTTGCCGTTTTGTTTGCATCTCAGTAAGAAGCGGGAAAACATCCTTCGATTCCGGCACAAACAAGGGCTTAAAGGCGTAATCAACCGCTAAGTTTTCTCCGCGTCCATCTAAAACGTGTGGAACTAAATCTTTGTAGTGAACAATGCCAACTATTCCATCAGCGTCTTCGTGAAAAACAGGTAAACGAGAAAAACCGGTGCCCATCATGCGATCAACTGCCTGACGCACTGTTTCGGTATCTTCGACCATGATCATGTCTACGCGTGGTGTCATAATGTCACCCGCATCCATTTCGCCAAGATCTAAAATCTCGTGAATCATGCGCTTTTCGTCGTCGAGCAATTCGTCATTATCTGTGACGAAATCTTTCAGTTCGTCTTCTGCTGATTGAGACTGACGCCCTTTCGCACCCAAAAATCCAAACAAGCCACCACGTGTTTGCTTGGTACTGTCGCCACCTTCGTTTTTGCCGGTCATCTTCCCGTCCTTTGTGAAATTTACTAATGGATATAGATTACACGAGCCTTGCCACTTGCGCCAACACAACAGCGATTCGACAACAAGTCGTGAACAAAAATCAGGCGTATACTAGAGGCGCACAGAAATACAAACGCAAGGAGCATCATGCAATACGACGAACTTAAAGAAGCAATCAAACAAGCCATGAAGGCAAAAGATAAGCCTCGCCTTTCCATCCTACGTCAAGTTCATGGCGAAATTAAAAATATCGAAGTAAATGAACGCCGTGAAATCACCGAACAAGACGTCAACGACATGCTCAAACGAGTCATTAAGCAGACGAAGGAGACGCTCGAAGGTTCAATTAAGGCCGCAAATAATCAAGAACGCACTGACACACTTACCGAGCAGGTTGCCATTCTTGAAGGACTGCTGCCTAAACAAATTTCTGGCGAAGAGCTATCGCAACTCATCGATACAGTTTTGAGCGAAACCGGCGCATCGACCAAAAAGGAAATGGGTCGCATCATGGGGGAACTCACCAAACGCACCGGCGGCAATTTTGACAAAGCCGCAGCCGCGAAAGAACTTGGCGGCAAGCTGTCGTAAGTTTCTGCTGCAGCGCAAGCAACCT
>CAVEUW010000133.1:0-3828 GCA_963619015.1 Senegalimassilia sp. | reverse complement strand
TTGACGATGATGTTGGCGTAGCCGAGGATGGCGCCAGCCTTGCGTTGACTAACCATTCAGACATCCGCTCAGATACGTCATGAACTTTTCGCGCTCACACTCGATTGCTTCGGGCACGCCATCGTACTCTCCTGCCCGTGCCAAATCATAGGTCGGCGAACCATACACTTTTTCCTCTATACCAAGCATCTCTGAAAGTTGCTCGAGGCGAGAAAACATGCTTGCTCCGCCCTCACGGTGCGTGATGGTAAGGGGCGTCTGGAGTATAGAGCTAAACACGGCGGCATGGAACGAGTCGGTCACCACATGCGTCGCATGGTCGATAAGGTCAATAAACTCCGCAGGCCCAGCGTCAGGTTCGCCGGGCTTCTGTCTGTCTGACAAAGGAATAACGGGAATACGGCCGTGGTCCGTCACTACATCCAAAACTTCAAGGGCTTCTTTGCTAGACCCGCCAAGAAGATACGTAAATACATAAGGCTCAGAGGGCGTAAGCCCATCTGCAGCAACAGCACGCCAGTCTTTCGCCGATAGCGTAAGGGTGGGATCACAGATAACCTCGGCTTCAATACCGGCGCAATCGCGAATTAACTCCGCGCCACGATTCTCGCGTACGGAGACCTTTTTGAAATTCTGGACACCTTTGGCAAGGAGCTCAAGTTGCTGCCCACCCAAGGAATCATTTCCGACACTCGGGGCAAGCGCGATGCGCTGCTCTGGCTGACAAAACCCTAAGAAGTACCAATCGAGCATACTCTTCGCGCGCAGTGCATCCCCTCTACCATGATAGGCGCGTGCCACCAAATTGCTTGTAGACCTATCTGGAACCTGCGCCAAGGTAGGATTCCAAACCTGATCACTGCCGACCGAAAAGTAGGCAAACGTGTCACAGTCGATATCGGAGCTCTTGGTAATCTCTCTACATGTAGCTGAGCCAAAGCGTTGAAAAGCAGCTAGCCTGTTTCCGGTACTTAGCTTGTTTGGATCAATAGCTTTGGCTCCATTACGCATATAATGCTCCTTATAAAAACTGCCAGCTCTTTCTGAAAACGAAAGAGGCACACCAAATCCGCGACGAAGCTCTACGGGAATATACCCGAGGCTTTCATACATCTTCATAGTCGCGAACAACTGGAGTCTATTTCCGTAGTTGAACTGACCCTCTAGGGTTATGACACCGATAGTATTTGATTGATTATTGTTGAAGTTAATCCGCACTCCCCTGGACACCCCCAAGCTCTAAGTCTAAGAATGTCGCGATTTAATTCGGCACAGCACGGAGTACAGATAACACCACCCGTATTTAAGCATCACTGCCTTTGCTTGGAGACCTTTGCTTGGCAGCCTCCGAACATCTATGGTCTCCAGCGACGCTTTGAGCAAAGGTTCTTTACTTGCCGTTACTACACAATCCCTTTGCTCAAAAATACTCAGTGAAGCTTCTTTTGAAAATGCAGACATTTTCAATGCTGCGTCTATTTCTCCAAGCACGCGGAATGCAAATGCGTCCTCCACCTCCGAATTGGCAAACAGCTGCTGTTTGATAAGGCTCATGCTCCTCATCATCATTTCAATAGCATCAGGATGAAAAGCATGGGTAACCGAATCCAGATTGTCGATACGGTAATAGTAGGCAGTGGCATCAGTGACCGCATATCTGCAAGCTTTCCGCAAGGCAAAGTGGTTAAAAACCTGGTCTTCGCTAAGCGTGATGCCAACAGGGAAATACAGGCCGTCAATACAGGATCGTCTGAACAATTTCGAATAAACACCGAGGTCGAGATACTCAAGAGAACCAACGAGTTCCGTTGTATTTAAAAGAAAGTCTCTCTGAAGCATCCAGAGCTCATGTTCTTCAAAAATGCGAACTTCCCCTTCATTGCCCAGCTCTTGCCGTGAAGGAGCCTGCTTCGTCATAACAACCTTACCCATCACGACAGACGCAGACGTAGCCTCTGCGATGCCAACAGCCTCTATAAGCCACCCTGGAGCAAGCTCATCGTCGGCGTCAACGAATACAACAAACTCACCGGTCGCAGACTGTAGACCGGTATTTCGAGCAGCACAGACACCACCATTTTCCTGATGGATCACCCTGAGCTCTTTGTTCTGCTCAGCAAGCCGATCAAGCATACCGGCAACTTCTTGCTCGCTCCCGTCGTCGACAACGATTACTTCAAGGGGAGTGTTCTGATCTAGCACGGAATTCAAGCACGAAGAAAACAGCGAGAGAGGTGGATTGTACGCAGGGATGACAACGCTAACCAAAGGCATCTCCAATCGCGACATCAAGAAACCTCCCATTATTCAAAGTTGAAGATGTATACGTTCGAACCACTCCACCCATATACGATAATCCAAACGAACCAGAACGTAACAAGAAGCATTGCAAGCAGTATTTTTTTCTGAGCCGAAAGCCCACCCTCACAGGAAAGCGGAATTGCGAGAATCAAAAAGAAGTCTAAATAGAGCGAGAACCTCTGCCCATACACTGTGTTAAGAGCAAGCAAGATTACGACATAAATTAGGTAGCCTGTCATGTTTAGTGTTCTGAATGCTTGAGCCGCAGCCTCATCTTGGCCGGCATCCTCATTAGCCCCTGTAAGACGCAGGCCATTGAAGATGGGTGACTTGTAAATCCTTGGAAGAAAAACCAACGTTGAGTAAATAAGCAGATAGACAAGCGAGAGACTACTTAAAGGATTAATAAACCAGTCTTTCTCAGTCTCACCCGTAACGAAGATATCGATATACGCCTGCATACGTGAGCCACCAAACCCAGTGGCCTCTATCCAACTAGCAACTCTGACCATAGCAAGCGGCGAAGCAATTAGAAAAACATAGAACGCGTATCGCAACCACCTGCGGTTAACGCGAGCGACAAGCAGCGGCAGCAGTATCAACACAAGACCGTACGTAGCAGACCTGTGAAACAGAAGAGCACAGATAGTTACAAGCACGGCATCTTTTTTTATTTTTCTTTGTGAGTAACACTCTGCAAACGCAAGAAGAAGCATCGCACACGAAACGCTCTGGCGCATCATGTTCAGTGAGTTGTTATAGAAAAAGAGGAGATAAACGGCCATTGCAATAGTGACCGAAAGCCGCCCTTCAAATTTTCTCGCTGCAAGATATACAGGAACGACCGTAAGTAGCTGATACGAGAAAAGGAGAGGCACCGTACCGCAATCTAACCGCGAACATAGCCATACAACCAACGCACCCAAAGGCTCGGCGCCGATTTCGACCGGATCGGAAAGAAACTCAATAAAGTTGGAATAGCGCAGGGCGACATTTGTATAGATAACGGGATAAAAACTCGTATCGACACCAACACTATTTGCTCGCGCCCCGGCAAGCAGGCTAACTAGCAATATCGCAATGGCAGCCAAAAAAATACCGCCACTCCGTACTGACTTAGAGCTTATAGATACGACAACATCGTTAGTCGGAACCTTTACACGAAAGGATCCGTTTTCGGATAACCAAAACATGGCCAACGCTACCGCAAAAACGGCAAGATAGATTATAGTTGATCGTGTAAGTTCCATTATGGTAGTCCCCGTCGAATCCGTTTACGGCCTTATTTATCCTTTAGCAGCTTTCACTGAAAAATACACTCACCATAATAGTCTAGGGAACTCTTCAGTCATGAAAAGCTCCCTTTGTCACTAGCTTAGACCCTAGTCTCAAGCGCTTTATGGCCACTCCTACAGCCTTCAGCCACAGCTCTTAAGCACTCGACTTTGTTGCTCTCCAAAAATAGAATCCTGCCAATCGTAGCGCGCAGGAAGTAATAACGCTCTTCCCAACCAATACGGCTCCAGC
>CAVEUW010000132.1:0-3834 GCA_963619015.1 Senegalimassilia sp. | reverse complement strand
TCATAAGGATAATGAGGCCAAGCCAGAAGGTTGGCGTGGATGCAAGTACAAAGCAATACGACCTGGTGAGACGGTCAAGCAAGCCGCCTTGGCGCATGCCAGCCGCGATGCCAAGTACGAACCCGAATACGCCTGATAGCACCCAAGCAATGCCCATAAGAGCAAGCGAATTGACTGCACGGTTCGCAATCACCTGAGCAACTGGTGCGTTAAATCGTAGCGAAGTTCCGAAATCGCCGTGGAAAATGCCACCGAGCCAGTTGAGATAGCGTTGCCATACCGGCAAGTCAGAGCCCCAATACGAAGCAAGTTCAGCGACCTTCTCTTCAGACATGTTGATAAGCGATGCCTGACCCACGTTTGCCGAAAGCGGATCCACCGGCGATGCGCTCACCAGCAAAAACACCGCCAAGCTAACACCCAAAAGCAGCAGCAAAAACCGACAAACTTGCAGCAAAAGGTTTTTCATTTACCCCACCCAACGCTGATTAGTGGAGTTATTTTCAGTTGCTGCTTGAAGGCATAATGGGGTCCACCAAGCGAGTTCCGCAGCGACTTATACCGCCCTGAAAGGCTGTCGAGGGGCACTCGAGGGGGGCACAAAGCGAGTTCCGCACGACGAAAACGTGCCAGTGGCACGTTTTCCAAAGTCAGGACTGTTTGAGCGACTGTCCCCCTCAAGTGCCCCTTGAAAGTTTGGATATTTGAGCGACTGGGCTCCATTATGCCTTCTTCGCCCATTACCAACTCCACTGATCAACGTTGTTCACTAGGCTCCACCCATGTCCATGCGGATGGGGCTTCTGATCAGCTACTTTAAGCTTTTCGTCAACGAAATACAGGTGATCGACGTTCGCAAACCATACCCAGGTAGCGCCGCCTAAAGGCGCATATCCATGTTCCCCATCCCAGGCGGCAAGCTTATATTCGGCATACGAATCGGCAATGTTTGTGCAGGCCAGAGCTGCATCAAAGTGTGCATCGATGGCAGCGTCAGAATAGCAAGCGTAATTACCAACGCCTGTCGAGTAATTCAGATTGTAGGTTTCAATCGGGCTATTTGTTCCCCAGCCCCACACAACCGGGTCAGTGAATTGATGCTGGTAAATGGTGTCCCAACTTTCGCCATGGATAGTCACCTTAATACCAAGGTTAGCCATCTGATCAGCGAATTCCATTGCAATTGCCTGACGAACGGTATCCGATGCGCTGTAATACAGGTCGAAGGCGCAAGCCACACCGTCGCGCGAGCGCATGCCGTCGGAACCGGCAATCCAACCAGCTTCGTCAAGTAACGCCTTTGCTCGCGCAACATCAGTTTCGCACTTCATGCTGTCAGATGACCAGGGCATATTGTCGCCCACGCTGTAGGCGACCTGGCCATACCCATTCAGCACGTGGTTGATGAGTTGCTGGCGGTCAACGCCATAATTGATCGCACGACGAACGGCAATGTCTTGCGTAACCGCATTGCCGGTAGCGTACGTTTCTCCCTGCTGAGCTTTTGTGCCACCTGGGGCAATTGCCGGAAGCGAAATGCCGCGCGAATCAACAGAAGCGCAGTTCAGCAAATCGTACCCGCGGGGCTGCTGGGCCGCAAAGGTAGCCGAAGTATAAGCAACGTTCACCTGGCCAGATTGCGCAGCGGCAAGGCTAGCATCCTCCTCCATAAACACGACGACCAGGCGCTTGATTTTCGGAGCCTCGCCGTAATAGTTAGGGTTCGCACTCAGAATAACCTGCTGCCCTGCGTCCCACTGCTCTAGCATATAACGGCCAGACCCAACGGGGTTTTTGCCGTAATCTTCCCCATGGCCACCATCAGGGACGATGCCAATAACGGCAAGCGTATACAGCAGCGCGTTAAACGGCTTGGTGAGCGTTATCACGCAGGTTGTGTCGTCTGGGGCGGCAACGTCGGCAATCATGGTCAGGTCGCACTCAGAAGCAGCGGAAGCCTTGATGCCGTTTAAGGTGTAGGCAACATCGCGGGCGGTGACGGCCGCACCGTTGCTGAATTTCACGTCGGTGCGAATAGTGAAAGTCCAGGTCAAACCATCGTCGGAGCAGCTATACGCCGTGGCAAGGTCGTTTTCGAAACCCATATCGGCGGTAGTTTTGATAAGCGTCGATTGAATCAGCGGTTCGTGGACATGTTCGCCACAACCCCAGCTGACAAAAGGATCAAAGCCGGCGGACGGCTCGGACGACACAGGCATCGATACAATAACCTGGTCGCTTGAGCCGCCCTGCGAAACACCGGCATCAGGGGCTGAATTAGTTGCAGAAGACTGCGTGGAACAGGCGGAAAGAAGCCCGCCGAAGCTGGCGCACGCGGCGCTAGCAGCAGCGATTTTCGTAAAGGAACGCCTGGTCAAATTACGCATATGTAAACTCCTGCAAAATAAAAAGGCGCTGCAGAGCAACGCCTTAGTGTTACGTCTGAAGAATTGGTAACACGAAGTATAGCAGGATGCGACGGCAGTGCGTGTTACGTTCTAAAAATTCGTAACTTCGCTAGGTGAGCGGGGCAAAGTTGCTACACCACTGGCGCAACAGGTTTCGGCCGCCAGGCGCACGCCACGCCCGCCACGGCCAACCGCGCGCAACGCCCGCCACGGCCAACCGCGCGCAACGCCCCCGGCGCAGCAACCGTTATGCCACTGGCGCCTCGCCCGTCTCGATGATGCGCAGCAGCGCCGCCTCATCGAGCACCGGCACGCCAAGCGATTCCGCTTTCGTAAGCTTGCTACCTGCAGCTTCGCCGGCAATCACAAAGCTGGTCTTCTTCGACACACTGCCCGAAACCTTCGCACCGCGCGCCTTAAGCGCCACGCCAGCTTCGTCACGCGTCATGCCGCTTTGTGTCAGCGAACCGGTAAGCACGAACGTTAAACCTTCGAGTGTCTGCGGAAGCGCTTCGGCTGCGGCTGCTTCCATATCATCTGCTAGGTTCACGCCAAGCTTGCCTAAACGTTCGATGACCTGCACATTATCAGGTGTACGCAAGAACAAATACGTCGTATGCGCAATTTTCGGGCCCACGCCGTCAACGGCCGCAAGCTCTTCTTCCGAGGCGGCCATAAGCGCCTCAATTGACGGAAACGCGCGGGCCAAGGTTTCCGCCATGGTTTTACCCACATGACGCATGCCAAGGCCAAACAGCGGTCGCGCAAACGGACGCGTACGAGACTCGTTAATAGCAGCGATCAGCTTCTTTGCCACTACACTTCCCACGCGGATCGGTTCGCCATCTTTGTTTAAACGGCCAGTTTCCAGCTGCGCCAGTTCAATTTCGTCAAGCGTGTAGAAGTCGGCAACGTCGCTCACGCGGCCAGCTTCAACCAAACGGCGCACCAGTTCCTCACCCATGCCGTCGATATCCATAGCACCACGGCTTACCCAATGCAGCAAACGCTCGTGAGCCTGAGCTGGGCAATCGATAGAAATGCAGCGGTAATCGGCCTCGCCTTCCTCGCGCACAACAGGGCTCGAGCAGCTCGGACAGGTCTTCGGCATCTCCCAAGGCACGGCGTCAGCCGGGCGCAGCGACTCAACCGGGCCAAGCACTTCAGGGATAACGTCGCCAGCCTTGCGCACAATGACGGTATCGCCCACGCGAACGTCCTTGCGGCGGACCTCGTCTTCGTTGTGCAAGGTTGCGCGCGCAACGGTCGAACCGGCAATCAGCACCGGCTCTAGCTCGGCCACCGGCGTAAGCTTTCCTGTACGTCCTACCTGCACCGTTATGTCGCGCAGTAGCGTCGTTTTTTCCTCGGGCGGAAACTTGTACGCAATGGCCCAGCGCGGCGCACGAGCGGTATAGCCCATGGC
>CAVEUW010000131.1:0-3871 GCA_963619015.1 Senegalimassilia sp. | reverse complement strand
TGCAGGCGATTGCCGTAGTTAATGCTCTGGATTGTAGCAATAGCGATTTTCATGCTTTTCACCTATGCAATCGGCTAGGCAGAAAGTTGAGAATTGAAAGATTGTTTAGTCGCTTCTCCACGCAACACGCTGCTGGATCCATATAGCAGCTCTGCTCCAAGCGCAAACAGGAAGTAGTTGCATTCAAATTGAATACCAGATGTTTCCATAACGCCATAGGCAAGCGTCAGAATAAGACCGAAAGTCAGAGCATCCCAGCGCTTTTCTACCAACAACTTTCTTAACAGCAATGCCAGGCCAGCCAAGAACACAAAGGTGGGAACAATGCCATAACGCAAGAGGAGATGGCACCATGCGTTGTCGACCAAAAAAGTAATGGGCGCGCCAGAGATGGGGCTCCAAGCAATAGGCGAAAATCCTTCAAATGTACTGCCAAATAGTGTCAAGCCCTGCATAGAATAGTACCCGTGCTGCAAAGAGAGTCTTGATGAAAACGCGCTGTTCAACAGCTGATACAGACTAGAAGAAGGGTCATAGTTGACCATACTGTAAAAGCTTGCACAAACCATCAAAATCAGGGTCACAACGCAGCAAATTAGAATTTTGCTGCGTCTCTTCTCCTCCTTTGTGCGATTAGACACAAGAAGAAGGAGGATCTGTACAAATGAAAGAACGACTGCCGTTCTAGAATCTGCAAACGTAATGTTAAAGATGTCTGCAACGATAATTAGTAAGATGTCAGGAAGCGGGTTCTTGCCAAACCGCAACACAGAAAAAGCCAGGCAAATAACGAGCAGCTGTTTGCCAATGTAGTTCGGGTGATTAAACCCTAGCGAATGTCGAGTGATTCCTCCGGACCTGCTAAGAACCCTCTCTTGAATAACCCCCGCATATGAGAACGAGACTGTCAGCACAAACATGACAGCCATAACCGCAAACGCAATTTTTGCCAACGGCATTAGCCGTACACGACCCGAGCAAACTACAAACAGAGCCAACCAGAATAGCCAGCCTTCGCCTGACTGTCGCCAGCCAACAAATCCAACCAAGACGATCACCGCAGCAACAACCCAACCAGAAAAAGCTGCGCGCTGTGAAACGAACTTTATAAAGAGAAGAATCAAAACGGCAGCATGAACAATACTCGTTAGAGTCGCAACAGGAATAAATAAAAACTCTTTGAAGGTCGTTTGCCGAATCATGTAATTAAGGCAGTATAGAAAATAGGCCGCATAGTAAAGCACCTCAGCAGCCATAACTTTATTTAGTTTAGAGCTCGTGTCAGCTGATAGCATCGTTCAAAATCCTCTTCGGAAACGCGTGTAAGCAATCACATCTGGCAATATTACCAATACTCAAGAAGCACCATTGCAACATCCATGCTTATGATTACTTCCAAATAAAACAGCGCTCATTAGACGCTCAACACATCGCATACGTTTATGCATTCGTCGGAGTTCACGGCTCGTATATTGCACAAAATGCTGCCAACATAGCGCAGTATATGAATGACCCGAAAACAGCAAGGACAAGGACGGCGCATATACCCAAGCTCGCTTTCCAAGGAAGCGGGGCATCTGTGGCCGGCATCCGCTTAAATCGCCTGCAATCACAAGCTCTTTCCATGGTCTAGACACGGCCCTTAAATCACGCAGCGGCAAAGAAGCCGACCTTCTAAAATGGCTTGCAGCTTCCGCGGCCATTAGGGATTGCTGTTCGCTCGGCGAGAGATTATAAATTGCTTTTCTAAGCTCACTTCTGTATGCGTGTAAAGTCTTTGCATCATCAAGCGAAATATGGGCAACTGTCGATGACAGTCCTAGATCCCAGTAATAAATCGGCGTGTACCTGAAAACCGCTGCGCCATCAGCGATTTCATCAAGATAAAGCAAATTAAACAGCCTGTCCTCCGAGAACTTTATGTTCTCCGGAAACACAGCGCCGTCAGTACGATTAGCAAGTTGTTGCAGGCGGCTTCTGCGATATAGCCTTCCCCAGCATGCGTTCCATTCAAACTTTTCTGCTTCAGGTATTAGTGTTTCGAATGATCCGTCGATCAGAGATCTTTTTATCATGCCAGCAGCTATCTCAACAAACCTTGCGCTGTCCGCATGCGTGCCATCCACAACACTATTAGCTTGCAGTTTAGTACTCTGCACCATGCCAAAAATAATCAAATCCTGATCAGAGCTAAGCAATGCGCGCACATAGGTTTGCCAACCGCTCAACAGATAATCATCCGCATCGGCGAACATAATCCATTCGCCCCGTGCAGCACTAACCCCTCTGTTTCTTGCAGCTGACCTACCTTTATTTTCCGTATCTATAAGGCGAATTCGCGCATCTACTCTCGCTCTATCTTCGACAAGAGCATGCGTGCCGTCTACAGATCCATCGTTCACGATAATGAACTCAACTTCTTGCCCGTCCCAGGCGCACAAGCTATCAAGCAGCCGGCTTATACTGCCCTCCGCCTGATAAGCAGGGACTACCACACTCAGCAAGCACTCTGGGCTGGTTAAAAATGAAGATTCGTCTGGAATTACTCGTTCCGCCATTGTTCTCTTTCGGTTTGTTTGCTTCGCAGCGATTTGCAGTAAATGCCACTTCGGCTCATACCAACCCAAGGACTTTTGCAAACTTCTCAACAGCATTGTCCCAATCAAGCGCTTGCGCTGTTTGGACACCTGCGGAACCTAGTTTATCGGCAAGGGCCTTGTCATTCAGCACCCTAACCAAAGCTTTCGCAATGGCATCAACGTCTCCAACAGGAACGACCAAAGAGTTAGTTCCATCAAGCGCGTATTCCTTCGATCCTTGGAAATCTGTAACAACAAGCGGGCATCCACAAGCCATCGCCTCGACGCAAGTCAATCCATATCCCTCATTAATACTTGCGCAAAGAAACACCGATGACGAGTTGTATATGTCATGAAGCTGCTCGTTCGTCGCGTTCTTTGTATAGGTCACCCAGTCAGGCAAAACGGGAGGTTTATAAGTCCCAAACATATTTACCTGTAGCTGAGGAATAAACTTTTTAACCTCGCAGATGGATTCCCATGCCGTTGGGAATCCTTTATGCGATCCCTCATGGTAAAGAACGGCAATCGTATTGGACTTACGTTCAACAGACTGATCACGATAAAAGATTTCGGTGTCTGTTGGATTTGATATACAAATGCAACTGTCTCCGGTAGCGCTGTCAACAATACCCTTAAGCCATTTTGAAATCGTAATGTTCGTCATGCCATAGCGATATGTCTCTTCAAGCTCCACAGCGGACATGGCCCATGTTTCATAGTCCTGTATCAAATAACCCTTTTTCCCTTTTGATGGGGATAGAGCCTGAACCAAAGGCGCGGTTTGCGCAGCTGTAGCGAAAATCCAATCTCCATCAGGGATTAACGCATCGGTGACCTCGGGCACATACACTTTCTTTATGCCTTTCGCCAGCTGAAACCACCGAGGATAGATTTTTGTACGGGCGAGCTTCCATGCAAGCTTAATGAACTTTGGCAATGGCAACTTGCCAATTCGCTCTCCAGTCAACGGCTGAGCGAAGCATAGGGTCACACGGAGTTCAGGAAACTCTTCCGTGAGCCTATTTGCATACTCGAACACTATTTTGAATCCACCCACCGGCCGAGTGGAGATCCCGGGAAGTACAAATGTGACGTTCATCAAATATCGCCTCTGAGTTACAGGACCAACGGCATATCAACGAGGGGCTCTAGCAACCTATGCCCCCCGCTTTCGTAGCTTTCAAGGATTCAATATACTCCAGCAGCTCTTCTTCCCAATCCCTCGGCGAGAAGCCCGTGGACTCGAGCTTGGAGAGGTCGAGCGCGGAGAAGTGCGGGCGCGGGGCGAT
>CAVEUW010000130.1:0-3954 GCA_963619015.1 Senegalimassilia sp. | reverse complement strand
GTTTGGGGATGGTAGGCTGTGGAAAACATAAGCTTGGTGCCAATCTCGTGCCATAGAGACTTCCAGAAGTAGCTTACAAACTTTGTATCTCGGTCGGATACAATGGTCCTGGGGACCCCATGTAGGCGCACTACTTCTTTGAAGAACAGCTTCGCGACCAGATGTGCGTCGTTGGTTTTGGCACAAGGAATAAAGTGTGCCATCTTGGAGAATCTGTCGACGACTACAAAGATGGAATCCTTGGCGCGGGCTGTCCGAGGCAGGCCGAGGACAAAATCCATAGATAGATCAGTCCAAGGGCCGTCGGGAATCGGCAGCGGCTGGTATAGGCCGTGGGGCTTGGAGGTGGATTTGGCCTTCAGACAGACCAAACATTTGGCAATATACTTCTCCACTTGAGCCTTCATTTTCGGCCAAAAGAACCTCTCGTTCAAGATCTGCATTGTAGCCGATATGCCGAAATGTCCCATGAGGTCGCCGTCATGCGCCTCCTTAATCAACAGCTCTCGAATGGAGCCGCGCGGAATGCAGAGCCGATTCTCATAATAAAGAAATCCATTGAGTTGGTGGAACTGCTCTACTCCCCGCTTGACTGTTGCAGCGTAAATATTCCCAAAGTCTGGATCGGCCGGATATTGGTCTTTGACATGTTCAAAGCCGATCAGATGGGCAGTGGCGTAGGCGGCCAGTGTCATGCGCCTGGAAAGTGCATCGGCCACCACGTTGTCCTTTCCCTTCTTATACTTGATCACGTAAGGGAAAGTTTCGATGAATCCACTCCAACGGGCATGCCTGGTATTCAGTTGGCCTTGGCCCTTGATATGCTTTAATGTCTCGTGGTCGGTATGAATAATGAACTCGCGGCCCATCAGATAGTGCCGCCATGTTCTTAAGGCTTGGACCACGGCATAAAGCTCTTTGTCGTACGTGGAGTAATTCAGCTGAGCGCCTCCAAACTTCTCACTGTGATAGGCTATCGGTCGGCCTTCTTGGAGGAGGACAGCTCCTAATCCTTTGCCCGAGGCATCACACTCAACCTCGAATAGCAATTCGAAATTGGGTAGAGCCAACACAGGGGCATTAGTCAGTTTGGCCTTCAGGGCTTCAAACGACTTGGTCTCTTCCGCGGCCCACGCATAAGTAATTCCTTTCTTCAGCAAGGACGTGAGCGGCGCGGCTATCAGGCTGAATTGGGGCACAAATCGCCTGAAAAATCCACACATGCCAAGGAATCTCCTCAGCTCATGTACATTAGTAGGCGGCTCCCACTGGGTGATCGCCTCTATCTTGCCAGGGTCAACTTTCAGTCCTTCGCGGCCAACGATAAAACCCAGAAATGTGATTTCGGCCGCGTGGAAGGTGCATTTTTCCTTGTTGGCATACAGTTGTGCCTTCCTTAATTCTGCAAGGACCAGGTTGACGTGGCCGACATGTTCTTCTCGAGTTCGACTATAAATCAGAATGTCATCGAAATAAACGACGACAAACTGTCCCATGTATGCTCGAAGCGTCTCATTCATGAGCCGCATGAAGGTGGATGGCGCGTTGGTAAGGCCGAACGGCATGACAAGCCATTCATAGAGGCCGAATTTGGTCTTGAACGCCGTCTTCCACTCATCACCCGGCTGCATACGGATCTGATGGTAGCCGCTTCGCAGGTCAATCTTCGAGAATATGGATGCTCCACCGAGTTCATCCAACATGTCATCTAATCTTGGTATGGGATGCCGATACTTGACTGTTATTGCATTAACAGCTCGGCAATCCACACACATCCGCCAGGTTCCATTCTTCTTTGGGACTAGAAGAACTGGAACAGCGCAAGGAGACAAGCTTTCACGGACCCAGCCGTTGTTCATCAGCTCCTGCACTTGGCGTTCGACTTCTTTTGTTTCGGCCGGATTCATCCGATAGGCTGGCCGATTTGGAATAGTCGCTCCAGGGACAAAGTCGATCCGATGCTCGATTCCCCTAATAGGTGGCAGACCAGAGGGAATCTCATCTGGGAAAACATCAGCATTTTCCTCGAGCATCCTGGAAAAATCAGTAGGGTAATCAGGAGTAGCATTATGTCTGACATGATTATCTTCACAAGGTTTAATATAAGCAAGAAAGTATAGACCTGGTGAAGTGCTCTCCTGAATAGCTTGTTCATAATCTGCCTTTGTCAACAAGAGGCAGTTGGCGGCCGCAGAGCACGGCGGCTCAGCCATTGTAAGGCATCCTTTGGATTTAGCCGCTGCGGGCTGCTTAGACTTGGCCGCTTCAGGTTGCTTTGCCTTGCCTTTTGCCTTCCTTTCGACTTCCTCTTTCTGCATGTTTTCCTTGAGCCGCTCTTGATCGGCTCGGACGATCCTTAGAGGAAGCGACTTGACAGCATATTTAGTCCTATTGTGGAGGAAGGTGAGAGAGTTGGCGCGGCCCTGGTACGTAACATCGTTGTCAAACAGCCAGGGGCGGCCAAGGAGGACATGGCAGGCCGTCATTGGAACTACATCGCATAGTACATTTTCAGAGTAAGTTCCAATAGAGATGGGAACACGAGCGACTCGGCTCACTTGGACTTCCCCACTGTCATTCATCCAATGAAGGTTGTAGGGTTTGGGGTGCGCCTCTGTTGTCAAGTTCAAGCGTCGGACAGCATAAGCACTTATCACGTTAGTGCAGCTGCCATTGTCAACAATCACAGAGGTGACATTGCCAAGAATTTCGCCATGGCAGTGGAAGAGATTCTCCCTCTGCTCAGCCTCAGCCGATGGGCGGCTAGTTCCCTTCTCCGCACTTAGCGATCTCATCACGACGAAGTTGGAAAGCATCCTGTCGTCGTCCACGACTTCAACCTCAAATGTATCCTCAGAGTCGGAACATTCTCCTTGGTTTCCGGCGCTTGGCTCTTCTTCATCATCCGAATCTAGAATCTTTAGGTGGCCGGATTCCAACATCGCGACTCTTCTCACAAAGGTGCACTCATTAGCGTAGTGACCTTTGCGGCTGCATTTGTAGCATGTAATCTCACGTCGGTCGCGTTGGGTCCTTCTCTCAGGCACAGCTGCTTTGTCTCTTTCTGACTTAAAATCTTTAGCTATCTCGAATCCCTTAGGCTTCTGAGCAGCTGTATCAACCTTTGGGGCAGCTGTATCGACCTTTGCATCCTTGGTCGGCCACGGCGGCCTGGAAGGCCACTGTCGGCTTGGTCCAAGTTTGGCGGCCGATGTAGAAGTTGGTCGCCTCTTCTGCTGGTTCTCTATTTTGGTAGCCAGTTGTACCATTTCGATCAGGTGCGTATAACCTCGCAGTTCAACTTCATCCATAACTTCTCGTCTGAGACCTTTCAAGAAACGGGACATGGTGATCTCCTCGTCCTCTTGGATCTGTGCCTTCATCATCAGAACCTCCATCTCCTTGAAGTATTCTTCAACTGTTTTGCTTCCATGGGTTAGGAATTGAAGCTTCTGATATAAATCTCTCCTGTAGTGAGTCGGCACAAATCTCCGATCCATGACTCTTAATAATGCTTCCCAAGTAGAAATCGGCTCGTAGCCGTGAGTCTGGATGTCACGGACTGTTTTCTGCCACCAAGATAAGGCGTAGTCCTTGAACTCACACACGGCAAGTTGGACTTTCTTTCCTTCTGTGTACTGATGGCAGTTGAAGATCAATTCTAACTGGTCTCGCCATTGGATGAACTCATCAGGATCATGGGCCCCCTTGAAACTAGGAATTGTGAATTTAATTCCCTTAAGATCATCATTGGGGCCTCTGGCATTCTGGGCAGGCCGTTCATCGTATTGCTGGCGGTCGGCAGGCGGCCACTGATTTTGCTCAGCAGGCGGCTGGTATTGAGGTCGCGGCTGCGGCTGGAAAGGGGCAGGCGGCGGCGGCCGGAAAGGAATCGGCTGCTGCTGGTCTGTGGGTTGCGGCCGCGGCTGGAGGGGAGCGGGCGGTCGCCTCTGC
>CAVEUW010000129.1:0-3986 GCA_963619015.1 Senegalimassilia sp. | reverse complement strand
CCCGCGCAACCGCGAACAAGCCAACAGGAAGAAGGCGGCGAACACTATGGATATCATCAACAAGCTGTTAACCGGCTACCCCGCAGCCGATGTGTCGGGGCAGGACTTCATCAACACGCTCACCCCGGGCGCGCCCGGCTGGGAAGGCGCCTGGCTTTCCGTGGCGCTCGCGGTGGTGTTCGGCCTGCTCGTATACATCATCCCGCTTTACCTTACCGAGAAAGACAAGGCCGGTCCCTACCCGCTTTGGATGCACACGTTCTACTGGGCGGCCGATTTCATGGGCATATGGGTGTTCATCGCAGCGTGGAACAACTACAACCACTTCCCGCTGTTCCTGCTGCTGGCCATCGGCGAGGCCATTTGGGTCTGCATGGAAACCTGGTGCCTCTATCGCGCCGTCACCTACGAGCGCGAGGCTATTTGGGGTAAAAACGCCCAGATGAGCACCATGATGCGCGACATCATCATCCAGATCGTGGTGTTCTACGTTGGCCTGAACTTCCTGCGCTTCGAACTGCACGACGAGACCATGTGGAAGTTCTGGATCTTCACGCAGGTGCTTATCACCATCGTGCCCGGCCTGGTCATGGAAAAGCGCGGCACGCGCCTGGGCAACAACATGGCGCTGCACATCGTGCTGGTGTGCGTGGCCGTGGTTTCGTTCAACCCGTGGTGCAACATGTGGGTATGCATCGCGCCCGGCTTCTTCAGCTTCGACGCGAACCCCTGGTACTACCTGATGGGCATCGTGTGCCTGTATTTCGCCATCCGCGGCTGCGTGGTATACAAGCGCCTGCCGGAGAAAAAGCTGCCGAAAGCGTAGTGCACCAATCGCGTAGCGACAGAGCGCACATGGCACATGGAGCGCATAGCGACCTCATGGGCGCATGGTGACCTCTACGCGTGAAACCGACTGCCACTCTCGCCGATGATTCCGGGAGCCTATGAGGCGAGCGACGAGACCCTTTGTCTAGTTTCATGCGAAAATACCTTCATCAATAAGGAAGGAACCTATGAGCATGAGCAAATTCATTTCTCGCAGAACGTTTATAGCCGGAGCCAGCGTTGCGTGCGCAAGCATCGCGGGCGGAACGTTGCTAACCGGATGCAACAGCGGCACGAACGCGGGCACAAAAGACGCGTCGTCGGACTCGAGCGAGGCATCGAACGGCAGCGCGGCCGAGAATTCAGCGACATCCGCCGACCAAACCCCTGCCTCCAACGCAACGCAGAGTGCCATCGCGCGGCCTTCCACGCACGGGGCGCTGCACGTGAACGGCACGAACCTGGTGAACGCTGCCGGCAACACAGTGCAGCTCAAGGGTTTCAGCACGCATGGGCTGGCGTGGTTTCCGCAGTACGTGAATGCGGAGTGCTTTGCCGAGCTTGCCGGCTGGGGCGCGAACCTTGCGCGCTTGGCCATGTACACGCACGAAAACGGCGGCTACTGCACCGACGGAAACCAGCAAGAGCTTCGCGACCTGCTGGTTCGCGGCGTGCAGTACGCAGCGGACGCCGACATGTACTGCATCGTCGACTGGCATGTTCTGCAAGATTTGAACCCGAACGTGTACCTTGGCCAGGCTAAGGAATTCTGGGAGTGGGCCTCGGGGCAATTCGCCAGCGCTAAAAACGTCATTTTCGAAATTTGCAACGAACCGAACGGCTCTACCACCTGGGCAGATGTGAAATCCTACGCCGAAACGATTCTCCCGATCATCCGAAAGAACGCCCCCACCACCCCGGTCTTGGTCGGCAACCCCACCTGGTGCCAGCAGCCCGACCTTGCCGCCGCCGACCCGCTCGACGACGAAAACGTCATGTACACCCTGCACTTCTACGCCGGAACGCACAAGGACGACCTGCGATCCAAGCTGCGCAGCGTGGTTGAAGGCGGCACCCCGGTATTCGTGAGTGAATACGGCATCTGCGACGCGTCGGGCAACGGCGCGCTCGACCTTGATTCTGCGAACGCTTGGGTAGCGCTCATGAACCAGCTGAACGTAAGCTACGCCTGCTGGAACCTGTCAAACAAGGCGGAAAGCTCGTCGTTTATCGCCAGCAGCTGCAACAAAACCGCAGGCTTCGACGACGCCGACCTCACCCCGTGCGGAAAGTGGCTTAAGGGCATGCTCGGCGGAGACGCGCCCGCAGCCGTCGACGGCGCCGACGGGACCGGTGCGGGCATCGGCAGCCTCACGCTTGCCGCCATAACATCGAGCGCGGGCACGACCCCTGCCGCGAACCTACGCCAAAGCTGGGAGACCAACGGCGCGCCCTACCTGCTGTACGATGTGACGCTTTCCGCGGATAGCGCCGTTAGCGCATGGGACATCACGCTTGAGTTCTCCTCCCCCGTAGCGCTTTCGGACAGCTGGAATTGCACCGCGGAGGTGTCTGGGTCGACCTTGCATCTTACGCCCGCAAGCTATAACGCGAGCATCGCTTCGGGTGCCCAGCTCGCCGACATCGGGCTTATCGTTTATCCGGCTTCGTAGCTTCGATTCGGGCCGCTGTAAAAGTGGCCCTTCACCTGCGGAAGTGCCTCTTACCTGCGGAAGTGCCTCTTGCCTGCGGAAGTATCCCTTTACCTGTGGAAGTGGCCGTTACTTGCGAAAGCGCCCCTTAGGCCGGTAACTCTGTCTGGCCAGGCTGACCCTTCGCTTGATCAGGCTCATTTGTCTGGCCAGGCTGACCCTTCGCCTGATCAAGCTCATTTGTCTGGCCAGGTTGACCCTTTAACTGGTCATTTGTCTGGCCAGGCTGATTCTTCGGCTGTCCCTTTGACTGATCGTTTGTCTGGTCAGGGCGTATGCCTTGCTCGGGAATTTCTGGCCAGTACTTCGCCACCTCGCCTGCCTTAGATTTACGCAGCAGGAAAAACGCTGCGGCCAAGTCGCAGGCACCGATTGCCGCCGTCAACGCCAGCATCTCAACCGAAAAGCCTGTTGTAGTTGAGGCGACCTCCATACCGCCATTCAAAAGCCAAATAGCTGCGCTTGCACCCACATCGTTTAAGCCGTGAATAAACATGATGGCCCAGATATTACCCGTGCGGAAATAGATGGCGCCGTACAGAATACCGCCTGTGATACACAATATGACCTGCGAGAATGTGTCGGCAAACGGCGCATCGAGAGCATTGGATGTATGCATAATGCCAAAGATCAAACCCGATACCACGCACGCCTTAATGACGCCTTCGCGCGCGGTACCAAAATGCTCGAGGAAGGTTTCGCCAATAAGGGCGCGTGCCTCAATTTCTTCGGTGAAGCCCACGCACATCATCGAGATAATGTACACAACCGACGCTGCTGCAAAATTCACTGCGCCGCCTGACCCGTCAGCAGACTCAACAGATTCAACAAGTCCCATAACAGTCATAACGGCAATAAAGACAAAGCAATAACCACCTACAGCCAAGCTGCGCCAAAAGCCTTTACCTCGCTTGGAAAGCAGGCCAATTTTGCCCGACCTCCACAAGACGAAGATCAACACCGCGGCCGCGATAAGTTCGCCACCGATGGTCGCGAGCGGCGATGCCGCAGAGGCGCCGGATTCACCCAACGCTAGCGTGAAGGAAATCAAGAAGAATATAGAAGCAACCTGCATTGTGACGCCGAAGATCAAAAAGATGCAGATGGCGTAGATAAATGGATGCTTGATTCTCAGATTTTTCAACATGTTTGGGCCTTATTCCTTACTCGGTAATAATCGAAGATGAACAACGCAAGCACCACGAACGTCTTGCTTGTTTTGACGAACCATTTCTTGTCAAACCCGCTTGCCACTGTCGCGCATTCCTTCGCCTTTTCAATTGAACTTTTCAAATGATAATACACTGCACATTTTCCACGTCTTCCAATTTTTATACGAAGGGATCGAAACTCTTTATGCGATTGTCAAGCTTCTTGTATGGCAAGATGAAAAGGCGCTTTGCGGAGCTACAGGAATAAGCAGTGCACGTCTCTCACCCCCCAGAC
>CAVEUW010000128.1:0-4052 GCA_963619015.1 Senegalimassilia sp. | reverse complement strand
GTTGTTGTGTGCTGTCCACAAGAAATCGATGTTGCCCTTAGACATCTCGCGGAAGATTTTGGTCGTGTGGAAGCCGGGTTTCGAAATTGGGTCAAGGAACTTTTCGGGTAAGTTCCAAACTGCTTCGCTATATCGACGATGTGCTTCGTTTTTAACCACCAGGTCAGCGGGTAAACGATGACTAAAGGTACCAACTTCACGTGCTGTGCCGCAAGCTGTGGGCTGACCCGTCAAGCTAAAGCCACCATCGCCCGGATGACAATAATGACCAGAAAGCAGGTGGATGTTGTGCAGGTTGTGGTTCACCCAAGTGCCGCGGTTGTGCTGGTTAACGCCCATGGTCCAGAAGCTGTACAGCTTAATATCATGGTTGGCGAACAGGCCGTAGAGTTCTTGCAACTCTTCCACAGAAAGGCCGGAAAGCTCGCTGCAGTATTCCCAGGTATAGGGTGCTAAGCGCTCTTTGTACTGGTCAAACGTGATGCTTTCAGTGTTGTCTACCTTCGATCCAATTTCTGAGGTGTCATAGCCGTCGTAGGTAGCGTTACCAATATTTTCGGTACCCTGTGCGAAGGTCAGATGATCGCGCACCCAGTCGGCGTCGTAGGTGCCGTTTTCAAGCAGGTAGTGAGCGATACAGTTGGTAATGGCCAGATCGCCATTCGGTTTCATGATGAAAACCTTGTCAGCCGTTGCACCAGTTCGCGTGTTCAGTGTTGAGATGTCGTAGTGTTTAACGTTGGGGTTCGCAATTTTGCGCGCCATCACGCGTGAGTAGAGCATTGGGTGTGCCTCAGCCATGTTGGCGCCCCAGGTGATAAATACGTCGGCGTAATCGATGTCGGCATAGCAGCCTGCCGGCTCGTCTGTGCCAAAAACGTTCATGAAGCCGACAACGGCACTTGCCATACACAGGCGTGCGTTCGGGTCAATGTTGTTCGAAAGTAGGCCTGCCTTCCAGAATTTTGCGGTGCAGTAGCCTTCCAAAATGGGCTGCTGGCCACTTCCCCAGAATGCCAGACGCGACTTATCGTTTTTCCAGGTTTCGCGAAGCTTGCTTGCTACTAAGTCAAGTGCTTCATCCCACTCGGCTTCACGGAAGCCATCATCAGTACCCTTTGTGGAGTTGTCTTCGCGAATGAGCGGCTTGGTCAAACGGTCTTCGCCGGTGAGAATCTTGCTGAGGTAGTAGCCCTTTACGCAGTTGAGGCCACGATTCGAATCGTTTTGTGGGTCGCCATATACCGAGATAAGCTTGCCGTTTCGGCTTTCTACGATAACGCCGCACCCGCAGCCGCAGAAACGGCAAACAGCAAGCGTTTTGGTTACTGCATCATTGCTTGATTCATTCTTTTTTGGCGAGCAGCCCGTCATGGAAAGGGCTGATCCGCTGGCAACCGCACTTGCCATTGCGACAGCAGTTGCTTTCAAGAATGTTCTACGTGAGATGCTAGCCATTCTTATTTCCCCTCTTTTCCAACTTGTGCGTCATCTTGTAACGCTTTGTCTCGTTTCGTTTCGTCGAAGTTTGGTTCGGTGGCGCTGTTCATTACTGTTTTTCCTGTTCGCCACAGGTAATGATGCGAATGGGAACGCGTGGGTCGTCAATCACACATCGCATGACGCACAGTCCGCAACCGGTGCAAATATCCTTGTTAATCGTTGGGATGAACTTCGCATGAATCACGTCGTTTTCCCTGATTTGATAGTTGATGGTTATCGCCTGGTCAATCAGCGGGCAAACGCGGTAGCAAACTTCGCAGCGATACCCTTGGTAGGCAATGCAGGTGTTTTCATCGATGGTTGCATAGCCCATGTGTGCGTCAGTGCGCTCAGTTACGTCGCGCAAGGCTCCTGTCGGGCATGCTTTCGTACAAGGAAAGTCTTCGCACAAGCGACATGCCTGATCGCGAGCTTCAATGTAAGGCGTGCCAACTGCTGCTCCGGCTTCCATGCCTGCAATACGAATTGCCTTGTACTTGCAAGCCAAAGCGCATTTGCCGCATTTGATGCAGCGCGACATGAAGTCAGCCTCACCTTGGATTCCTGGCGGTCGAAGCAGTGTTGAAGATCCGACTGCGGCGCAGTATCCACCTTCTGCTGCAAGGGCCACTGCTGCGAGACCTGCTACGATGCGACCTATGCCCATGATGGCCTGCCTTTAGCGCTGACCAGCGATGTTGTACAGTCACGGGGCGTCAGCATGCTACTTCCCGCTTTCGCCCTCAAGGTCAGCGTACTGGCCATAGGTGGTCTCAAGTTCCTTGGATTCCTGGTAGGTAATCCAGCCATCAGGCAACGTGTAGTCGTCATGGCATTGCGAGCAAATCATCACACTGGCGCGGTGTGCTTTATGGCAATCGCTGCAGGTGTACTCGCTGTGGTGCCAGCTATGCGGGTTGCGCGTCGATTCACTGGTTGCATCGGTGAGCTCGTCTTTTGTTAGGTTATGGCACGATTTGTTCATGCAGAACTCGGTTTCGCCAACACCGCGATAGTAAACCAAGCGACTAAAGTTTCGTTCGTTTAAGGGGTAATAGTAGTTGCCCACCACCCATTCAAGGCCTTCTGTAACCTGTTCTTGAATGGAAGGAATGTGGCAGCTCATGCAGGTTGCGTCTGCATATTCGCGATGGGTTGCAGAAAGCATAGAGCTGGAATCGGAAACGGTGTTGCCCCATTTGTCAGTAGATGACTGGCCGGGCTCGCTGTAGTAGGTTGGCAAGTACGGATCCATGGGTGAATGGCAAATGGCGCCACAGAAAGAAGGCGTTTCATGCCAGGTCCAAAAACCAATGCCGGCAGCGCCAAGCACCACTACAACAATAACGCCGCAGGTGATTAAGCGCTTGCGAGATGCGGATTTGATGCGAGCTTTAAGGCCACGCTTTTTTGGCTGGTCGTCAGAGGCGCCTTCTGCTGGGTTGTCTGAGTTGCTGGCGTTGGCATTGCTGTCGATATTGGTATCGGTGCCAGTTTTGGTGTCAGATTCCGGGTCGGTGCCGCTTTGCTGTTTGTCGTCAGCTGCAGAACTGTCGCGTTTCTTACCGAAGAGCGATTGGTTTTGTTTTGTGTCCTTGGGTTTTTTAGATGGCGAAGCTATGACGTAATTCTCGTCAATATCGTCAGTGTGCGATGTACTCACGATTCCCCCTTATCTCGTTTCGATGGCGCACATTTTAGGGTGCGCAAACGCAAAAAGATATAGGGATTTACCCGCCGGTTAATTAAGGGTTTTTCCTAGCCTACGCATTATTAGGCCAGTTCAGACACCAAAAAAGCCTCACGCTTTACCAAGAAAACGTGAGGCGTGAATAAACCGTTTACCGCTGAGCTACTACTGCTTTTGCTTGCCGCAGTTGCTGCAGAAGTTGCCAGTGTTTGTGGTACCGCATTCGCAAGTCCATTCTGCAGGTGCCGCAGGCGCTGGTTTTGCGGTGCCGCAGTTGCTGCAGAAGTTGCCCGTGTTGGCGGTACCGCAGCTGCAGGTCCAGCTGCCATCTGCAGGCGCCGGGGCCGCGCCGCTAGCGGACGGAGCAGCTGCAGGAGCCGGGGTTGCGCCAGCGGCAGCGCCTTGCTGCTGTCCAGCAGCACCTTGCGCGTCACCTTGTGCCTGACCGGTCGAGAAGCCGCCACCAGGGGCAACGTTATACTGGTTCTGCGGCGTGCCGCCTCCCTGCTGGTTGAACAGGTTGCCAGCATTCATGCCGCCAGTCATGCCAGCCATGCCCATGCCCATAAAGCCAGTCATGGCGCCAGATTCGTTTGCGGCTGCAGTGCGCATAGCGTCGGACTGTGCAGCAGCAATGTTTGCAGCGGCCATTGCAGGGTCGCGCATGACAGCGGCCTTCTGCAGGTCCTTGATCATCTTTTCGTCTTCTTCAGACGCGGCGATGGAGTTCACGCCGAATGACGCAACCTGAATGCCGCGGGTTTCACCCCACTGCTCGGAAAGTACTTCATTTAAGGCAGCAGCCAGCTCAGTGGTGTGTGCTGGAACTGCGGAGTAACGCACTCCCTGTTCGCTGATCTTGGCGAAGGCAGGCTGCAGC
>CAVEUW010000127.1:0-4092 GCA_963619015.1 Senegalimassilia sp. | reverse complement strand
TTTAACATAACTTGAGTCAGGCGCCACACAAACCATGATGTCTACCTTTGCGGATACAAAGGGAGCTAGCAAACGTTTGGCGCTGACTTCATTGAGGGCTTTTTCAATTGAAACAACACCAATACGCTTTCCTGCACGCTTGACTATCGTCCCCTCGGAATAGACCGAAGGAGTGCTCATATCGAGCGTTAAAACAGAAGCGCCTTTATCTTGATAACTCTCACAAACCTGTGAAGCCTTCAAAGGATTTTTGGACGAAGTCCCAAGAGTTGTTGTAGAGGAGCCCGAAGTTGAATCCGTCGACGCAAGTTTAGACGTATTCGGCGTATCACTCGATCCATTTAAACTGCTATCAGAACGCAGCGATTCTGCTTCAGTGGACACACCACCACTAGTATTTGACGATTTAGCCTCGGTTTCCTCTTGCGTTATTACCTCTTCGCCAGAGATGCTTTCCTCAGAGGTATTAACGGAAGGTTCTGAGGCCGTAGCTGCAGGAGTCTTTGATTTGGCTGCTTTCTCTGAAACCTCTGGCATCGTCCCGTCAAAAACTATGGCAGTATAGCCTTCCATCTGACCAACTGAATCATCAATATTTGATGCTGTGACATTCCATGAATGACCAGCAAACAAATACCAAATCAAGCCGCCCATACCAATACAGACCATAAGGACGAACACAACTAGTGCTTGTTTTTCTCGAGTGCGATTAGACATAGAAATCAGTATAACTATTACTTCATTAACGCTTTGACTAGATTAAGTCCTGTGCAAAGAATTCAGACGTGCGGAAACTATAAAAGTTCCCACACGTCTGTAAATACTGAACACGCGTTAAGCTAAAGCAGGCGTTGAAGAAATTTTCCGGTATAGCTGCCTTCAACCTTCGCAACCTGCTCGGGGGTACCGCAGGCCACAATCGTGCCGCCACGTTCGCCACCCTCAGGACCCAAATCGATGATATGGTCGGCGCATTTGATAACGTCTAGGTTGTGCTCAATAACCAATACGGTATTTCCAGAGTCGACCAGGCGCTGTAACACAACAAGTAATTGTCGCACATCTTCAAAATGAAGACCCGTTGTTGGCTCGTCAAGAATGTAGAATGTTTTACCCGTCTGACGGCGATGCAGTTCACTTGCGAGTTTCACGCGCTGGGCTTCGCCACCTGAAAGCGTCGTAGCAGGCTGTCCAAGACGAATATAGCCTAAACCTACGTCGAAAAGAGTTTGAAGCTTACGTTTGATTCCAGGGATATTCTCGAAGAAGACAAGCGCCTCTTCTACCGTCATATCCAAGACATCTGCGATATTCTTCCCGCGATAGGTTACCTGCAATGTCTCACGGTTATAGCGAGCTCCATCGCAAACTTCGCACGGTACATAAATATCTGGCAAGAAGTGCATTTCTATCTTAATTTGGCCGTCACCTTTGCACGCTTCACAGCGGCCCCCACTGACATTAAAACTAAAACGGCCAGGCCCATAACCATGCACTTTGCTTTCTTGCGTACTTGCAAACAACGCTCGAATATCGTCCCATAAGCCAATATAAGTTGCGGGGTTGCTACGCGGAGTACGACCAATGGGACTTTGGTCGATATTAATCACCTTGTCGATGTGTTCAATGCCAGTAATCTTACGATATACGCCACAACGTCGATGTGCATGATTAACACGGTTTGCAAGCGCCGGCGCAAGGGTATCGGTAATAAGCGAGCTTTTACCACTGCCCGAAACGCCAGTAATAACCGTAAACGTACCAAAGGGAACCTCAAGAGTCACATTCTTAAGGTTATTCTCCTTTGCTCCGGTAAGTTTCAAAACACCTCGGCCAGGCTTACGACGGGTTTCAGGAACAGCAATGGACTTTCTACCTGAAAGATAATCAGCAGTAAGAGAACCTTCTGTAGCCGCAACCTGTTCGGGTGAACCACTTGCAACAACGTAACCACCGCGTTCGCCTGCAAACGGACCCATATCGATGACATAATCAGCAGCACGAATAGTATCTTCGTCGTGTTCGACAACAATTACGGTGTTACCTAAATCACGTAGATGTTCAAGGGTTTTAATGAGCCTCTCATTATCGCGTTGGTGAAGACCAATGGATGGTTCATCTAAGATATATAACACGCCCATAAGACCAGCACCAATTTGCGTTGCAAGGCGAATGCGCTGCGCCTCACCACCGGAAAGCGTTGCTGTCGCGCGCTCTAATGTCAGGTAATCAAGACCAACATCTACAAGAAATTGCAATCGAGCCACAATCTCTTTGACAATTGGATTAGCTATTTGTGCAGCTTGCCCGCTAAATTCAAGTGCTTTAAAGAACTTGAGTGAATCAAGTGCACTTAATTCACACACATCATGAATTGACTTCCCGTTAATAGTAACGGCAAGAATTTCAGGCTTCAATCGCTTGCCTTGACATGTTTGGCAAGGAATTACCGCAAAGTATGACTGTAACTTTTCACGCTGCGTGTCAGATTGCGCCTCTTGATATCGACGCATTACAGCAGCTATCGCGCCCTCCCACTCCAAGTACCAATACGTGTCACGTCCATCAACCGTGTGATAATCAACACGAACTTTTTGAGACCCCAGACCATGCATTATTCCCTTTTGAACTTTCTTTGGCATATCTTCCCATGGTGTATTTTCATCCGAGCCTAAGTGATGAGCCACAGCCGCAAGCACCTGTGGGTAATAATTTCCATTCTTAAAGGGCGCAATACAGCCTTCAGAAAGGGTCAGAGATGGATCGGGGACAACAAGCGATTCGTCTACCTCTTCCCTACTGCCAATACCAGAACAATCAGGACAAGCACCATATGGTGCATTAAAGCTAAAGTCACGGGGCTGCAATTCGTCCATTGAATAGCCGTGTTCTGGACATGCTAAAGCTAAGCTAAACAGATGCTCGCCAGCTCCTAAGCCACCTTTCGCACCACTAGACTTGCCACCGCCTTCACCTTGCGGTTTACCGTCAGACCCAAGCACCTGGACCAGAACTTTGCCGTCGGCAAGTTTTGTTGCAAGTTCAACCGCTTCGGCAATACGACTCTGCGCGCTATCTTTCAACTGGACGCGATCAACCACAACCTCGATAAAGTGCTTTATCTTCTTGTTAAGCGTCAAAGGTTCTCCAGTAAGCTTTTGAATTTCGCCATCAATTCGAACACGACTGAAGCCTTCTTTATTTAAGTCAGCAAAAAGCTTAGTGAATTCGCCTTTACGACCTGCGACAACAGGAGCCATAATGATGGCTTTAGCACCGGGGTCAAGTGCAAGAATTTCATCTGTTACCTGATCGGTAGTCTGTTGTTTAATCTCGCGTCCGCATTCCGGACAGTGCGGAATACCCACACGTGCATACAGCAATCGTAGATAGTCGTAGATTTCTGTAGTGGTACCTACTGTGGAGCGTGGGTTTCTTGAAGTGGTTTTCTGATCAATCGAAACCGCTGGCGACAACCCGTCAATGCTATCTACATCAGGCTTGCTCATTTGACCCAAGAACATGCGCGCATAGCTAGAAAGGCTTTCAACGTAACGCCGCTGACCTTCTGCATAGATAGTGTCAAAAGCTAATGAGGACTTCCCGGACCCTGATAGTCCAGTTATTACAACAAGTTTGTCACGAGGAATAGTGACATCAACATCGTTCAAATTATGCTCTCGTGCACCTTTGATTACGATTTCACTTTGAGACATACAAGCCCGCTTTCTTATGATTAATTAAAGAGAATCATACCACGAACATTCGTTTGTTTAACAACAAATAAAAAAGCGACCGAGATTTCGGTCGCATATGTGTAATGGAGCGGACAACGGGATTCGAACCCGCGACCCTCACCTTGGCAAGGTGATGCTCTACCAGCTGAGCCATGTCCGCATATTCCCTTTTCAATTGCCCCAAAAAAAATGGAGGCGACGCCCGGATTCGAACCGGGGGTAAAGGCTTTGCAGGCCTCTGCCTTACCACTTGGCCACTTCGCCATATGAAAGAGGCCGGTTAACCGGCCTCGAAGCTCACATGGAGCGGGCTACGGGGTTCGAACCCGCGACCTCCACCTTGGCAAGGTGGCGC
>CAVEUW010000126.1:0-4179 GCA_963619015.1 Senegalimassilia sp. | reverse complement strand
GCTCAGGAGTACCGCCGCACAGTTCAACGGCTGCTGCTGCAGCCATTGCAGCCGCACTTCCAATTTCGGCTTGGCAGCCACCCTCGGCGCCTGCCACGGTTGCATTGCGGGTAATCAGGTATCCAACGGCTGCTGCGCATGCGAGCGCACGTGCAAGTTGGATGTCCGAGAAGTTCTTCGCCTTTTGCAAAGCTAAAAGCACGCCAGGGATAACACCGGCCGATCCGGCTGTTGGGGCGGCAACAATACGTCCCATCGATGCATTGGTCTCAAGTACGGCCATCGCAAAGGCGCAGGCATCTTCTACCTCTCCGCTGAGTACGCTTGAGGGAGTGTTACGAAGGCGGGCTAGCCGCATAGCTTCTCCGCCTAAAAGGCCGCCCATGGAATTCGCCGGGCTGTCAAGGGGGCGCGTTGCAGCGTCTCGCATAACCTGAAGCGCGCGCAGCAGGTACCCAAGGCTTACATCTTCATGCCCACGGCTCTCGCTTATTGCCTGTTCACGGGCTAAAAATGCTTCCGAAATACTCTGCTTTTGTTGCGCGCATAATACAAGCAGCTCGGCACCAGTTGCGAAATCAACTTCGCTCAGGCGGGCGAGTGCTGCCGCTTGTACTTCGCCGGTGACAGCAGGGGAGCTTTGCCCGTTAATGGCTGCAGGAATAACGCGACAATCGCGAATATGCTCATGCGACATGATGTCAGATTGAGCCATGTCGCTTACATGTTGATCGGTTTCCAAAACAGTCCAAGCAACATGCCCGCGCTGTTCGCGATACATACGCGCGGTGGCAATATTTACCTCATGGGCACTGAGGGTTGAAGAAATGTGTGCGAGCACTCCCGGTTCGTCTTTCTGCTGAACGACAATCGAGTGATTTTCGCCCGTGATAAACACGTCAACATCGTCAATGCGCCTGATGACAGCCGCGCCGCCACCGACCGACTCGCCGCGTACGTGCATGCGTGTGCCACAAGCGGTGTCAATAATCATGTCAATGGTATTTGGGTGTGAATAGTCGTCGTTTTCGGGTTCGCATACAAATTCGAATTCAAGACCCATTTCACGTGCATGGGCAAAAGAATTGCGTATACGCAGGTCATCTGGTGAAAAACCAAGCATACCGCCAACAATTGCTTTATCAGTGCCATGTCCGGTAAGCGTGTGAGCAAAGCTTCCGAGCAGGTGGAATTCAACTCGTTTGGGCACATCGCCAACAAATTTCCGCGCCATATAAGCAATACGAAGTGCACCGGCGGTGTGGCTTGACGAGGGTCCAACCATTACGGGCCCAATAATGTCGGCGAGTGCCAGCGTTTCCATGCACGTCCTTTCGCGTAATCATCTGCAAGCCCGAACTGCTTCGCATGTGTGCTGGTTCCTGCAGGTTCTACCTATCAATCGCACCTATCCTACAGCAACGATGTATCGCTTCGGTCACAAAACGGCGAGCGACATAGGAGTGAAACGCGACGTTTACATTTTGGCTACCTTTAACCCTTTGCGTGCGATTCATGGCACTTCCTTGCGCGTTTTACCCAAAGATGGGTTTGGAGGTTATACTACGTTTTTGTTTGCAGCGCATCTTTTCTATGGCGCTGCGCAATCTTATATATTAGTAAGACGAGTGAAGGCGAAGGCCGAAGTCGGCCAGCTTAAAAGAAGGAGCGATTCACATGGCGGCACCCGTTTTGGTGTTTGGTCACAAAAACCCCGACAATGACGCAATCAGCGCAGCTATCGGCTATGCATATCTGAAAAATGAAATTGCCCGCCGCGATGGCCTAGATGCAACTTATGAGCCTTGCCGTCTTGGCGCGCTTCCTCCCGAGACTGAATGGGTAATTTCTGAGCGTGGCCTTGAAACCCCGCGTGAAATCGCTTCCGTTTCTGAGGGTCAGCAGGTAATTCTGGTTGACCACAACGAGGCTCTGCAGTCTGCTGATGGTCTTGACGCAGCTGAAATTGTTGAAATTGTTGACCATCATCGCCTCGGTGGCTTGGTTACAGCGCAACCGCTTCGCTTTAATGCTAAGCCGGTTGGCTCTACCGCTGCCATTGTTGCACGCGAGTATGAAATTGAAGGCATCGAAATGCCTGAATCGATTGCAGCGCTTTTGCTTTCAGCTATGCTCACCGACACGGTTATCATGAAGTCGCCCACCACAACCGATTTCGACCGCAAGATCATTGCAGCAACCGCCGCTTCTATCGGCCTTGACCCGGTTGAGTATGGCATGGATATCTTCAAGTGCCGTTCGAATCCGGCTGAGTTGCCTGTTGAAAAGCTTGTGAATGCCGACGCAAAAGAATTCGAACTTTCTAATGGCAATAAGGTGTACATCGGCCAGTTTGAAACGGTCGATCTGAAGGCTGTTCTTGGCCGCGAGCCCGAAATCCGCGAATCCATCAAGGGCTTGGTTGCCGATAAGGGCTATCAGTTCGTCCTGTTTTTCGCTACTGATATTTTGGCTGAAGGTAGCCAGTTTATCTGCGAAGGCGACACGCAATTCGTCTCCGATGTTTTCGGCGTTGACCTCAATGATGGCAAGTCAGCTTGGATGCCCGGTGTTCTTTCCCGTAAAAAGCAGGTAGCTGCACCTATTCTTGCGCACTAAGCTTTGCGTTAGGCTTAGCGCAGCAATGCGCGCCACCAGTACTTAATCAGGCACTATCTAATGTCTGCATGCAGCGGTTTGAAGTCAAACAAAGGCTTCAGGCCGCTGTTCTTGTCTTTTACGAACAAATTTGCAAGAACTTTTTTCAAAGTTGTGTGCAAAACGTGTTCGCGATTCTTTCCACATCAGCTCTCACCTGCGATAACAAAGGAAATAGGGAATGGATACGCCCGGGTGCGTGGCGTTTGACACCCCTGTATGCCGCTGGTAAAGTACCAACTCGCGCCTCTCACGAGGTGCCGTGTTTTCGTGTGCGTGTCAGCTGAGCGCACTTGGAAGCAAAAAGCAACAAGCCGGGCTGCGTGCCCGGTTGCAAGGCAAAGTAATAGAAGGAGAAGGTTTTGCCTACTATCAACCAGCTGGTCCGCAAGGGCCGCAAGTCGGCGGTCGCCAAGAAAAAGACCCCGGCTCTGAAGGGTAACCCGCAGAAGCGTGGCGTGTGCACCCGTGTGTACACCACCACCCCGAAGAAGCCGAATTCGGCTCTTCGTAAGGTCTGCCGTGTTCGCCTCGTTAACGGCATGGAAGTCACCGCTTACATCCCTGGCATCGGTCACAACCTGCAGGAGCACTCCATGGTGCTTATCCGCGGCGGCCGTGTTAAGGACCTCCCCGGTGTCCGCTACAAGGTCATCCGCGCTGCGCTCGACTGCGCTGCCGTTGATAACCGCAAGCAGGCTCGCAGCCGTTACGGTGCCAAGCGCCCGAAGTAAGTAACCGATAAGTCGCGCGGGCTTTTATAACGGCAAGCTTGGAAGGGCCAAGTAAGCCGAAAGCCTAATGAACGGAAAGGCCGTTTAGAAGCGCGCAGGAATAAGAAGGAGTTTACATGCCGCGTCGTGCAGCAGCCGTCCGCCGCGAAACCCAGCCGGACGCCGTTTACAACAATCGCCTTGTCACGCAGCTGATCAACAAGATCCTGCTTGACGGCAAGAAGTCCACCGCTGAAGGCATCGTTTATGGTGCATTCGACCTGGTGGCAGAAAAGACGGGCGAAGACCCGCTGACCGTTTTCAAGAAGGCCATGGACAACGTCCGCCCCACGCTCGAGGTTAAGCCGAAGCGTGTTGGTGGCGCTACCTATCAGGTGCCCATGGAGGTCAACTCTCGTCGTGCAACCACGCTTGCAATCCGCTGGATTGTTGATTTCTCCCGCAAGCGTAAAGAGCACACCATGAAGCAGCGCCTCGCTGCAGAAATCATGGACGCAGCCGAGAACACTGGCGCATCCGTGAAGAAGCGCGAAGATCTGTATAAGATGGCCGAATCCAACCGTGCGTTCTCGCACTATCGCTTCTAGGGCGTGACGAAGAATGGCTAAAACTGATCTTACCTACACTCGTAACTTCGGCATCATGGCTCACATCGATGCCGGTAAAACCACCACGACCGAGCGTATCCTGTACTACACGGGCAAGACGCACAAAATCGGCGAGGTTCATGACGGCGCTGCCACCATGGACTGGATGGTTCAGGAACAGGAGCGCGGCGTAACCATTA
>CAVEUW010000125.1:0-4200 GCA_963619015.1 Senegalimassilia sp. | reverse complement strand
ACACAAAGGACGCGAGCACAGACCAGCTCCGTCGAATCTATTCTTCTGCCGCTGTGTATGTCTGTGCAAGCGTGAACGAGGGATATGGTCTGACCTGCGTGGAGGCCATGGCTTGCGGCTGCGCATTGGTTGTAACAGATTTTGCGGGCTCAAAGGAGTATGCAACTGACGGCATAAATTCGGTTGTCGTTCCCGTGGGTGACATTGATGCAATTGCGCGCGGCGTCATCGCGGTTTTAGCTGATGACGTGAAGCGCGAGAGCTTGGCATCCGAAGGGATAGCTACGGCGCAAAGGCTCAACTGGGAAACTGCTGTTAGCAAGTTCGCCGAGGTGCTGGGTATTACGACATGTTGTTGAGACGGTTGGTGCCTAATTCCCTCCCGGCTATCGTCTAACGCCTTCGACCATTCTCCCATATGAGCTAAACTTGTTTGCAAGTAGTACTTGCTACATTACCGTTTAAGTTTTTGGGATTTCATTGTGCTAGATATAAGCATAGTTATACCTGTGTTTCAGGCTGAAACGACCATTGCGCGCGCGATTCAAAGTGCGCTTTCATTAGAGGACGTTGCCCTTGAGGTCTTAGTCATTGATGATGGATCAGGTGACCAGACTGGCATTATAGTTGCTCAGATTGCCGCCACAGATACTCGAGTACGATTGATCTCTCAGTCCAATATGGGTCGCTCGGCTGCTCGCGGTGCTGGCATTGCGGCCGCTCGTGGTAAGTGGATTATGTTCCTAGATGCCGATGACTATCTGCTGCCTGGCACGGGCAAGGTTTTGGCTGGCTATGCACAGAGGGACTCTCTAGATCTTGCCGTTTTTTCATACAGGCAGGTTGGCACGGTATCCGTGAAGGCGCCCGTAAGCGCCAATAAGATGTCGCATAACCTTGTGTTGAGTTCGCATGACGTGCTTGAAGAGATGCTTGCGGCGCCAAGATCTTCTGATCGGATGCCTGCTGATGTGTTTGAGTTGAATGCGGTATGGGCGCGGCTGTATCGTGCGGAAAGGCTGCGTGAGTTGCACATAGTAAGCCTTACTGGAGAGTGGTGCCCATTCCCTGTTGGTCTTAGATTCTCTGAGGACAGGCTTCTCAATATTGCATACTTGGCAAGTGGCGAAGAGTTCTCTGTTTGGTTTTGTCCGCACTCTGTTTACTGTTGGGATTTAGGTGAGTCGCAGACGTGTGGCGTAGCGAGACCTGACGATATTGGCCGTATTGATTCATATCGTTGCTACTGCGATGATCTTGTTCGTGCTTCTCTTATCTCTAGTACTCAAGCGAATCGCCTGTTCACGCTTGAGCTGACAAGTCAGTTCCAGCGTGCAGTATGTCGATGCGATGCACCTACAGAACTGCTTGCGAAATCCTGGAAGCATGCGCTAACCGCCGAAGGCGCGGCGAGTATTGATGTGACTCAGCTCGAAAAGTGCCCTCCTCTACGTAAATGGATTCCCGGGATCATGTTGATTAAACAGGGTTTGACGGCATCCGCTATCAAGAGTTATCGGGCATTGTATGGGGCGAAGAAGGCTATGAAGAGACATATTTGAGGAGCAATTAGTATGCTTTCTTCGCCAAGAAAGTGAAATTACTGATTTTGTAAGTGGCCTTCATGGATTCGTGCAATTTATTCCGAAAAATTGAGGTGCCAACATGGAGAGCCAATAGGGCGATTAACTCAAGCCGTGGCACGGTACGGATACAAGTCGCCCTGTTGGATCGTCGGTCATCTCCATTTTATAGAGAGGTATACCTGCATTTTTGGTAACTTCGATTACCTTTCGACGGTCGGCATCTCCAATCTTCTGGCCAAGATAGATGGCCTTGGCATGCGCAGTGAGGTACATTGGTCCATCGACCTTCTCGCAAGCACCACATGCCACGCGCCATTCCCTTTCATGCTCCCACTGCTTTATCTTCTTAAAGGCGGTATTAATCAGGTAGAGATATGTGGTTCCCTCAGGGTAGTCGGACAGCGCAGTTGAGCCGCCTAGAACGTGGGAGAGCCAGGACACATTCGGACGACCCTCGTATAGTACTGGTGCTAAGGTCGCACATGCGCAGGTTCCGCACTTCTGCTTGCAGTGACATGTCAAGGCCCGTGGATCAAGCTCGTACTCTACAGCGATACCCTTCCCACTGTCTGCGTAAATGCCCCACATATGTGAGTCCTCGACGTCCTCCGTGAAGCATGCACACCGAAGTTCATTTCGGAACCTGACAGCACGCTTATGGAGTTGTTCAGGCGCGCTCTCTATGAAGTCTTCTTTTCTCTTTTCTAGCTGGTCGTTAAACTGGGAAATAAAGTCAGCCATGGACCGGGTACCCTCCCCAGCGAGTCTTTTCCCGTATAGTGATGCGTCTGCCTTTAAGGTGCGCAGCATATTATCTTTTGTGATTTGCTTGTCCATCTGCTCCCTAATCATGTCGTAGTTCAGCAGGGGGAAGGAATCATACAAATCATTAAAATCGCGCGCATGAGCAAGGAAGACCCTGTCCTGCCTTATGTCCTCTAGATTGAGCTCGGACGTTTCTGGGTCTGCCAGTGACCGAAACCTAAAGAGTCGCAATGGACCGCGGCTGCTGACGCAGGCCGTCACTGTCTCGTAGTATGGAACCATCGAGGCTCTGTACGGCTGATAGCGGTCGCAATATACGTTCATACTTTCGAGGAGCCGCCCGAATTCACCTCTTATCCCAGATATTCCGCCGTCTCCTGGCGGGAACGACCTGCTAGCTAGGCTCCTTGGATGCGGCGCTCCTGAGGAGAAATCGAACTTCATCAACTCAGCTTTGGCCATCTGTCTGTCTGCACGGAGTCGCAGCTGCCCCGACCCGTAGTACCCCGCTTCCGGCAGGCGTATGACGTGGCCGTTCAGCTCTCTGCGTGCCTCTTCATCCACCTTGGGACCTAGGATTAATTTTCCTTTTCCATGATGGACGGCATGACTACAGCTCTCATTGTCCCAGTCGATGCAACCGTCCAGTTCTCCATGTTGATCCACGACTCTGATTTTTGCATTGTATGAGCCGAGATCCATGTCATATGGATTCAGCAGCATCTCCAGCTGGCTTATATCGAAGCCACTTCCAAAGAGGCTGGTTGCGGAGCCATCGACCTCAGAGATTAGGGATGCCTCCAACTCTAAGAAGCTCCCTTTGCCAGACTCACATGAGCTGAGCTCTATTCTGTAGGGAACACCCTTGTAACTCCAGTGCCATGAGGCGCTCTCGTTCAGCACGTATAAGGCTCTCAGCATGTTTGGCTCACCTGCGATTGGTTTTCGTGCCGAATAGAACAAGGGTATAAGCGACAAGAGGAGCTTGGGCAGTTTCTCCATGTTATCCCGTGTGAGCAACGGCATGAACTTCGCCGATAGGGGCATCAGGCATGGTGTGTCGGCGACCATCGTGCGTGGGCTGAGTTCCTCAAGGTTGTGAGTCCAGCGAATAATTCCTCCGTACAACTTGTTGCCGAGGAGCGTGTCGTCGCATATCGATATCGCTGCGACCTTGCGGCCATTGGCTAGCCCTTCGATGAAAGCGACATCGCGGTCGTTCTCCACGATATAGAAGTCGCAAAAGATAAGTCTTCTCAACAGGTCGTCGGAGAGCAGAAAAGCGAGCATGCGGGCCTTTATGTTGTCATCGCCCCCGACGGGGAAGACGTATGGCGAAATACCCCGCCGGTTCATCAGATAGAAATTGGCATCATTCCTAGCGAGTGGGTTGCCCTTGTCGATCGATAGAAGCGCATCGCCCAGGCGGTAGAACGAGATTGTCTGGTTGCAGGCCTTATCTACATCTGCATTAGCATCAAGGATTTTGGCAAGCAGCATGTAAGCCTCCCTCTTGTCGAATAAGGAATCTCGGAAACTGAGGCGCGCGTGAAACCAACAAATGGCAATGTCTCTCTTCTGTAAGTTCCCAGATGCTTCGTTAGCCTAGCACTGCCAAGTTAGTATCATCCGCATTCTTTGAACCTTTAAGATGCGATGGAACAGGTGCGCCGGAAATCCAGAAGGCGTAAGGCGTAAGGTTTTGCAGATGTTCGGTAGGGAACTCCCTGCAATACAATAAAATTGTTTAATGACTACAGGCCCTATTTATCAAACGTCGAGCGTGGGTGCCATGCATGAAAATCGCTATTGCTACAATCCAGAGCATTAACTACGGCAATCGCCTGCA
>CAVEUW010000124.1:0-4286 GCA_963619015.1 Senegalimassilia sp. | reverse complement strand
TGAATGACGGTCTGAGTGAGGCATCGAAGGCTGATGCGCACGTATTCGAGACGCATGAGGCGATGTAAGGACTTTCTTCTCGCCACGTATCTCGTCAATGTTGGGAGCTAAGGAAAATGTCAGTATATTTCGGGAGTTTCGCGCTATGCGAAATAATTTCCTTACTTATAAACCATAAAGGCAACAAGACAAAAGGTTTTCTCATTGGGTCAGTCAGCATAGTGATAATTTTGTCACTTGTTGCTGGCCTAAGGTCGTCTAGCGTGGGTACGGATACGGCGGGTTACGCTCTTAACTTATACGATCTGGCATGTGAAAAAAAATCATTCATTTCTTTTTATTCATCATCGTGGTACCGAGTTTGGCGCTGGGTTAATGTGAACAGCTTTGAAATCGGGTATCTCCTTATTGTTTGGATTGCTCGTAAGCTCGGTTCCTTCCAATTCCTCTTGTTTATTAATTCCATTTTGATCGTCGGCCCATTTTATTATGCGCTGGCAAAAAAGAAAGATGAGTTGTATATACCGATTTGTCTCGCGTTTTACATGCTGGTATATTTCAACGTCTCGCTTAATCTAATGCGGCAGTGTGTTGCGGTGTCATTTGTGTTTTTAGCAGTCGTTGCTTTGTATAATCCCAAGAAAAGTATGCTTCAGCAGCAAAGCGCTTATGTATCTTTATTGATTGCTCTTCTTTTTCACTCTTCTGCGATTATTGGTCTTGTGCCCTTCCTTATAAGGGCCGCGGTAAAAGACGAGCGGGGTTTTATCCGATATTGCGTAATTATCGGCATTTCAATCGTGCTGATATTGTCTCTTGGTATTGTCCGGGATTTCTTGAACTTCGTCGGACTCTCTAGGTTTGCGGCGTATCTAGGAAACGGCTCGATTTCTTTTCTTCCGATGAGCCTCATAAGGACAATGCCTTTTCTTATTCTGGCTATATATCTATATCAATCAAAAAAGACTGATATGCAAAAGGCATTGTTTTATTTGTGCATGACAACGCTTAGCGTATTTGCGTCACAGCTAGCCTCTCTTTGGGAGCAAAGTGGAAGAATAGCGGTCTATATTGATTTCTTTGAAATATCTCTAATTGGACTGACAATTTCATGTTTGACTAAAAGGATGCCCACATACAAGAAGTCTTCCTTTCTTATGCAGCCAGTGAGCTCCTTTTTGGTTGGTGTCTTTGCTGTTACCTACGGCCTAATCTACTGGTTCTACGTTTATGGCGCCGGAAGCAGTGAGACACTTCCATATTTGTTTTTTTGGCAGTAAAGAACGATGGGAACAATGTTGTGAGTGTTTGTGACAGCTATACTTCTCCACTATTTTCAGTGGTAGTTCCGGTTTACAACTGTGACCGCTATATCAATAGCTGTATAAAATCTATTCTGTCTCAGGATTACGATGGTATCGAGCTTATTCTTGTTGATGATGGCTCGGTTGATAGCAGTTTTGATATCTGCTGTGAGTATGAGGCTGCCGATCCACGTGTTAGGGTTATCCAAAAGGCGAACGGTGGCCCATTCTCGGCACGATTGGCAGCCTATCCACATGTTAACGGTGACTATGTTCTCCATGTTGATGCCGATGATTGCTTAGCTCCGCACGCCCTTTCTCGCTTGGCGAAGGTGGTTACACGTTATGCAGTCGATATAGTATTTTTCGATTTTAGTCATGATAAAGATTTTAGAAGTGCTGAACGTAGGTTTCCCTATCCCGATTCGATTCTTTTTGGGCCTGATACAAAGGCAGAGTATCTTAACCTGATATTTTCTGATTCGCATTGTTTGAATGCTATGTGGTCAAAGGCCATAAAAGCTGATGTTCTTAAACAAGTCGACTATCCAACAAATATGCAAGGAATGGTTTCTGGGGAAGATTTGCTGCAATCTCTTTATATCCTACGTAGAGTGACCAGCGCCTACTATCTCAGAGACGTTCTTTACTATTATCGGGAAAATCCCATGGGAACTACTTCGACATTTCGCTATAGCGATTTGTTGGACTGCGAAATACTCCATAAGGACTTCTACGAATTATTGCATAGCTATCGTTCTGTCCCCGGGTTCGTTTTGAGTGAAACTGACAATGACCGCAGATTTATCTTTAGTTGCTTTCGCTTTTTGCAGAATGCAGGGCGGCAAGGAAAGTCAGTATTTTTACGAGCTTCCGATATGGTGCGCGCTTTAAAGAGTCTTTCGTGCGCTTTTGGCAATGCCTCTGCAAGAAAGGGATTACGTCTGGACGTTGTTCCAGTCGTTTTTCTTGTGATGAACAATATGGATTGGCTGGCTTACGCCATTTTGCTCGCAGAAAATAATCTGCATGAGCTACTTACCCGTTGAGCAATGAATGTTTTTAGATTTGAGAGGTAACGCTGATGCAAGATAAAGTTGGCATCATCACTTTGGGAGGGCGAAACAATTACGGAAACCGACTCCAGAACTATGCCTCGGAATATGTTTGGAAGACACTAGGCTACATACCTACCAGTCTTTATCTAAAGCAGCGTCCTAATTTCATAAGGGAGGTCAAAGGCCTCGTTCGCAGGGTGCTTGGAATGGCAGTGACTAGCCCCGAAGCATCAACGAGTGAACAGCGACTTGCAGCATTTGATCGCTTCAATTCTTTAATAAATATCAAAAATCTATTAACTATTGATTATGAGATTTCACAAGAATACAAGTATTTTTCAGTTGGAAGCGACCAAACATGGAATCCCAATCAGTTCGCTTATAACGAAGATTGGTTTTTTCTGCAGTTTGCGAAACCCAGTCAGAAAATTGCTTTAGCGCCAAGTATTGGACTGGATGACCTTAGTGTGAAGCAAGCAAGTGCTATTTCGAAGGGTTTACGTGGTTTCTCTCATGTCTCAATACGAGAAAAACGCGGCGCGGAACTTATTAAGAAATGCGCTGATATTGATGCTGAGGTTATTTGCGACCCTACTCTGATGCTTTCTGCTGACGAGTGGTGTGCGGTTGCTAGCGGTGCTTGCACTCCTTCAGAGTCATATGTGTTTACATATTTGTTGGGTGGCGTTGGATCTGAGGCGGCAAATGTGTTGGATAAGGTGACCGATCATGGTCGCATCCCTGTGATTCCACTTTCAGACCGTCAGAAGCCTGACGAGCCCGATGCGGGTCCAGCTGAATTCATTGACCTGATCGATCATGCCTCGCATGTCGTGACGGATTCGTTTCACGCGGCGGTATTCAGTTCACTATTGCATACGCCGCTTACAATCACCCACAGAGAAGGTGGTGCCGGCATGTTTTCGCGACTTGAGCAACTGTCGCAGATGCTGGGAATTGAGGAGAAAATATACGGTTCGCCGACGTTTGATCTTGCGAGGGCGGGAGAGTACGACGGCGTGGACGAGGCTATTACCCGCGAGCGCGAGAAGTTCATGGCCTATCTGAAGGGTTGCCTGAATGGCTAGCCAGCGAAAAGCTGGGGCTATCCTCGGCTACGCAAATATCATCATCAAGAACCTGGTCAATCTGGTCTATACTCCGATGCTTTTATCCTTCGTGGGCCAGGCGGACTATGGTGTTTTCCAGACTTCTAACTCGTTCGTCTTTTCGTTGTCATTGCTGACGTTTGGCTTTTCCGAGGCCTACATTCGCTTTTATACGCAGAAACGTACCAACGGAACGGAAGAGGATATCCAATCTCTTAATGGTATGTACCTGTTGCTCTATGTGATTGTCAGTCTTGTTGCACTCGCTTTCGGCCTTCTTTTCGCCGCAAACGTTAGCACTTTCTTTGCGGCTAGTTTTACCTTCGATCAGGTTGGGCTCGCCGGCAAGCTAATGGGCATCATGGCTTTTAGCGTTGCCTGTACGCTGTTTTCAACAGTTTTTGATGCGTACATCCTCGCTCACGAGCAGTTCCGCTTTCAGCAGACGAGGCAGATGTTCACCTCTCTTGCAACGCCTGGCGTTGCATTTATTCTTCTGAACCTTGGCATGGGGGCCGTTGGCGTTGCACTTGCTCAGTTCGCGGTGAACATAACGCTGCTGTTGCTGAACGCGCGTTATGCAATTCACAACCTTGGTATGCGCTTTGACCTTAGTCGTTTTGACGGTGCTCTCTTTAAGGCAATTGCGGCGTTCTCTGCTTGGATCTTTGGCAACCAAATCTGCGACCTTGTTAACCAGAGCGTGCCAAACATTTTGCTTGGCATGCTTACGAGTGCGACGGTTGTCTCTGTATTTGCGGTCTCTATCCAAGTGCGTAATGTTTTCGTATCGCTTTCCACTGTCATGTCTAACG
>CAVEUW010000123.1:0-4293 GCA_963619015.1 Senegalimassilia sp. | reverse complement strand
AACCCATCCCTTGATGAGGGCAGGGAATGTCGTGAATGCCACAGGACAGGCGACTTGGTTAACGGCGGCAAAATGTGCAGCACGTGTAAGTCGCTGCATGATATTTCAGGCGATCTTATCCGCAAGGATGTATTCGCGGTGTTCGATCAGGTACCAGGGGATCTGCCTTCGAATACTGCTCAGTTAGCCTTGCCATTCGGTAGGACGTTGGTTCTGTATGATCGCGATGCATATCTTGCGCAAAGTCCCAAGGTGAAGCGCCTGTACACTAAGAACACGTGGGATGCGGGTTTGTCTTTGTCGACCCATATCTGGCTTGGTGATTACACGGCCGACATGGGCGCCAAGGGTTTTTCGGCTTACGCCGAGCAGGGCGCAACGTTGGTGAAGGCGCTAGGCATCAAGCGCTTGGGAGTGCTTCGTGCCGACGTCGACAACCTCGGCGCCGCTTTCGCAAGCGGCATTCCTGCAGACAAAGCCTCTATTAGCCGTACTGCAACGCTTAGCCGTGCTTTGAGCTACTTCTTCAAGCACAAGATTAACGACATTTTGGCTGCCAGAAATTATAAGGCGCAGATAATCTATTCCGGAGGCGACGACCTGTTCATCGTCGGCAACTGGAGCGATGTATTGTATGCCGCCTTAGATATTCGAAAAGCCTTGCGAGAATTTACGGGCAACGACTCGCTCACGATAAGCGCAGGCATTGGCATGTTTGGCGAAACGTATCCTATTGCCCGAATGGCCTCCGAAACCGGGGAGCTTGAGGATGCGGCAAAGATGCATGCCGAAACTAGCGCCGACGGAACGGTTCACCTCAAGAACGCCGTTGCGCTATGGTCGGCCAGTTCGGTGTTTAGCTGGGATGATCTGTCTGAGGTTATTGAGCCGCGCATGCGCGAACTTGGCGAAATATTTAAAACCCACCAGAAGGGTAAAGCGTTCATCTACAGGATGGTGTCGCTGCTGCGCAATTACGACCAGGTGATTTCTGCGCCCCGCTTGGCTTATCTGCTTGCAAGAAGCTTCGAGGACGATAAGCAAAACAGGGATGCGTTGTGTGGCAAATTTTATGAATGGGCTGCTGACGAAAAGCAGCGTCGCTGCCTCATTGCAGCATTGGAATGGTACGTGTACAGCATAAGGGAAAGGTGATAGAGGAAATGGCGAATAGTAATGCGGTGTTGAAGCTGGGCGAAAAGGCCTCAATTAGTAGTGATACTTATGCCAAGGCCGCTGAGCTGATAGTTGAAAAGGCGAAGGAAAATGAGCGCGGTTCGTGGTTCGGCCATCTTTCTATGTCGAAACTTCGCGGTATTTATGGGTTAATCACCAATGTGTACACGCGTGTCAACACACCCGAAGATTTCGAAAGCAACAAAAGCGACCTGCAATATATCAAAGTGAAAATGGCATATGAAGCGGGGCGTAATAGAGATGTAAAAGGGTTTCTGGGAGGAACCGGTCTTATGTCTGCTCTTGATAATGTGAAAACCTACGACCAGTTCATCTTGTACTGCCGCTATGCGGAAAGTTTAGTTGCGTACTTTAAATTCTATGGAGGCAAGGAGTAAGCCATGGCATATACGAAAATTAAAATCCAGGGAACCATCGAAGTAAAAACCGGCCTTCATATTGGCGGTGACGATTCGTTTAGTGCAATCGGCGCCATCGATTCGCCTGTGGTGCGTGACCCGCTTACGCGCGATCCCGTTATCCCCGGCTCTACGCTTAAAGGCAAAATGCGCTCATTGTTGGCAAGAGAGATGGGCTCCGTGCCTGTTGAAGGCGTGCAAGGCTTCGAAAACGATTGTGCTGAAATCAAGCGCTTATTCGGGTCAAGCCAGAAAGGCAGCGATGCGGCGGGTGCCGGCATGCAGATGTCGCGTTTGCAGTTCAGCGATTGCTTCATGCAAAACAAGGATGCCTTGCCGCAGATTTTCGAGAACAAATTCGAAAACACTATTGACCGTTTGACGTCTGTTGCAAACCCGCGTCAAATCGAGCGTGTCGTACGCGGTGCAAAATTCGGTTTCGAGATTATCTACAATGTCGAAAACCCCGACGAGGTTGAGCAGGATTTCAAGAACATCGCGACTGCCATGAACCTGCTCGAGAACGACTACCTTGGCGGCGGCGGTACGCGCGGCAATGGGCGCGTTTACTTTGCCGATGTCACCGCCTCGGTTGTAACAGGTGATACGGAATTTCCTGTTCCGGAGTTGAGGTAGGCCATGGCCGACCAAATAGTAAAACTTACGTTTAGTGCCCCCGTCCATTTTGGCGAGCGGCGCTTGACCGACGGCATGTATAGCTGCGACGCAGCAACGCTGTTCAGCGCCTTATATATTGAGGCGCTACATGCAGGATGTGCCGATGAATTGCTGCGGGCTGCGAAATCGGGCGACCTGCAACTAAGCGATGCGTTTCCTTATATTGGCAAGCAGTTGTACATTCCCAAGCCAATGGTCGGTATCGCTTCGCCTACTTCGAACCAAGCGAAGGCGACTGATTCGCGTGAACGCAAGGCAAATAAGAAACTGAAGTATATTCCTTTGGAATCTCTGAGCGATTACCTTGCTGGTGATTTTGATTTTGTAAGCGCCCTTGAGCAATTTGATTTGGGTACATCTTTTGCGCAGACAAAAGTTAATTTAACCAGGGAAAATCGTGACGAATCCGAGCCGTATCACGTTGGCGCATTCCGCTTTAACCCCGAGTGCGGCATTTATTTCGTTGTTCGCGGTTCGTACGATATAGCCCCGTTGTTTGAGCAGCTTGGGTATTCGGGTATCGGTGGCAAAAGGACCAGCGGTTACGGGCGTTTCGCGGCGCGATTCGAGGATGCCGGCGCATTTAGTGCCAATTTGATAGCTGGCGCGACTGGAAAGGCAATGCTTTTGTCGTCGAGCCTTCCGAAAGAAGAAGAACTCACCGACGATTTGCTTGAAAATGCCAAGTTTCACTTGGCGCGAAAAGGCGGCTTTGTGCAGTCGACGACGCACGCAGATACGTTCCGCAAAAAGCGCGACACATGGGTGTTTGCTCCGGGCTCTGTTTTCGAGCGCGGCTTCGAGGGCGATGTGTTTGATGTAAACGCTACGCCAGGCTCGCACCCGGTGTACCGCTATGCGCGCGCGATGTGGATGGAGGTGTAGTTATGGCCGTCCGACATTACTGCATGGAATTCGAGACTGCAGGTACGGTGCATATAGGCAACGGCAGTCAATACGGCAAGAAAGATTATTACGCAATCGGCAACGACGTCGTGGTTTTGGACACGCGTAAGTTCGTTTCGCTTCTAGATGATCAGCAGATTGATCGATATTGCGCGTTCTTGGAGGATGGCGGTGCTCGCTTGCAGGATTTCTTGCAGAGGAACCCCGACCTGAAAAAGCTTGCGGGTCAGGCTATCGCGTACAAAGTTGATTCCCCCTTAGCTACGGCGCGTCGTGGATCTATTCAGTACCATGATGTATGGGAGTTTGTGAAAGATCCGTACGGCAACCCCTACGTGCCCGGTTCAAGCGTGAAAGGCATGTTGCGAACTGCCATTTTGCTGAACATGCTGCTGGATGATGAAAGCTATCGCGCGCTTTACGACAGCGTTATCGAACAAAACACCAAAGCTGTCCGCAATCCTGATAAGGGCATTATGAAGCGTGCGTTCTTTAGGGAGCGCCCCGGTAAAACTGATCAAAACATCGCTAACGACATCATGAAATACGTTTCGGTGTCTGATTCTGCGCCTCTTTCGACTAATGATTTGGTGTTCGCAAAGAAGTATGATCGTTTTTCAAAGTACGACACCGCATTCCATAAGCTCGATATGGGGAAAGTCACACAATACGAAGGTAACGAGCTCGACGTTTACCGTGAGTGCTTGCGCCCGGGGGTTAAAGTTTCCGTCAATATCGATGTAGACGATCGTATAGATAAATATCTGGATGGCATCGCCTTGGATGCGCAGGGAATCAATGCGTTATTGCAAAGGTCGTTTGATTTCTATTCCGAAGTCTTTTTGAGCCATTTTGAGCAAGAGGAAGAAAGTACGAAGGCGTCTTCTGCTAACGATGATCAATGTCAGTACATTATTCAATCAGGTCCGTTGGCTGGTGCGCGCTGCCGGAACCATGCTGTGGATGGCACGGGTTACTGTGGCAAGCATCAGGAATACGTAGGCACGCAAGCTTCGTCGCAGGGTGTTACATGCTATTTGGGCGGCGGCGTCGATTTCGTAAGCAAAACCGTTGTAGCCGCTTTATTTGGTTCCGAGCCTGAGCGACTGCAGGC
>CAVEUW010000122.1:0-4312 GCA_963619015.1 Senegalimassilia sp. | reverse complement strand
GCCGCCCGAGATGAGCGGGTCGTGAATCATGACGCGGCTGTGCGGCAGCATGTCTCGCAAGTCGCCTGCAACGAAGAGCAGCGCTGCCATGCTTGCCGCGAGACCCAGGCAAACAGTGCGGATCGGGCAGCTGATGGCGCACATGACGTCGTAGAGGGCAAGGCCGGAGCTTACTTCGCCGCCCGGGCTGTTGATGAACAGCGTGATGGCATCGTCCGGATCGGCTTTCTGCAGATGCCGCATGCCGCGGATGATGTCTGCCACCGAATCGGCATCGACGGGGCCTGATAGCTCGAGCTCGCGATCGGCGAGCATCTCGTCGCGGATGTCGTACCTTTCCAGGCCGAGGGATGTTTCCTTCATGATGAGGGGGTTGTAGGGATACGTGCTCATGATCGTCCTTTCGTGAGTGGGCGCCGCAGCGCCGCCGGAGTTGTGCGAGCAGGGTGGAGCGGGGCGGCAGGCGGACCGCTCGGTTTCAGAGCGCGAAATGCCTGCGTGGCCGCTGTTAGCTTGGCTGTTTTTGTTGTGCCAAAATGCCACCATGGCCGCTGCCAGCTTGGCTTATTTGCTTCGCCAAATGGCGCAGCAAAGGGCTAGACCTGCTCGCAATATTCCCTTGTATTCAGTTGTAGAAAGATGGGAATGAGATTTACATGTGACACGGCGCCGCGCATTGCGTGACTTGTAACCAAAGGCCGCCGATGCAGCCCCCATGTAAATCTTAAAATGGCGATCCCAAAAATCGCCGATCGGGTGCGATTAGGTTATACAGCCGGTGTTTTATGGCTGTCAAGAAAAATTTTCTGATGAATCGAAATAGCCTTCCATAAGCAAATGGCGGCACGTTAACATACAAGGAAGACGCATATATGTGCCAGAGCTGCAGACCAGACGACTCCAAGGGACGATATGAGCAATCAATTTTTCGACAGCCTTTACAACGGCTACACCGGCGAATACCAGCTTATGGCCTCTTTGTACCGGCACGGGCTTGATGCCCTGCGTCCGCCGGCGGATATGGGCATCGACGTGGTTTCGCTCAACCTTAAACAGAGGCTTGAAGACCCGACGGTTGCCGCGGAGACGTTTCTGTTTCAGGTGAAAACCGCCATGACCGAGGTCGGCGAAGACGAGAACAATCCCGGGGCGTTCCAGACCGTGTGCTTCAAGTTGAACGAGAGCGAGCTCGACCTGCTTGCGCATGGGCACGATCGAGTGCTGTTCTGCTATGTGTATAACACCAAAGCCGATACCCTCACCGATGTCCTCGAGGCGCCGTTCATGTGCTTCTGGATTGACGGCGAGCGCCTTGCTGCCCTGCGAGAGGCCGGCGCTTTCGTCAAGCTGGATGGCGAGTGGAAGTTTACGCTTACGTGTCAGCTCAGAAAACCCACGCACGAGAACGGCCACTGGTATGCCCTGGTCGTGGATGCGCAGGGCAACAAGCTTGAGCACGGGAGCGTTTCTGAAGTGGGATATTTGGGTACCATCGGAGGGTGTTATACCTCATCGGACGATGCCGACCATTACAGCGTTGGAGGCTATCTAGACTACGCCCGCAAGTTCTAGGCGCAGGTGCGCACGGGGCCAATTACGGGGAAGGAATTCCCACTTTTGATTTAGTTTTACTCTATTGGGAAGCCACGCGTCTTGGCTGATGCGTGCGCTACAACTTGCTGTCTTTTGTTTCCTTGATGAATAGCATCTACCGTGCTTTCTTCCTGTTGGGCTTGGTGATTCCCAGATGCATGCACAGCAGGAACATCGCCAACTGCACCACGCCGGCTATTGAAACGGCGTTTGCGTTCCAGCGGTAGACGCTCGCATCGAACGTCCCTTCGGCTATCGCCGTGGCAGCGTATGCTGCGTTTGCTTCGACCAGGTTCCCCATGAAGCCGGCTCCTATTACCACCAATGCGACCGAGAGCACCCATTTCCAGCGGATCCAGATCCTGCGCGTGCTGCCGATTTCCGTGCAGAGGGAATACAGGATGGAGTCGGCAATCAGGCCCACACCTCCGGGGATTATCAGTGCTCGGTCCACCATCAATTGATCGTTCGTCGTCATCAGGTACATGTCGGGGCTCGAGGGGTTTCCGAGCTGTTGCATCGCGATGAGGGCGGCCACCCCGCCCATCCACATGAGGGTGAATATGATATGGAACGCCTTGAGCCGCTGCGTTCCTTCCTTGCCAAACTTCTTCATCTTTTACTCCTCGCAAATGGCATTTACTTACAGCTTTCAGTAAACTGACAACTGTCGTTTATTTTGCGAAGGAAGATTCGCTGCTGCAACGGACGGCCCTGGCAGGATGAAAGTTAAACGACGAAAGTGTCAAAGTGTCCGGAAAGAGGATGTATGGACTTGCGCGTGGAAAGAACCTATCGGTTGCTGACATCGGCATTCGAGGAGCTTATGGCTGAAAAGCCCGTCTCGGCCATTACGGTGAAGGAGCTGTGCGATCGGGCCATGGTGCGGCGAACCACCTTCTACGACCATTTTGGTAGCAAGGACGACTTCTTTCGGTTCTACGTGCGCGGCATTCGTCAATCGATCAGCGAGCGGCTGGCGCGGAAAGAGACCAGCATGCCGTTTGCGGAATATGCTCGCGAAATGACGCTTGGATTCGCGCAGGTCGTTTCGGAGAACCGCATGGCGCTGAATCGGTTGCGGCTCGACTCATCCTTCGCCAAGCTAGCCAATGCCCTTGCAGCAGAAATCGCCGAGCAGCTGATGCCGATTGTCGAAGAGATGAAATTTGGCATCGATTCGCGCCGCGAGTGCCCGGATGCCGGCGCCGCTTTCGCCAACTTCTATGCATCGGGGTTGGTGGGTCTTGTTGAGTGGTGGGTAGAATGCGACGACCAGCTGGACCCCAATCGGCTTATTGATGCCTACGACGCAACGGTGGGCAGGATGCTTACCCTCGCCGAAGTTCGTAGTGCCGACTAGGAAACAACTCACTATCAAGAAAGCGCTCCAAGCGGATTTCTCCTGACCGCTGTGCAGTGGCAGAGCGCCCCCTTATTCTTCGATTCATTCTGCGTGTTTGCTTATTGCGCACCTATCCTGGTTACGGCAATTTCATGTTTGCGCGGTTTCTCGCTGCCGGCGCCGCCATGCCCGCCTCCAAAATCGCTTGCAAGTTCTCTTCGCTGACAGGAGTGTCCTTGTAGGACCGTGTGGATTTCTAAAGTAATCCATGGGAAGTGGACGATGGTGGTCATCTACGTGCTGTCCGAGGGCACGCTGCGCTTCAGCGAGATTCACCGCAGGCTGCCGCACATCACCGAAGCCAATTTGACGAAGGACCTGCGCACGCTTGAGGCGCACGGCATTATCCATAGGGAAGTGTATCCGGTGGTTCCCCCGAAGGTGGAGTATTCGCTTACCGAGGCAGGCAAGGAGTTTCTGCCGATCTTGGACGCATTGAATTCCTGGGCCGATAAGTACACACAGGCGCCAGAGAGATAAATTCGTCAAGTGCCCATTTTCTTTTTGCGTACCTTTGGTGCGGTAAGCTCATAGCTCATATCCAAGAGCATTTGGCGATAGAGCCTTAACCTGCTCTTTAACTGGGATTTTGTAAATGCATCTTTGAATAGAGCTTCCGTTAAGGAAGAAGCATGGCGGCAAGCCCCGCAAACTCGCAGCAGGTAGCTATTGTCGCTAGATAGCCCAGACTGAAACGGCCTGCACGCCGTGCGTTACCGGGTACGGCTCCTTGGTTTGGCAGACCACATGGCCGAAGCCGACCTCATAGCCTGGCACCCCCTCCAGGCAGGCGAAGTTCTTGACGGCGTCGACGCCCACGGTGGCGGCCGTCTTCACCTCCACCGGATGCAGGGTGTCCTTCCTGGACCACCAGATCTATCAGAGGACGCGGCTGACAGCGCGACCGCTGTTGCGAACGCAATCCAGGCTGCCGCCCAACGCGGCGATTACGACGGCTACAAGTAAGTCGTGGAGCTGTCGCGATTCCGTGGCATCGTCGCGACCACCGACATCGACCTGTCGGAGGGCGTGACGGGGTCTGCCTACGTGAACGTTCGCAACCACGCCATCCTCGAGGGGACGCTCCTTCGGTTGATACAGCTGTTACATGTGTTACACTTGTAACATATTAGGGAACCGAGAGACGGGGGTGGCAGACTTGGACTACCGGAAGGCCGCGAACGAGGGTGTGCGCAGCAGCATCACGGATGCCCTCGTAGACCTGCTCGAGGAGAAGCCGCTCGACCAGATTGGCGTGAGCGAGGTGGCGTCGAAGGCGGGCGTGAGCCGCGTGAGCTTCTACCGCAACTTCGA
>CAVEUW010000121.1:0-4335 GCA_963619015.1 Senegalimassilia sp. | reverse complement strand
CACATGGCCTGCCCACAACAGCGAACTTTCCCTCCATTTCGCTGACCATGGGGAGCCCAGCGACCGATGAGCAGGAGACATACCTCGATCCCGATCTGCTAAGAACGTCCTCCGCGCTCGAACTAACCACCGGCTTGGCGTAGAGTGGATGAGCCGCGTCGCTCCCCACGTGCAGGACGTGGTCCACATAACCTTTTTCCAGGGCGTACTTGAGGACGGCGGAGACGATGCCGCCAGAAGAGGCCTTCTCCCTAATGAGCTCGTTCGCCGACCATCCGAGGTATGCGCCCTCGCATCTGCCCCACGGATTCTCCTCATAAATCGTAGGCAAATTCACAACAGGGCAGAAATCCGCAACAGAGTCGAACGTTGCCCCTTCATTGAAAACAGGTCTCATGAAGCCCTTTTCGTTCTCTTCCATCAGGGCATTGCCCGACCCTTCACAGAGCCCGCAGCCGACGCAAGCGGAAGAGAGTTCGCGCAAAGAATCAATCCCGTTCCTCATCGCTCAACCCAATCGCAAGATGAAATCAGGGTCCTTATCTCGCCGATAAATCTTTTCTTGAGCTCGGCGACTTTGAGAAGAGCCTCGTCTTGATCGGCTCTATATCTCTCCGGGTTATCCACGAAGGTCAAAGCCGAATCGACCGCCCCTTCCGCGTCCACCGTCCTGAGGTCAATCGTCGCCCCGTAGCCGAGGCTTCCATAAAGCCCCTCGAACTTCTTGCTATAAGCAAGCGGAAGGGTCGGAACGCCGGACGAGAACGCGGCAATCGTCGCATGCATCCTTGATCCCATAAAGCAATCTAGACCACTGATGAAACTCTTGGCCTCAATGGGATTATCAAACGGCTTCTGAGCGATGACGCCCTGAAACTTGCTCGCAAGCTCGACGCAAGCTTTATAGTCGTTCTCGACGGCGTTAAAATCGTCCGCGACGACATGGCTGACCAGTATGACTTCCGTATCGCGCCTGCGTGACAAATCCTCGACAATGCACGAGATGAATTTCCTGTAATCGGCCTTGAGCCCAAACTCGTTGCGGCCCGAATACCCCCCGTTCCAGAGCAAACCAGAGACATTGATACCAACGCGGCGCCTTTTGGACTCGGAGACTGCCAAACCCCTTTCATAAGGGAGGAAGAAGGCCACGTCCGTAACCGTCACTGGCTCGTTTGCGCCCAACCGTTTCGCAAGATCCGTCGAGGAATTGTCGCGCGCGAAGACCCCTTTTGCTCTCCTGAACACGTAAGAAGCGACGAGGGACGCCGCTTTGCTAGAGAAGGGCCCATACGTCTGCGGAGCGAGGATGTAGTCAACCCCCTTCCGGTCAAGGACCAAAAAGCATCCCATATTTGTCAGAAAGCGGCGCATTCCATAGATGTCAGAGAACGAGTCACCACCGGTGATTCCGATGGCGAGGTCGCACGACGAAAGGGCCTTCACCATCGCCGCGCGCTTCTCGTGCGACCTATAGGAGATGTCGACAACCCCCATGGAGATCGACTTAGGTATAGACAAGGCCATGCGGAATTTATCCACCGCGTTTTCCTTCTGACCAAAGCTCAAAATGGTGTAAGAGTGGTCTATTTTCATATCAGAGAGAACACCCTCGAGAACATAGAGCTGCGAGAACGCTAGAGCCTGCACGCCGAGGTTTTCACTTGTAGAGTCTGCACCGATTAGTGCTATTTTTATCATTTGGGTAGCCTTTCTTGCTTGAAGCCGTCGGGTCGACTCGACGAGCTTACAGACAACCAGCAGCCAACCAACATGAAGAAGAGGTTGAGGTCCGCGCGGCCAAAAAACGAGCTGTTAATCACGGACACGACCATAAAGTAAACGAGAACAGCGAGCAGCGCAACAGAAATCATCTCAGAAAATCCACCAAGCTCCCTCTGCGCTTTGAACACCCGAGCTGCCAGAAACAAGAAAATAAAGGAGTAAAGCAGAAAGACGAAAACCCCTGTTTCTGCGGTAAGCTGGAACCACCAGCCATCAGCCGTGGCCCTCTCGTCGGACACCAGCTGCGTGCCAAGCCCAGTCCCAAACACCAGATTTTCAGATATCACCTTGATGGACTTGTCGATGTTTGTCGCATGTACCCTATTCGAGACGGACGTAAATTCATCCTGCCCCAAAAAGCGCTCCATCAACGCGCTTTGTCCGAAAAGAACAAACAAGCCCACACCTATGGCAACCACAGCAAGAATAAATTTCAAGTACTTGTTCACGCCCTGCGTCTTCCCAAGTCTGAGATAAATAAAAATCGCAACGATAATCATGCCGGCGAAGGCGGCGCGAGAGTAAGTGCAGTAGCACCCCATGACGATAGCCGCAAGGCGCACCACTTTAAGGGGCGTGAATCCCTCGACAAAGGCCTCGCACAAAGCACAGGCGAACAGGAGGACGCATACGCCGCCAAACTCGATTGCATTACCCATCAACGCGTTCGCTCTAAGGGTCATGCTCATGGTCTCGTTAGACCAACGCAGTAAAAGTGTACCGTCGTATTCTACGGAGAGAAGCTTGGCGTCGAGAACATTAGCGAACAGCAACTGAGCTATGGCAAAAAGGCAGAACACAGCGCCACAGTTGAGAAGAAAACGGAAGACACTCCGCGATTCATTGGGCTCCAATAAAACGAAGACCATCGGTGCCACAAGAAAATATAAGAGTCTGATTCGAAGGTCGCTCAAAAGGCCGGGCAAGTAGAAGCCGACGACCACGATGCTTGCCGCAGTCAGCGCGACGATGATCGAAAAGACCACGAAGACTGATGTATAACCTGCGGGGATAACGCTCCTGCCACCGCTGTTCCCGGAGACCTCTTTGAAAATCGCCGCAACGCAGAGCACAACGACCATTGCGTCGATGCAAAAGGTCCCGGCGTTGACGCCGATGCTGGGGGCGTAGTTCGCAATAAGACCGTTGCCCATGACGACGAGGATAAACAGCTTGACCAAAAGTGCAGAATGGGAAACTCGTCCGCCCGAATCCAATTCAAGCCCGTTTCTCGGCATCGCCTGAGTTCCACTAACTTTTCTACTCATACGCGCCACGCCCTTTGGTCAACGCGGCTTCGATGAGCGCAATCTCAGAGATACAGACAGCCTTGCGGCCCGGAAAGAGAGACTTTATCCTCCGGTCGCGACGCATCCCGTACAGGCAATCCCTGTACGCACCTCCGTCATCGCCAAACAGTACCCAAAGCGAATCAATCTGCCTCTGCAGCGTATTAACCGCCGAGCTCGAGCGCCCTTCGAGGTGCACTATTCTTTTCTCTGGGAAGTACGAGGTCGTATACCCGAGCGAATCCAAGCGGTTGCAGAGGTGCGTCTCCTCGAAATACATGAACATCGACTCATCGAACCCACCAGCCTCCCGGAACACTTCGGAGGGCACAAACATATCGGCACCGGCGAGGTACATCGAGTGCGGCATGTAGATGTCTAGCTTGTCGCAAATGCGCCAGACGAGGGCGCGCGCAATCCCGTAAGGTTTTCGGAAATGGAAGCTCTTGTTCTTTCTACCTTCCACATCAAGAAGCCTGAAACCGAACATACCAAGCTTGGGGTTATTTTCATGTATGCGGACGGCGTATTCGAAGATAGGCTCGACCAAAACCGTGTCGGGATTGAGGAACAAGAGAAGCTCGCCGCTTGCGACGCGCGCGCCGGCGTTGTTCCCCGCACCGAAACCCTTGTTCTCGTTCCTAATCGCCTTTACCCATGAGTAGTCACGCTGGAGGCTCTGGCATATCTCTTCCGTCCTGGATTGCTCAACAACAATTACCTCGACGCCATCCCCGAGGTCATTGTACCGAGATATGGAATCGAGGCACCCTCTCAGTACCTCCATGTTCTCATAGCTGACAATCACTACGCTCAGCGTCTTTCCGTAATTCATGCATGTACCCTCGAACTCGTTCTTCTCAAAGCAAATCACCGGCTAAAGATTGAAGAAATGGCTTACGTCCGTTAGGGTGCGCTCGTTGTCGGCCTCAACCATCTCTAGGAACTCGCGACAACCCTCACGCCTTTTCATAACTTGATTTTCATCGAAAAGCGTCGCAATCCGGTCCTTAGCAGCCTTGTCGGCAGGGTCAAAAGCCACACCCAAGTCATACCCCTCCGCCATGTCCGCCATAGCCGTCTTCTCGCAGACGAGAATAGGCAGGCCAAGCTGCGCAGCAAAGTAAAGTTTGTTGGCCAAGGCATAGTCCCAGTACGGTGAGCCGTTACCGTACATGCTCAGCACCATGTCGGCATCAGCGTACTGCTGCAGAGTCTGAGAGAAGTCAAACTCCCCCGTCGCCTCAACGTTTGTTGCACC
>CAVEUW010000120.1:2664-4346 GCA_963619015.1 Senegalimassilia sp. | reverse complement strand
CCACTGGACGGGGCCCACGGGCACCGAGGCCTGCATCGTGCGGGTGAGGGTCGTGCCGAAGGCCAGCTAGCATCTAGGGCTATTCGGTTGCTCCAGCGCCGGAACAACCGAATAGCTACCTTTGAATATCTCTTCGGTGGTTGCGCCTTGAACAGTGGCGCTGGGCTGGTACGAATTCTGGTACGAATAATTCCGAAAGTAGCGCTTTCTTTTGGAGCAAAGTGGTGCGCCAATTTATCGAACACATCACTCCTGACCTGCGGTTTTATTATTTGGGTCTTGGCTGCGAAACCTCAACTCACTCTCTACCTGGGTTTTGCAAATGTATGCAAATCCCATCTGGGGGGTCACGGCTTCATTTGTCGAGTATATCGAGTGTGCGGCCGATGTCGACTGCATACTTCGGTCTGTCGTTCTTCTCGTAGTCATTCAGGTACGTTTGGCAATCCGACACGATTCTCTTGGTGCTCGTGTCGATAGTTCGCTGCCGCACAAGTCGAAAAACCCCTGCGAGGTCGGCCTATCTTCAACCCATTGCTATTCCTACGAATCAGGCCGCTTTTGAAAGCTGGCACATGGGTTACAAGTTAAGCCTGGTTTTTTCAGAGATTAGAAATTTATGATATTGCTCAATCAAGTCCTCTGTTGAAGAATCGCTTTCACTCGGCATGTAGAAAATGAATGGCTCCATATCACTAGGGTAGCCGAAGTCGGCGTAGACGCTTTCGATATCGTCAAGTAAAGCCTGGCCTTCGGTATCTAGACTCGCAAGAATCGCATAGCGCAGGACATCGCGCCCTCGTCCGTCATCGACATAGCCAGCATTGGCGAGAGCTGCAAGGGCGTCTTTTGAGGATCCCTCGAACGCGAGTAGCTCGGGGGTGCCTTCGATTCCTTCACTGACGATCATGTACTCCTCGAAATCAGGGACAGCCGCAGCAGGAAGAAGGCCTGCTTGAACGCCATAAACAATCGCATTCGCCTGCGGCGCGATTCCTGATTTTTCAAAAACAGCAAAACTGTACATATGAATCACCTTAACTTGCGCTTGGGCGCTGGTTTGGTCTGCCTGTTATTACACCGTGGCCGATAAACCTTCGATGTGCGACGCCTCTTGCCGGATCAGGATCGACTATCCATTCGAATATGCCAGGAACGCCATTGAGCGAACCCTCGAGTTGAAGCAATAATCGTTCCTTTCCATCGCCTCCGGTAATTGTAAAGCGGCTTGCGTATCCAGCGTAATTATCAACAATATCTGGAAACGCATGATGTTCGTCGACCTTCAGGGCACTTCCTGTCCTGATTGAGTTTGTTACTAGATTACTTATGTCCGTGGTCAGTGGATAATTCGTTATGATGCTAAATGATTCGACAGACGCTCGATCTCCTATGACTCCGGGAAATAAGCTTCTGCTACTGTGACCGCCCATTACCGCAAACCGCCATTGCTGTGAGAGAGCTTCCCGCGACCTTTGCCGGGAAAGTGGTGTATGGGCACACCCATCTTTGACGGATAATCCGTGACGCCGAACTTAGTGCTTCCATACCAAACGAGTCCCGTAGGTTCTAGCTCGTCAATGACGTACCTGACAGATCGTTTTAGCACTTCGCGGTCGCGAGCATCACGCACCATCGACCGTGCGCCAATTGCAATCAGCGAGTGTTTTGGGAAGCCGGCA
>CAVEUW010000120.1:889-2654 GCA_963619015.1 Senegalimassilia sp. | reverse complement strand
ATATGAATCACCTTAACTTGCGCTTGGGCGCTGGTTGGGTCTGCCTGTAATTATACCGTGCGCCAATTGCAATTAGTGAGTGTTTTGGAAAGCCAGCAAGTACTCTTTCGCCATCGTTCCCTTCGCATCGAGCTTGCGGGATTACGCACTCTAGCTCTTGTTGAAGCCAATAAGTGCAGGTAGCATTACGAAAATGGTTGTACTGTTTTAGCGGACGCGGGAAATCCCAGCAGACACTGTAATCCAATCCGATAACGCCACGGAATTTCTGGAGCTTTCTGATGTAGCTTTTAGGGTTATGCCAGAATCTCTCGATAATGTAGTCGTCTTCAAAAAAGTGCACCCAGCAATCGAAGTCTTCCCAAGTTCGGCTCATCGCGTCTGAGAATGCCACAAGGCGATTGGGCACTACATTGATTTTCTGCAATACTGGCATATCAAGAGGCCCTGCATATTTTGCACCTTCAAGCATCCACGCATGGAATACATCGCGCGCATGACGCTCTGGCTTGACTCTCTGAGAGGTCCTCTCGATAATCTCGTTGTCTGAAATGCGAGCGTTCAATTAAACCCCTTTCGGTGATGTGTAAATTTGTGAGGAAGAGCTCTGTAAACGGAATAATAATTTCAATAGATATACCTTAAAGGTACAATAGCGATGCATTCTTAAATGTCCGCTAAGGAGGCTTGATGAGAGAGACGCTGAGCGATTACCCGGCTCTTCAAATGGAAGACGACGGTTTCTTGCTTTCTCTGAAGATTGATTTTGCCGATGCTCGAAGGGAGCTCTTCGGTTTTGAAGAGGGCTTGTCTCTTGGTGAAATGATCGACAGGTTGATTGATGGCAACGCAGGCGTGATAGACAAGGGGTCGCAGCTTCCGCTTTACGCTCCAGTTTTGTCCGACGACGGCGAGATGGTTGGCTCGAAGGCAGTCCCGGTATGGTCGGGAACTCATATCGACTTTCCTTTGTATCCTGGCTTGGCGAAAGATTCCGTCGAGATGTTCTTGTATGGAAACCCGAGAAAGGCTGGACGCCTTGGCGCTGAGTTTATGGAGTGCGATCCCGCGTTCAGACTTGCCCTTCTCGTGCATTTCGCAACCGATAATGTTCTCATCCATGAGCTTGCAATAGAGGCTTTTTTGCTCGGTGTCTATGAGGAAATCCCTTTTGCAGATGAACATTTTGAGACAACCGGGCTTCCAGAGACGGCGCTTTCAACAGCTGTTTCGTCAACTGGACTGCGTGCGAAAAGAACAAGAATGCCAAATGGTGACCTATGTATCGCTTATGGCATCAATAAGACAGACGGCTGGACTGTCCGCGTTCGTGGGGCAAAGCCAAAGGAGAAGGTTCTCCGTGATTGCTGGCAGGAAATGAGGGTACAGAACGTCTCTGCTGGAAAGCCGTTGTTCGCTATCGACGGGAAGGAATATGCTGCAGCGAAGCCGGGTCCAGATGGAAGAAAGCGTGAACGAGCTGGGAGTGCATTGGTTGACTACATGGTGAATTGGGTTGATGCCCTAAGAGCCAAAGACGGTTTACCCATGCATGGCAAGCGCGTTGATTGGATTGGTATCCATCATCGATTTGAGCGCGAGAACCCTAGCTACATAAATAACTGGACCGCGGATACCATGCGTCGCACTTACAATCGAAGAAAGGCGAAAGCGTCGTAGAAAGATTTGCGTGAGCCTAACCCCTCTGGTGCACGGGCGGCAACAGAGGGGTTTTTTAAGGTGTTTAACTGGGGAAGTATGTATT
>CAVEUW010000120.1:403-879 GCA_963619015.1 Senegalimassilia sp. | reverse complement strand
GGCATCGTGCAAGTGGCTAGCAGGCTTAGAGTGCTTTGCGCCGTATTTTCTTGAGATGGTTTTGCTTGAACGCCTGATAGTCTTCGCCAAACATCTTGACGTCGGTTTCCGTCAGCTGCTTATCATGGTATTTGAGATCGGTCAGCTCGAGCGTGCATAGGTAGTCGACCGCTTGAAAAAGCCTGTACTCCTGCGCACTGGCCATGCGATATAGGACGGCGTCTTTAGATAGCACGTAATCAATGGCGCCATGCAAAGCGGAGGTCACCATCTGCTGGCCGTTGTCGTAATAGATCTTCACCTTGTCAAAGCCTTGGAAGTGCGAGAGGTTGTCCGTGAGGAACACCACCAGATCGCGCTTGAAGCGGGCGATGAACATGTCAGGTTCGTCGACCTCACTCCTTTTGTAGGCGAAGACCTTATAGGAAAAGGGGACCTTGCGGGCGAAACCCTCGAATGCGGACAGCAGGCACTTC
>CAVEUW010000120.1:0-393 GCA_963619015.1 Senegalimassilia sp. | reverse complement strand
CCCATGGACTCGTAGTCGTCGTGGCCGTTCATCAGAGGTGAAGCATGGAACGGCAGGTTGGGTAATCCCTTTGCGCGAAGATTCTCTTCGTACGACTGGATTTGGGTTTCAATCGAGTTTGCCTGGTTGTGCAGAAGCAGCGTGACGAGGCAATAGCGAGAGTGGCCCCTCTGGCTGCCGGATTCGTCTACGAAGATGCTGAGCTCCTGCAAGGAAATGCCTCCTGATAACAAGAATGCCGGGGGACACCCCCGGCAGCTTGGAAGTAGCGCGCTAAGCGCCACCAAGGATTTTATAACATTTCCAGACAGCCGAAGCAAGTCAGGCTGAGTGGGTCTTCGTGGAAAAGTTTGTACCCTCGATCGTTTAGTCCAGAAAGCGTCGCCTGTATGT
>CAVEUW010000119.1:3102-4352 GCA_963619015.1 Senegalimassilia sp. | reverse complement strand
TGTCGATCCGCTCACCCCGCAAAAAGGCATCAAAGATCTGACGGGCTGGCAGCGCCCACATGTGCACGTAATTACTAAACGGCAGCTCAACCTTGCCCATAACCTTAGAAAACTCAACGCGCGCCATCTCAACGGGCTCAGTCTCCGTAGTTGGCACAAGGAACGCATTAACGACTCTGTCGAACCCATGGTCGAGTACGAACTGCTTGTACGCTGACTGATACAGAAACTGTTTGGTCACCGACTCCAGTCCCGGCTGGCACTTCATCACGCCGCTTGCACTGGGCACGTAGTACTTCGCATCGTAAATGCAGAACGTCTTTACCCCGGCAGTATCAGTCGCAAAGGCGATCGTGTCGGGGACAAGAGTAGCCGTCTCCTGAACTCGTCCGTACTCACCGCCAAAACAGCGTTGCCACTTGGGATGCTCAATGATGCCCAGAAGAGTGTCACGCTTGCGCGCCGTCCACTCGCCGGTAAGAGCAAGCCCCAGACCGTTGAGCCTAACACCCAAAGAATCACCGAAGGCAACTTTGCACGCCTCCTCCCAAAGATGGTAGAAGCTCATCGTACCTATCGCCCGCACCTCATCGCGCTCAGCCGTGATCTCGCGATCGAACAAGTACCGTTCGAGCAGCTCAAGCACCAGAATTTTCCAGTCTACGAACTGCGAGCCACGCTCACGCTCAAGACGCCACTCAAGCGTCTCCGAGTCACCCAGGTCCTCGACTTCCTCATCGGAAAGCCAAACCTCATCCAATGCGAGTAGTTCATCGACTCCAGCATCGTGCAATTGCCGCGAGCACTCGGTCAGCACAGCGCGGTGCAGGCGCGTAATGAAATCAGACTCATCACGCAGCGTCTTGCGCGACTCCTACTCAATGTATATCGGCCTACCGTTAGAAACCACGGGAAGATGGTTGCCAATGGTACGATTCCAATCAATGACGCCAGCGCCGTTAAGTTCAATACCATCGACATAATTAGAGTAGGCGCCGTACTCCGCATAAAGTTCCAGAAGCGCGAGCATGATGGGCAGCTTGTCATCGGTGAGCCCGCCGTCGCCTGAAAGCGATGCAATGCTCGCCCTACCAGCATCGCGCTTGATAACACGCAGAACCTGCCTAAGTTCCTCATCGCTAGGCTTACGACTGCGAAAGTACTTGGGATAAACAATAATCACAAGGTCGGCGACCATAGCCATGCCGACAAACGCGAATTGAAACAATTCATCGGGCGCTGCGTCTTCT
>CAVEUW010000119.1:0-3092 GCA_963619015.1 Senegalimassilia sp. | reverse complement strand
ACTTTCCGACTTTGCCATCGTCTTCGGAACCGTGGTCTACTTCCTCGTTGTAGTTGAATCCATCGGCAAAGATTCCAAGGCCCCGCTCGTCAAAGGCGTCGCAAATCTGCGAGTAAGTCTTCAAATCAGCTGCAAAGACCTTAGAATGCTTTGTCTTGCAAGCATCTTCGTACAGGTAAAGTAGCACCTTATCCTTAAAAGCTGCAGCGAAACGCTCCCGGGTCAACGACTCCGGCTTTACAAAGAAGGGGCCAAGCAGCTTGTCCTCGTTAAGCTTGACCTTATCTGAAGCAAGAAAATCATTTATGGCCTTACGCAGGTCATTCCACTTTGCATGGTGCTCGCCATCTTTGCCCCAGTAGACATCGATTTCGCAAAGATGACTCTCTGTACCATTAATTTTAACGGGCGCATCCTCGCCATCGTTAATCCCGATATAACGGAAATCCCAACGACGCTTAAAGGCGGTATCCATCGGGAACACGCCCTGGTCGGCGCTATTCATTGTTGCCCAAATAAACATATTGGGAGGCAAAGTGAGATCTGCCTTCAACGACTCGGAAAATTCCTTGAAGTCCATGTCGGGGTCGAAGTAGGCTTCGACAGCACTTTGCTCCTCCTTGCTCAAAGAATCGAGACGTTTCGCGATATGCTTCTTCATATCATCTGGCACGACAACGCTGTATTCACTTGATCCGCCGACATTTCGATCTAGGAGCTGAAAAACATCGCCGAAGACCGCTGCAGGATTAGCGCGATTGATCTCCTCGACGATTAAAAGATACTGGTCATCGGGGTGCGTGCAGGCATTCAAGTAAGTATCAAGAAATGGTCCGGCAACATAGTCATACGTTATATCTCCGCTCGCGCCCGTGCAGGGTTTGTAGCAACCGACAAACTGCGAATATGTATAGTCGGGGTAGAAGGTGACGCGTGAGATGTTCTCTTCGACAAAGTATTTCTTGGCCAATTGATCCAGCTGGTAGGACTTGCCAGTACCGGGTGCACCGAAAAATATTAGGTTGCGAGGTTCGCTCACGGGAGATGGGGCTGTTTCCTTTTTCACGATGCTCCTTTTCGTAATGTTTAACTTGACGGTAGAAACCTCGTCACTAACATGCATTCGTTCGGCATAGGCTGCAAGTGCATCCCTGTCTTTTCCCTCAACGAACGTCGCCGCATTCCCTTTTATGGCTAGATCAGGGAACAGCCCGGAGGTGATGGCCGGTTTAAGGATTCGTGTCGTACCCTGAGCTTCTTCTTCAGGTTCAACAACATCAACGGTATCGTTTCCCTGAAGAAGCGAGTCGTATACGCCAGCAACCGTGAACACCGTGCCATTAATGCCCTTGCTTGTTTTAAAAAGCGCACCGCTCGAGAAAACCGCAAGCATCCGGATTAGCTGAGATTCGAGCGCCTTATCGCAGTCTTTCGGCGCACCAATCCAATTCAACAACACACTTGCAAATGAGTCCGAACTGGGCTCCGAGAGAATTTTGATCAAATCAAGGTTCGCGCTATACCGAACCTGTTTCTGGTATCTGATGCCACCCGTTCGTTCCGCAGTCCTGCCCAGCGTCGGGTCGGTAAAGCTAAACGTTCCAAGGCGCCAGACAAGTTCGAATGCCGAATTGAGCGATTCCATTTGGCTTTCAAGGAGCGGATTGCCTTTAAGAAAAGCGGCGATCTCATTCGCATCCAAGGGTTCATTGTGGTCAGACGCGAATTTTTGAACCGTATTGATTACGTCCTGATCGATGATTCCTCCATCAGGCGATGCGCCACTTGACCGTCCATAAACAACGGAGCCAGGACATCCATTTTGAAGCCAAAGCAAAAGCAGGAGAGCAATAGCTTCCTTTGGCTTCGGTAGGGAGGTTTTAGTCACGAGCCTGGCATCGAGCGCAGACGGCTCGGCGAAAGGTAGTGGTGCAGCCATTATTCAAACCTATCTATTCATTCTCTATGTCATCCAATATGCGCTCGGCAATTGCCTTACCGAGCAACGGAGGGACAGCATTGCCAACCTGCTTCATTTGCGAAGACTTACTTCCGTAGAAATGGAAAGTATCGGGAAAGGACTGAATCCGCGCAGCTTCTCGCGTAGTGATGGCCCGATTTAGGTACGGATGAGTAAACTCTCCAGAAGAAGGAGTATCGTAGCGAGTAGTAATCGTCTTGGCTATGCCATCCTTCTTCATGCGGCACCATGTTCCGCTATAGATCGACTTCGTATGGTGCTCTTCGGGGAGCATCTCCTTACCGCGTTCAGGTGCGATCATGCGCAGGCGTTCTAAGGTCACCTTGCTGTGGCGAGTTGCTATATGGTTACAAAGCTCGCTAGAACCATTGCGCATCATGCGCTGGTATTCGCTCTTCGGCTCATTTCTGTAAGGCTGCACATCGGCCCCCTCGCCAGATTCGAGGTAACTGAGGTCGCTAATCGCGTCCCAGATCGTCGTGCGGACAGCATTAGGCTTGGGGAGCTCAATCGGCTCGTCGGCGCCAAGTTTCCCGATGATGCAAGTACGATGCCTGTCTTGCGGCACACCAAAGTCAGCGGCACAAAGAACTCCGCAGCTCACCGCATAACCAATGCCGCTGAACAGCTCGACTATCTCGTCCTTAAAATAGCCGTTCTCGGTGGTTAGGAGATTAGGCACGTTCTCGATTACGAAGTACTTAGGCTTCACACAATTGACGACTTCGTAGTAGTAGCGGAAGAGAAAGTTTCTAGGGTCGTTGATGCTCTTACGCTTGCCCTTTTGGGAAAAGCCCTGACAAGGGGGTCCACCAATCACGACAGTAACTTTTGCCTCGTAGGGGCCAAACGTTTCGTCAACCGGAAGCTTGGCAATATCTTCAACGATCATCTTAGCGCCCGGACGGTTCTTCTTGTACGCCTCTGCTATGGAGGTGTCATACTCATTAGCAAGGACAACCTCAAACCCAGCCATTTCAAAGCCGAGAGAAAGCCCCCCAACGCCTGCAAATAAATCGATTACGGTCGGTTTCATTTAGCTATTAACCCCCATACGCCGCATAGCAATATCGAAGTAATTCTCATCAAGCTCTATGCCAATGAACTTTCG
>CAVEUW010000118.1:0-4521 GCA_963619015.1 Senegalimassilia sp. | reverse complement strand
CGCCATCAAGCGACCAATAGGCAAACTCATACCCAGTGTCGGGGTAGGCGGCAACCAGCGAATTCGAGTTGCGCAGGGTCTTACCGCCGCCCAAAATCATGCCGCCTTCTTCAGGTTCGGCCGTGATGTTCATGGTGTAGAACTGCGTATTACTGTCGTAGTTGTCGGCGTAGCCTTCGGGCAGGTTGAAAGGCTCTGTTCCGCTGGTGGATTCGTAGTTCCAAACGTCGTCTGCGGCAACTTCTAGCACACTTAGACGGTCGCTGCTGGCGGTAAATTCGTAGTTGTTGTATTCGGCAAAAATATCGTCCAGCTTTTTGTACACCTGAACTGCGGTGGGGTTAAGGCTGGTTTCGTCGAAGTGACAAAGAATAGCTTCAACCTTTTCACCCTCGTCGGATGTTGCACTAAACGTGATTTCAGAATCGGCGTCCAGCCATATACACATCTGCAGGTCGTAATCGAGGTTGTAGTGGAATGGCAGCTCGACCCCTTCGTTAGAGACAACGCTTTTGTTTTCGAAGAGCTTGTATTTTTGGCCGTCCATTTCGTAATAGACGATCAGGCTGTCGCCAAACAGGCGAAGCTTGCGATAGTTCAGCAGGATGTCGCAGGGTTCATATTCGATTACTCCGTCAAAGCCGCTGTTATCTTCGTCAGCGGGAAGTGTCGAAACCTCCGAAGCGTCGTTTTCTGCCGCCAGGGCAACATTGTTGCCTTCTTCACTACCAGCGCCTGAAGCACCATTAGCTTCCGCATTGATCGTAGCAACTGCCGCGCTGTTTGAAGCAGCAGCGATTTCTGCACTGTTTGTGGCAGCAACAGCCTTTGTGGAAGAAGAGGCGGTTTTTAGAACCACCGGGTACTTAACGTAATTGGAGTCCATGGCCTGCATCCAAGAAAGCACGGTACCAGGCATATGAACATGAATCATGCTGGTCGATTTTGATACAAAAGCCAAGGTTCGGCATGGGTCATTGAAAAAGAAATCGCGCAATTCGTCAGTAATAATTCCCTCAACAAGCTCGCACGCATCTTTGTAGTACTTGTCATACAAGTTCGAGCCGGTTTTTTCATCGGCGTCTTTAAAGGCGTCCTTTAGACTGCTTTCCAGATTTGCTATGTATGTCCTAGAGCTCCTGACGTTTGAAAACCACCCATCATCGGATAGTGTCGTTTTATCATTGAAAAGGAACTGCTTAAGTATAATAATCTGGCTGAATTTGCTATCGTATTCGCCGCCAATAGAGCTGAAGAACGCCTGCTTTGCTTCTTTGCTTTCGTCTTCGTTGAAATGGGTATAAACGTCGAAGGCCTTTCGTAAAATTTCCTGGTGGTTCTTAATGTAATCGGAAGCCGTTGATTTATCTCCATCATGAATGATGTAGATGTCCATGATTCCCTTAAAGAAATCGGTGAGGTAGTAATTCAGCGGATCCATATTGCGGCAGTCGGCAATTGCCTTAACAAACCAAGTTTGGTACTGAATGGCGGGGAAGTCGTCAACCGCCTTGTAGTCAACGTCTTCAGCCAGTGCCTTTGCTCGCTCGAACATACGCTGCTCGGCAAGTTGGAAAACAGCGTTGTCTTTTGTGGTTTTGCCTGGGCCGGGCAGCATCATATCGGTGCCGTAGCGCACAAACTGCCAATCGGCCGGCATCACGCGGGGCACAAGGTCGCAGGGGTTGATGATGCTGTGAATGTTGCGATAGTCGCTAACAAAGTTGGCCTTGTTTTGCCCGCTGGCCACATAAGCGCCAGCAGGTGCTTCATAACAGTAGGCGTAGAAATCCTTTTGGTACAGTTCAATCTGTTTGTCAAAAACGCTGCTCAGGTCATAGCCCACCTCGTCGCTTATGGCTGTGTGCTCGTTTAACTTGGCTTCGTTAACAATGCCGCCTGCAGTTAAGTTGGTGGTGGCAGCAGCGCGGGAATAGCCGGCAATAAGAACCTTCGTGGGTCCGGTAAGGCCTTGCCCAGAAACATAGCTTTTCAAGAAGCTGATTGCCTTGGTAGCCGCTTCGGTAAAGCCTTTATGGTTGGCAAGGTTGCCGGAATTGTTTTGATCGCCCGCTTTGAGGTTGCTCATCCACTCGCGACCATAGCCCGCACCGCGCACGCCCATCAAAATAAGGTTGTATTCCTTGCCATCAGCAGAAGTTATTTTGCGCGAACCGCAAACAAGACCAATGGTGTCGGGGCCAGGCTTTTTGCTGAAATCGTCGTTTGAGCAAATGCTGCCGCTATCGCATCCAACTTTTTCCAAAAAGTAGCGCGCATTCATGTCCTTATTGGTGAAGTCGGTATTGCCGCCCTTGTTTGCACCAAAAGCTGCGCATGCCAAGCAGCACCCGAAGGTGGCCATATGCGGATCGTAGGTAAACGCCGGCGTGTCGAAGAAGTTGGTATTGAAGTAGAACTGGGTTAGCAGCTCGTCTTTGAATTGGCTGTTGCCGCCAACATTTTTGCCCTCACCAGCGTAGTAGAACCCGCCGATAAACGAATTAGGGGCAGTGCCGGTTGCTGCGGCAACTTCGCTTATGGCCTCGCCCGTGGCCTCGCTTATTGCCTCGCCCGTGGCAAGTGCTTCAACTGGGCTGGCGAACGCAGCAAGTGCGGCGCTTGCGCCTGCGTAATAAAGGAACTGGCGCCGTGTTAAGCCATTAGTACCATTGCGGCTTAAACCGTTGGTGCTGTTGTGGCTTGAACCGCTGGTGCTGCTGTAGTTTAAGCCGCTGGTACTGTTGTGGTTTGAACCGTTGCTGGGGGCAAGCTCGTTTGTCATTAGGTTGGCCTCTTCTTCTACGGTTGTACGCTGGTTTGTTTACGTGTTACCTGCTTGTATCCTGCCTGTATAATATCCCGATTGATACGGTTTTAACAAATCGGACTTAACTCACTTTATAAGGACACTGCTATGCATTTTTCTACAACTTGTCGCAATGGCCGTTTTGTTGTTTGCACTACGCTTATTTTGGTGCTGACTTTTGCGCTGGCACTTGTCGCTGCTTTCGCCTTCCCTAAGGCCGCCTATGCAGATGGCGAACTTATTGGATTGGCCACCTACAAAAAGAGCGGCGACACCTATCAATTTGTAGAGTACAAAACATACGGCAGCGCAAAAGATGCTCTTTCTGCTGCTGAAGATTGGGTTGATGGTGGCGATCGTACAGTTGAATTCAACCTTCTTCGCGATTGGGATTTAGCCCAGCTTATCAAAGTTCCTGAAGGCAAAACATACACGTTCAACCTTCACGGTCACGTTATTAACCGCAACAACATATCCGATTACAGCGGCGAAAAGTGGAACAGTGGTTCTGGCAACGGCGAGCTGTTTTACCTGAAGGAAAATTCCACGCTTATTGTTAACGGCGGCAGTGAATCTGATGAAGCATCTATTGAGCACAAGGGCACCCTGGTAAAGCAGCGTAACAACAGCGCTATTTGGAAAGCCGATGCCAATAGCTCCGATAGCAGTGCAACCATCAAAGGTGGCCTTCTTACTGGCGGCTGCTGCGACGACAAAGGCGGCGCGGGCGCTATTTCTTGCTATGACAAATACGCCAAGGTGTACCTCAATGATGTAACGGTGGCCGGCAACGTTTCGGGCACGTGGAACAAGTCGTATGGCTATGGCGGCGCCGTAACGTTTTATGACGACGGCTGCAAAATGGAGCTAAGCAATGCTTCACTTAAGTGGAATGCTGCAGCAGGCGATGGCGGCGCTGTGTATGTTGATGGCGAAAACTGCTCGGTTACGCTTAAAAACGGCAGCAGCATCGACGGCAACTACGCTTTGGGCCATGGCTATGCAGACGGCTACGGTGGAGGCATTTATGCCGACAAGCGTGGCTGCAAGGTTTACCTTGATGGCGGATCGAGCATTTCGAACAACTACGCAACATCCGACGGCGGCGGCGTGTGCTTCCGTAAAACTAGCGCTTGGAGGCACGACACCGACGATACGGTTATCGAGCTTAAAGGCGCTTCCAAGGTAGAAAACAACTATTCAGCTGGTAACGGTGGCGGCATTTACGAAATGGACAGCGACAATTCAACCCGTGCTGTGCGCAACTACACCGTTAGCGATGGCTCTTCGGTAAGCAACAACCAGTGCGCAGGCAAGGGCGGCGGTATTTACTTCTACATTGTAAAGAGCAAATTCCAGCCCAGCGTTGAGTCTCCAACCGTCATTCTTACGATAGAAAAAACCTCGCATATTGACGGCAATACCGCCCAGCATGGCGGAGCCATTTACAGCATTGGCGACACTGCCCAGCAAATTAGAATGACCAACGAATCCACCATGGATGGCAACACGGCAAAGGGCGCTAGCGCATCCGATGCGGGAACGGGCGGCGCAATTTATTGCTACGGCAAGCTTTCTATGAGCGTTGATACTGGCTCTAGCGTTTCTTCCAACAAAGCTGGCATGGGCGGCGCAATTGCAACGCACGATAGCTTGGGCTTGGCTCTTTCTACCTATTCGGCAATGAAAAACAACCATGCTACGGTTGGCGG
>CAVEUW010000117.1:0-4558 GCA_963619015.1 Senegalimassilia sp. | reverse complement strand
AGCTCGTCTGACTGCGCTTGATGAGCATACTGACCTTGGAAGTGGTATGCGTATTGCTATGCGAGATTTGGAAATTCGCGGAGCAGGGTCAATTATGGGTGCCGAGCAGTCGGGCAACATGTCGGCCGTTGGTTTTGACCTATTTGCGCAAATGCTTGGCGCCGCTGTTAATGCTACTCGCGAAGGGGACTTGAATGCAGATGGGTTGCCGGCAGCGCTTTCGGATATTACGGTGAATCTTCCTGGTCACACATATCTGCCGGAGGATTACATCCCCGATACTGACGAGCGAGTTCTGTGGTATCGCAAAATTGCGAGTGCCGCTACGCTTGCGTCTGTTGAAGAACTATATGCGGATCTAAAAGAGAAACGTCCTGATATGCCGCAAGCTGCCGAGAACCTGTTCGAGAAGGCGCGTATTAAAGCGTTCGCTTCCGAACATCACATCAAAACAATTTCTGTTGTGGCAGGCAAACTGGTCGTTGAGCCCATCGATATTTCTCGCGAAAAATTGGTGCCTTTGCGCAGGTGGGCTGCTCGATACTTGCCGGACAAACGCAAGCTGCAGCTTCCCTTGAAGTATTTTAAACTCGACGATGGCGATACGCTTTTTAAGCCAGTATTTCAGCTTTTGCAGGAATTATTTGCGGCGGCGGAAACGCAAGTTACTCGTTAAAAGCCGCAGTGCAATTTTCAATTCTATAGTTTGATGAAACTGCAATTTGCACTCATAGCAGCTATTGGGTTGTAGTGCACTCGCTTACAGTGTCGGGCCACATATCTGGGCTCACAAGTTCAGCGAGTTCTACTTGCCCGGTTATGCGTGCGCTGCCGCGTTTTAAAAGTCCAGGCTTAAACGCGAGCATCGTGATGGTCTCATCAGCATAAAAACGTGGAAGCGCCGCATTTCCTGTTTGCGCTGAAAGTCCGCTTGGCGTATCAACCGCAAGTGCAAACGGCGCCTCTTTGGCTTTTTGGGTGAAGCGTGCGTGCTTAAGTCCTTGTGTATTTCTGCTATTAATAGGCAGTCGGCTGCTTGTGAGTAAATTCTTTCGAGAAGACGCATAGCCAACAAAACGTCGTTTGTTTGCAAGGTTGATCCATGTCGCGTAAGGCTCACGAACGGATTCGCCTTCAAAACCTGTTCCGAGCATTGCATCGACAATGGCAGCTGCATTGTCTAATTCGGCTGCCAATGCCTCAGGTTCAGGTGCAACCAGTACCTTAAAAGGGGTCTGATTAGCTGATGTTTCAGCTATGGTGGCTATCGATTCGCTTCGCGCAGGCTCTGCGGTAATGAGTTCGTGAATCTTCGGCGTAATAAGGGTAACTGGCCAGCCAGCCGTCGCAAGAATGCGTCCGCATACCCAGCCGTCGCCGCCGTTATTCCCGCTGCCGGCAAGAATTACAACGGGCGCTGGATCAGGGACATAGGCTTGCACTTCGGCAGCTACTGCTTGTCCTGCACGTCGCATTAATTCATCGAGTGGAGTGCCGCTTTGTGCCAAGCTTTGTTCAAGCGCTACTACCTCTGAAACAGTGAGTACACGGTGTTTAGCTTGAGCACGATTAAGCCCGTCTAGTGTCATAACGCGAGTATTTGTAATGATTCCGTTGAGCATGATAAGTTCTTCGTTATTTTTAGCTGCATTAATCGCGCGAATAATAAGAGATGCCGCCCATGTAAGTATGCCAATACCCCAAAGTGCCATCAAAACACGAGGTCCGTGCAAAGCGCTTGATGCAACTTCTTTTAGCTCTCCTGTGGTGGTAGGCATCGAGGACAGGCCGATTATCTGGGAAAATACCCATGTCGGAATAAGTAGAAGTACAAATAGTACGGTATAGCGGCCCGCAACAGTAAGCCAGCTAGCTTTCGTCAAATTGGTTTTTACAACCTGCAGATTGAGCATTTTCTGACCAACTGTTTGACCTTTTGTGATAAGTGGAATCAAAGCGAATGTGACTACAAGACCAAACAATACTGATACCCAGAATGCTGATTGTCTGAGAGTATCAACAAATAGGTTAGTGTCGAAATAATCTTTCGTTACAACAAAGGTGGCAAGTGCCAATGCCGCTGCAAGAGCAAGGTCAATGACGAATGAAAGTGCTCGTCTGGTCGCAGAGGCGCAGCGTCCACGTCGTTTTGCCTCTCGCTCAACAATTCGCATATCGGGAAGGATTCGCATAATTGGCCCTGTCAGCCAAAAGCCGAGCATCGCTCCAAACGTGTTTGTGATTAGATCATCTACATCGAACAAACGATACGGGTGCTCATATATTCCCCAAATGCCTGTGAGCTGTGTTAATTCAAACGAGAGCGAAACCAAAAAGCCGATGATGAGTGTTTGCCACCATGTTCGTTTGAAATAGTAGCGAAGATAGGCGCCAAGTGGCAGTAATAGCAAAACGTTAAAAAATGCCTCATAGATAGTCGGTTTGGTTACAACCTGGATCCAGGTTGTAAAGTCTGCAATGTTTGCGGTTGTAATTGCTGAAAATGCACGCAAGAAGTAGAAGGGTTGCAGCTGAGGTGTTGCTGCATAGGCAACATATGCTGTTCGGTCGGCCGGAAGTGGAAGCAGGACCAAAAAGTATGCGCACATCAAATAGAAGACAAATGAGTACACGATAAGCGCGTGCGATAGGGGAACACTGCCGAGTTTTCGATACTTATGGACCATAAATGGGACGGTAATCAGAAGTGCAATAAAGGGAAATAGAACAATTGCTGTTGCTATGGGTATAGAAAATTTCGTCACACGTATCCTTTCTGTTGGTTTTTATACTACCTGGTTTTAGTTGATTGTTTGTCTGCCTTGTAATTCGCCGATAAATTTTTTAGTAAATGTAAGCATTATTGCGTTTTCGTTGATGAAAGTAATTTGGCCTATTTTTCATTGAATTTGCCTGATGGTTGTTCGATAATAGTAATGACTGGATAGGTGAGGTAAACCCAATGAAATCTGCTTGGGCGAACGTCAAAATATCAGTGCTAAATGCGCTTCTTGCTTTTAGCGTTATCACGGGCTTTATTCCCGTGATAAGTCCGTGTGCTTTTGCTCAAAATTCTTCCTCGATAGACGATGCATTTGTGGCATCTTCTGTTCAATCCGGTTTGACTGGCAAAGGTAGCTCTTCTGGAAACGTTGATTTATTTGCTGCATACGATACCGTTACGGTTTTTGATGCGCTTTCGGTTACGTATGAAGATTGCTCGCTTTTAGATGTTGATCAAGCAAAAGTTAATCTTTGTTACAAGCTAATGGTTGAAGGTATAGAAGCTGGTCAAGAGAGAATTTCAGTTGATCAATCCTATGCAATTTCTGTCGATGATTTCCGCGCCGCATATCAGATGGTTTCTGTTAATCCGGAACTGTATTACTTAGGCGGTACGATTTCGTATAGTTATCGAGCATCAACTGGCTATGTCAGCGCGATCAAGCCGACTTATGCCGTTGAAACGTCCCAGCTAAGTTCGTATAAAGCCACCTTTGAACAAGCAGCATCGATTGCTTTAAGTTGGGTTGATACTTCATGGGATGATTTCAAGAAGATTCAAGCCTTGCACGATTATTTCGTTCGAAACGTTTCCTATGACACCGCTGCTGCTGAATCGGGTACGCATACCGTTTCTCATACCGCGTATGGTTCATTAGTTAACAAATCGGCAGTATGCGAAGGGTATGCCCTTGGTTATGCATTACTTTTAAATAGACTTGGAATTCCATGCGTGTTTGTATCAAGCAACACTATGAACCATGGGTGGAATATGGTGAAGCTTGAGGGTCAGTGGTATCACGTCGACTGCACATGGGATGACCCTGTTCCTGACCAGGGATTTTCAGCTAATGTAAGCCATACGTATTTCCTTCGCGGAGACGCAACTATGAAGACGTATGGATACTATGACTGGACAAGCGACTATACCGCACCTTCTGATTACAAACGTGTCGCATATCCTACCTATAACGGCCCGGTATCTTCTAGCTCGAGTGGATCAGGCAATTCGGGCGACTCGAGTAGTTCTAGTGATGGTTCATCGGGTGATAAAAGCGGAACATCGGGCGGAAGCGGGAACACCAGTGGAGGTTCTTCTGGAAGTTCCGGCAGTAGTGGTTCTTCTGGAAGTTCCGGCAGTAGTGGAGCCTCCGGGGGTTCCGGGTCTTCTGGAAGTGGAGGAAACTCAGGAAGCAGTAGTTCTTCGGGCAGCTCTGGTACCTCAGGTGGCGGCAGTAATTCGGGGAATTCATCAGGTAGTGGTGGAAATTCTGACAACTCTGGGTCTTCTGGTTCAACATCTGGCAAAGTTTTTGACGATGTGAATGCCGGTGATTGGTATTTTGATTGCGTAGCTCTTGCTTACAAACTTGGTTATATGAAGGGTTATAACGGCACGAATAATTTTGGTCCCAATGACGTTTTAACTCGTGCACAAGCTGCCTGTGTGTATATGAATATGGCCGACGGAACAAGCACTTCATCATGGTCTGGCTTTCCTGATGTTGCGCGTGATACTTGGTACTCAGAGGCGGTTACATGGGCTCGTTCAAGT
>CAVEUW010000116.1:0-4640 GCA_963619015.1 Senegalimassilia sp. | reverse complement strand
AACTTGTGACCTCTTCCGTGTCAGGGAAGCGCTCTCCCCCTGAGCTAAACGCCCACGTTGCCTTAAGCGCCCTCGCGCGTCGGCAAGGCATTAGTATACAGCAGCCATATCGCGTGTCAAACACTTTTTTTAAAAAAATTTGCAACCACAAAGATGCATCAAAAGCCCAGGTGGCATTAGTGAATTTTAAAAAAAGAAAAGCGACCCGAAGGCCGCTTACAATTTTGGTGTCGGAGGCGGGATTTGAACCCGCACACCCGAGATATGGGCACAAGCACCTCAAGCTTGCGTGTCTGCCGTTCCACCACTCCGACGTAAGTGTTGCTGAAAAGCAACGACGATTAGTATACCGAAAGCAAATTGCTATGCAATACCTAATTTAAAAAAATTAGTAGGAAGCAATAGTCCCCTGCGGATACACAATCATAAGCGCAATAAGAGACAGCATGAAGATAACCGCAAAGATGATAGTGATGCGATCAAGGTTCTTTTCAACAATGCTGGTGCCAGTCTGTGTTGAATACACAGAAGAAGCAATCATGTCAGAGATGCCAGTACCTTTGCCAGAATGCAGCAAAATAAAGACAATCAAACCCAAACCAGAAATAATAAGCAGGGCAATCAGAATGAACAATAACGGATTCAACGTAATGCTACTTTCAATCGAATAATCTAATACGCAAGTTCGTTAGTATAGCCAAGTCAAACTTCAAACGCAAGCATCTTCCACAAAGGCAAGACAAGCACACAAACCGGCCAGGATGCTAATCAAAGAGACTCTTTCCTGTCATAGCCTGAGGCGCTTCAATGCCCATCACATCAAGCATAGTGGGAGCAATATCACAAAGCGCACCCTCTTCACGACGAAGAGAACGACCGGTTTGAGCCGCATCAACAAAAATAAACGGAACCGGCGCAGTTGTATGAGCCGTATGAGGCGTGCCGTCGTCAGCGATCATCTTGTCGCAGTTACCATGATCAGCCGTGATAAATGCAACACCGCCTTTGCGTTTAACAGCTTCAAGAACCTTAGCAACACCAGAATCAACAGCTTCAACAGCGCTTACGGCTGCAGGAATAACGCCAGTATGCCCGACCATATCTGGGTTTGCAAAGTTTACGATATAAACATCAGCCTCATCAGCATCGATAGCGCAAGACAGCGTCTGTGCGACTTCTGGCTCGCTCATTTCAGGCTGCAAATCATACGTGGCCACTTTAGGGCTTGGGATAAGACTACGCTGCTCCCCCGCCTTTTCTTCTTCTCGCCCGCCATTTAAGAAGAACGTGACATGAGCATACTTCTCAGTTTCAGCAATGTGATATTGACGAAGACCCGCATCAGCTAAGACATCTGCAAGCACCTGTTCAGGGAACGTCTTTGGAAAAGCGACAGGAGCAGGAATTTCGGGATCGTATTCCGTTAAGCACACGAAGCTTACCTGGGGCGTGCGTTCACGTTCAAAACCAGTAAATTCGTCACAAACAAAGGCACGTGTCAGTTCACGAGCGCGATCAGGACGGAAGTTAAAAAAGATAACCGCATCTCCATCAACTACACCGCGGTCATCCAAGGCAACAGGGACAACGAATTCATCAGTAACATCGTTGTTGTAAGACAGTTGCATGGCAGAAACTGACGTTACGTCAGCACTAAGCGGCCTAGCGCAAACAATAGCCTCAAAAGCCTTCTGAACGCGGTCCCAGCGATTATCGCGATCCATCGCATAGTAGCGACCGGAAATACTGGCCACCTGCACGTTGTCTTCGAACCCGTTATCTGTAATAAACGATTCAAGTTGCTCCATATAGCTTTTTCCACTTGATGGAGGAACATCACGACCATCCATAAAGGCATGAATACGAATTGTTTCAACACCATAAGCAACTGCATGCTTGATGAGTGCATACAGATGCTCGTTTGAAGAATGAACGCCTCCATCGGATAAAAGCCCCATCAAATGAAGCGCAGAACCGGTTTCTTTTGCCTGATCAAGAGCTGCGTTGATGACAGCATTGTCGCAAATTGAGCCCTCTCGACAAGCAAGGTTAATCCTGGAAAGTTCTTGATGAACCACACGGCCGGCTCCAATATTTAGATGGCCCACTTCAGAGTTACCCATCTGGCCAGCAGGCAAACCAACCGCTTCCCCAGATGCCTGAAGCCGTGTCCACGAACAGGTAGAAAAGAGCTCATCAAGGCACGGCGTATCTGCAAGAGAAACCGCATTACCCGGCCCAGCTTCAGCAAGCCCTAGGCCATCCATAATAATGAGACAAGCCGGTAAGGTAAGTTTAGAAGTATCAATACCCGACTGCATTACACACACGCTTTCACCAATTGAACGAACTGGTCAGCCTTAAGCGAGGCACCACCTACAAGGCCACCATCAATATCATTCTGAGCAATAAGCGCCTCGACATTTCCGACATTCATAGACCCACCGTACAAGATACGCATCGCGTCGGCGACATCCTGGCCAAATAAATCAGCAAGCGTTTTGCGAATTGCCGCACAAACCTCTTGAGCCTGCTCAGGAGTTGCCGTGCGCCCGGTGCCAATAGCCCAAATAGGCTCGTAGGCAACAACGCATTTTTGAGCTTGAGCTGCATCAACACCAGCAAAAGCAGCTTTAACCTGAGCACAAACAAAGTCTTCGGTGGTGCCTTCATCACGTACCGCTAAAGATTCACCCACGCACACTACAGCGTACATGCCCGCATCGGTCAGGGCCTTTACCTTACGGTTAACATCTTCGTTTGTTTCACCAAAGTAGCCGCGGCGCTCAGAATGACCAACGATTGAACACGTGCAGCCAATTTCCTTAAGCATCGGAATGGAGATTTCACCCGTAAATGCTCCGCTTTCCTCCCAGTAGACATTCTGAGAGCCAACTTCAATCGGCTGATGATCAAACTCGAACACGTTGTATACGCCCTTAAGGTCAACAGCGGGCGGACAAACAAGAACATCAACAGAAGACTGCCAGTCTTTGTAGTAATTATTGGAAATATTCTGAGCCAAGACCACAGCCTCAGCATACGTGTTGTTCATTTTCCAGTTTCCAGCCATCAGTGGTTTGCGAGCCATAATGAAACCTCTTTTCATAAAAGAAACGACATATGAGTGCTTAAGAAGTACTACTGAAACTCAAGTGCACTCAAAAATTAAAGGCACTCTAAACAGGAATACTACTTCTTTAACGCTTCAACACCAGGCAAAGCTTCACCCTGCACTAATTCCATGCTTGCACCGCCGCCGGTCGAAATAAAGGTCATCTGATCAGCCAAGTTAAACTTATTGACTGCAGCAACGGAATCGCCACCACCGATAATGGTGTCAGCCTGCTTATTAGCAGCGCACGCATCCGCAACAGCTTTTGTACCAGCTGCAAATGCATCCATTTCAAACACACCCATAGGTCCGTTCCAGAAAATCGTTTTGCCACAAGCGATAGCGTCAGCATACAACTTTGCGGTTTCAGGTCCGATATCAAGCCCCATCATGTCAGATGGGATACTGTCTACCGAAGTAGTTTTGGTATTGGCATCAGCAGCAAAAGCATCCGCACAAACCACGTCAACGGGTAAGAGCAATTTGACACCCTTTGCTTGAGCTTTTTCAATCATTGCACCTGCGCGCTCAACCCAGTCGTCTTCCTTAAGTGAAGTGCCAACCTGCTTGCCCTGTGCAAGCAAAAACGTAAAGCACATACCACCACCAATAATAAGGGTGTCGCATTTGTCCATAAGCGCATCAATGACTTTGATTTTGTCTGAGACCTTAGAACCGCCAAGAATTGCAACAAAGGGACGCTTGGGGTCATCAAGCATACCTGTCAGCGTGCTGACCTCAAGCTGCATAAGATAGCCAGCATAAGCAGGCAAAAGTTCAGCAACACCTGCTGTTGAAGCATGCGCACGATGTGCGGTTCCGAATGCATCGTTGACATACACGTCACCTAGTTTTGCGAGTTCAGCGCAAAACTGCGGGTCGTTTTTCTTTTCGCGCTTGTCGAAGCGAAGGTTTTCAAGAACAACAATTTCACCATCGCAAAGAGCAGCTACTTTCGCCTGAGCATCATCGCCTACCGTATCGGTAGCAAAAGCAACGGGCTTTCCAATTAACTCAGAGAGCTTCTCAGCTGCTGGAGCAAGCGTAAACTTTTCCTCAAAACCTTCCCCAGAAGGACGACCAAGATGACTCATCAGCACGACACGACCACCATCTTCGACAAGCTTTTTAATGGTAGGCAAAGCAGCTCGAATACGTGTGTCATCAGTAACAACACCGTCACTAGTCGGAACATTGAAATCAACACGGACAAGCACGCGCTTGCCTTCTGCATTAAGTTCATCAATTGATTTGATTTCAGCCATAATGGCTCCTTTCAACGAAAACGGGCGGCAATCTGCCGCCCGCAAACAAGGTGAATTAATTTAGAGAAGAATCTTGACCAGGTCTTTGACGCGGTTTGAGTAGCCCCACTCGTTGTCATACCAAGATACAACCTTAACCATATCGGACTTGCCACCCATAACCATGGTAAGACCGCTATCAAAAATGGAAGAAACCTCGTTACCAACAATGTCAATGGAAACAATCGGGTCTTCGGTATAGCCAAGAATACCCTTAAGCT
>CAVEUW010000115.1:0-4642 GCA_963619015.1 Senegalimassilia sp. | reverse complement strand
ACGCCATCGTGCCACGACCCGCTATTTCGCCGCGCAAGTCGCACAAGCCAAGGCACGGTGCTGCAAGTCCCGTGGACGCGCATCGGCAATCAGCGCAAGTGGGCCGAAGAGGGCGTGGCGCTGTTGCATGCTGCAGGGTTTAAAGTGGCGGCGCTTGCGTTGGAAGACGATTCGCTTGCTTTGGGCGATTCGCGTCTGAACAGCGCCGATAAGCTTGCAATGGTGCTTGGCACCGAGGGTGCGGGCCTTTTCCCTGAAACCATTGCCGCCTGTGACTGGACGGTGAAAATTCCCATGGCGCACGGGGTCGATAGCCTCAACGTTGCCGCTGCTAGCGCTGTTGCTTTTTGGGAGCTACGTGCCACAAAATGCAAAAATCGTTTGTAAATCGCTGTGATCCTTTAATCGCTTCAATCTTTACCGACTGGCACGGTATAACCTTTCAAGCATTACAAAGCAAACCTTTGCCACCACGTAACGATTGCGCAATATCCTCCTCAACTGCGGATAATCCGGCATTATGCCAGCTATTATTCGGCAGACAAAATATTTTCTACTTTCAGATTCCCGAGGGGAAAACCCTATCGATGGCGTATGATGGACAGCGTGCCCTCGGCGCGAGGGCGAGTGTTGCCGCCATGCAACGCGTAGATACACCCCCGTGCGCTAGCGCGGGAGAGAAAAGAGGATTTAAAATGGCGGAAGGTACTGTTAAGTGGTTTAATCCCGAGAAGGGCTACGGCTTCATCTCCCAGAACGACGGTGAAGATCTGTTCGTCCACTTCTCTGAGATTAAGATGGACGGGTTCAAGACCCTCGACGAGGGCCAGGCCGTGTCCTTCGACGTGACCACTGGTCAGAACGGCAAGCTCCAGGCAAGCAACGTGGTGCGCATCTAGTTCACCGCTTTTCTTAAGGGGAAGCAAAAGCCCTCGCAATTGCGAGGGCTTTTTTATGCGATAAGCCTATAAGCTCGAAATTAGGGTTATAGGAGGGCTTTAGGACAAAAAGTGTGTCTGATTTTGGGCGTTGACGCAGGTCAACGCCCATTTGTTATTGAATAAGTCAAATAAATCGACTTTTCCGCTCGGACAAAAGTGTGACCGATTCTGGCGCCGCTGCTTTGTTTGTGCCGCCTTTGGCGTTCGCGCTATAGGCGTTCGCGCTATAGGTGTGTCGCGCTATAGGTGTGTCGCGCTATAGGTGTGTCGCGCTTCGCGCTTTAAATGAATATGCGTGATAAGATCACGCATCTACGGCGAGGATGGCGGTGCTGTAACCATGCATCTACAGCGGCGTTGGTCGTGCTGCCGCTGCTTTCGCTTAATGCGAGTGGCGCCTGAGCTGGGCGCCCATGATGATGCAGCCAACACCAACAGCCACACCGGTCGCGCAAACAACGCTGCCCATTACAATGGCCCACGCGCCCGAGCGACGCATCGTTTTCATAGCCTTTTCCATAGCAAACCTGCTTTCTGTCATCGTTACCCGTTGAGTTTACGATAAAGCGCTATCTGCGGCAACGACTTCGCTGACTTCGCGCTAACCTTCCGCAAAAAAGAGGCCGCCATCAAGGCGACCTCTCAGGTAAAGCTTGGTTTTCAGTACGCAGCAGCTCGCGTCGCGAATGGCGCGCAACGAGCGCTTAGCATTGCCAACAGCGCGCATCGCTTAGCGCAACTAGTGCCGCGCATCGGCTCGCGCCGCCAACAGTGCACAGCGAGCACCTCGCAGCAAACGCTATTCCAGCGTAGAGCCCTTCTTTTCGGGCACGAAGAACATCGCGATGAACGCAACCACATAGATGCAGGCCACGCAGCCGATAGCAAACGGGAAGCCGTTGCTTGCAGCAATAATCGGGATGATGACCGGGGCAGATGCGCCGCCAATGAAGCGGCCAGCGTTGTACAGCGCCGTTTGCGCCGTGCCGCGCATTTCGGTGGGGAACAGCTCGGCGATAAGCGTGCCGTAGCCGCCAATCATGCCGTTGGCGAACATGCCCATGAAGAAACCGCCGATCAGAAGCGCGGTCGGATCAGTCAGCTGGCTGTAGATGACAATCATCACAGCAGCGCCAACCTGGAACGTCCAGAAAGCGGGACGGCGGCCAGCCTTGTCAGCGAGCCAGCCGAACACAGAAATGCCAATCATCATGCCGATAACCGTGACAGCAGTCCACACGCCAGTCGAGGTCAGCGACAGGCCTAGCTGCGAGTTCAGGTACTTCGGCAGCCAGGTCATGATGCCGAAGTAGCCGGCGTTCTGCACGGTGCACAAAATGATAATGATGATGGAGAACTTGATGCGCTCCGGCGTCTTGAACAGGTCAAGCACGCTGGCGGTTTTCTTGCCTTCAGCCTTGTTCTTCTCAAAAATCGGAGGCTCGGGCACAAACGCACGAATGATGATGGCGATAACAGCGGGGAAGAAGCCCACGACGAACAGGCCCTGCCAGCCCCACGCTGCAATGATCGGGGCGGAAGCCAGTGAAGCGATAAGCACGCCAACCTGAAAGCCCAGGCCAACGCCAGCGGTCGACTTTGCGCGGTTTTCGGCGCTTGAAACCTCGGCGGCAATGGTCATGCCCAGGCCAAACTCAGCACCAATGCCAAGGCCGGCCAGGAAGGCAGCCCAAGGTGAACACGCCGAAGCAGATAACCGAGTAAGTCAGCACCTTGATGCGGCCGAATTTGTCAGCCAGGCTGCCGAAGATCAGGCCGCCCAGAAACGCGCCGGCCAGCGTGATGGACGTCAGCATGCCAGCAGTGGTGTTGTCGATGCCGAACGTCGCGATGATGCCCGAGAGCGCGAAGCTCAAGATCATCAGGTCAAGGCCGTCAAGTGCGTGACCAACGGCTGCCGAGAAGATAGCCATCCCGGAGTAGTGCTTCATGTCAGAAGCTTTTTGAATTCGGGCCATGTGCCCCCTCCTTCTGGAAGTTGATAAACTTTAAACATAATACTGAATTGGCCGCCCGCTTCAAGGCGAAAACGCGATGTTTTTTGAGCCGGAAACAAAGTTTTTTTGCACGATGAAAGTGCGATAAATGTGCGAGCGCCGATTCCGCGATTACATCGCGAACGCTTCGCGCAGCACCTGCTCAAACGTTGCTTCGGGTCGCGCAGCGCGGGCTAACAACTCGTCTTTTTGGTCGCGCGTGAGGCGTTTGAATTTCGCTTCGGCGCTCATTGCGTCGTGTTTGGTGGCGAACTCGGCGCTGGCCAGCAAGTTTAGCGGCCCGCGCCCCCGCGTGTACTTTGCTCCACGCCCAGCTGCGTGCGCAGCAAACCGCGCCTGAACGTCAGGCGTATAGCCCGTATACAGGCTGCCATCAGCACATTCGATGACGTACATGTAATATGGTTTGTCTGTCGCTTTCGCCACTAATCGCGCGTCGCCTTTGCTGGGTCAATGCTCATGGTTGCGAAGTGCGTTTTCATAAAGTTGTTGTCGAAATTCTCTTCCATAAACTTTTCAATGGGCGTGGTGACTGGCTGGCCAGCCATGCGCGCGTACCAGCATTCAAACGAAAGCATGGTCATCGCGCCGTTAAACACCATCAGCGCCGTGCACACCGCAGTCACGCTATAACGCCAGTTCCAGGGGATTTTGTTGATGGTTTTTAACACGACCGGCACAATGCCCTTGATGAAGAACCAGCCCAAAAAGCCCCAGCAGACCATGTGGAACAGGTCGGTGCGCCCGTCGATGTTGAACGGCTCGCCGCTGTAGTCCCACGCCGAAATACCGAACGAGAACTGGAAAAACCAGCTGACGAAAAACTCAAACGCGCCGCCGATGATGCCACTGACCACGAAGATGATCAGGGGGTTTTTGTTCCAGAAACGGTTAAGTGCCGAAGATGATCAGGGGGTTTTTGTTCCAGAAACGGTTAAGCGCAATCACCATCAGCACTGCACCAAAGCCGTAGATGGGGCTGAATGGGCCCCACAGAAGGCCGCTGCGATTTTCGATGCGACCGTTTAAGAACGGGCAGACCAGCGATTCAAAAATAAGGCCCGCTACGCAGCCGATAATAAACAGCCAGAAAATGTTGAAGAAGTCGAGCTTGAGGAAGCCCTCGCCGGTTTTGTCGCGACCGAGCGTGCCTTCCTCCTGGTCAGCCTTATCTTCAAGGGCCTTTAGTTTGCGCTGCAGGATGCGCTCTTCGCGCAGCGCCGGGTCAAGCGTGATGTACATAACTATTAGGAAAACGAGCACGATGCCGCTGTAGATAACACTGGTGCCGAAGCCGAGAATCATGATGGTTAGCAGTATGTCGGCTATGGTGACGCAGATAAGTACCTGCGACAGGCGAGCAGCACCGCGACGCTTGTTCATAATCAGGCGGATGCCGAAGAAAGCGAACAGCGCGGTTTCAACGGCGTACAGCGCGGCGGCGATGCCGTTGAGCACGATGCCTTGGTTTTCTACGGTGACCTGGTTAAACGTTGACCAGTCTTTGTTGATTATGATGTTGAAGATGCCTTGGATGAGTACGACATCGATAGGAATGAAAGCAATACCGAGCAAAATGCACAGGATGCCGAAAATGCGGAAGGGAAGTGCAATTTTGCGATTGGAAACCTCGTTGTCTTCGGCGAGGCGCTGTGCAACGTGCTCGCGGGCTTCTTCGGCTGC
>CAVEUW010000114.1:4218-4686 GCA_963619015.1 Senegalimassilia sp. | reverse complement strand
ACATTACTGAGCGTATTCGTGAAATTGCAACGCTGAAGGTGCTCGGTTTTACGCCGCGTGAAGTTAACGCATACATCTACCGTGAAACATTGTTGCTTTCAGTTATTGGCGCATTGGTAGGGCTTGCACTTGGTGTAGTGATGGAGGGCTTCGTCATCACAACGGCTGAGGTTGACCAAGTCATGTTTGGTCGCGATATTCACCTGACTAGCTTTATTATCGCTTTCGCGTTAACCATGGTATTTTCTGTCATTGTCACACTTGCAATGCGCGGTAAGCTGCGGGCAATCAATATGGTAGAAAGCTTAAAATCTAACGAATAATCTGCGTGTAGAGCCCATTTATACCTGCTGAGGCTAAGTACGCTCATGCGCGTTTGCGCTACAATACCTAAAGCTTACATTGACGAATTACGAAGGGGAATCATGAAGGTTACTGAAAAGAAGCTTGACGACGGTCGTGTTCAGC
>CAVEUW010000114.1:0-4208 GCA_963619015.1 Senegalimassilia sp. | reverse complement strand
CAATCAATATGGTAGAAAGCTTAAAATCTAACGAATAATCTGCGTGTAGAGCCCGTTTGAATCTGTTTAGGCGTGATGTGTTAGCATGCCTTTGCGCTACAATACCTAAAGTTTACGAGACAAATTACGAAGGGGAATCATGAAGGTTACTGAAAAGAAGCTTGATGACGGTCGCATCCAGCTTGAAGCACTTGCATCGACTGCTGAAGTAGCTGCAGCTTTTGGCGCAGCCCATTACGCATTCTGTGGCAGGATGGGCGTTCAGGTTCAGCCTGGTCAAACGGCAGAACAGGCTGCTGAAGCACAGCTGGGCATTCACGATTTAGACACCGTAGCACAGCAGCTTGCCGTTGATTATCTGGTTCCGTTTGCAGTTGATAAACGTAATCTTTGCCCGGCATTTCCTCCGAAAGCTATTTTCAACAAACCCATCAAGCGTGGTGAAACCTTTGAATTCACGTTGAAAGTCACGCTTAAGCCAGACTACGAGCTTACCAGCTACGACCCGGTTGACGTGACTGTTCCTGCGTTTACCTTCGACGAAAGCCAAGTTGATCAAGAGCTTGCCAACCTGGCAGAAAGCTTCGCCACCTTTGAAAAGTGTGAAGCGCATCCGATTGGTGCTGGCGATGCGGCACTGCTTGCAATTGAGGCTACTCAGGCAGGTAAGCGTATTGACAACCTATGTACCGACGGGCGCACCTATATTATGGGTATGCAGTTGATGCCCGAGGAATTTGAAAAGCAGCTTGTCGGCATGACTGAGGGTGATACGAAAGACATTGAATTCATGTTGCCCGACATGCCTGAAGATGTGAAAGACCCCTTTGTTTGCACGGTCACTGTTAAAGAGCTGCAGAAAAAGGTAGTTCCGGAAATTAACGACGAGTTTATCGCAAAGAATATGCCTATGCTGCGCGATTCCCGCGCCCTGCGTGGTAGCTTGACAGAGCGTATGCGAGCTCAAGCGCTCAACGAATACAACGAAATGAAGCTTTCTATGGTTGCTGAGGCGCTCGGTAGTCGCTTCAAGGGCAAAATCGCTGATGAAGTATATGAGGCTATGCGCGATACGCTGATGGACAACCTGAAGCTTTCCTTGGCTCAACAGGGCATGAACTTCGAACAGTTCGTTCTGTCTCAGGGTGGCGAACAGCAATTCGGCATGATGCTGATGATGCAGGCTCGTCAGATGCTTGTGTCTGGTTATGCCCTTGATGCTGTGTATCGTCACGAGCATATGGAAATCACCGACGACGACATTATGGCATCGTGCAGTGCCATGAATCCTAACGATCCTGCTGCTGCTCGTCGTCAGATGGAAGAAAACGGCCAGGGTTTTGTACTTCGCGAAACTGCTGAGCGCTTGAAAGCGAACAGGTTCGTACTTGAGCATGCCAACATTACTGTACTTGATGCTGAGGGCGCATCTGCATCTGAAGCGGCTTCAACCGATGCTGCAACTTCTGCAGCAACTGACGCTGTTGCTGAATAGCCTAAGTCTGCATCAGCAATTTATTTACGCGTAGAAATCGTGAACCTGTATGGTGTTTTATTCGCCATACAGGTTTCGTGCTATTATGCAAAGGCTTGTCTTCCGCCTTGGTCGGAAACCAAGGCTTAACTAAAAGGAGAAACCAGACATGAAACAGGGAATTCACCCGGAGTACGTCGACTGCACCGTTAAGTGCAGCTGCGGCAACACTTTTCAGACTCGTTCTACCAAGTCTGAACTGAAGATCGACATCTGCAACGTTTGCCACCCGTTCTACACCGGTCAGCAGCGTTTTGTTGACACTGGCGGACGTGTTCAGCGCTTCGCTGACAAGTTCGGTTCTGCTACCGAGCAGGTTGCAGCTCGTGAGGCTGCTCGCAAGGCCGAAAAGGCTGCTAAGGCTGCTGAGGCCGAGGCTGCTCGCAAGGCTGAGCGTGAGGCTAAGGCTGCCGCTAAGGCTAAGCGTGCTGAAGAGTACGCCAAGAAGGCTGCTGCCGATGCTGAAAAGGCTGCTAAGGCTGAAGCCGCTGCTGCTGAAGCTGGCGAAGCTACCGAGGCCGCAGTTGAGGTCACCGCTGCCGACGAGGCTGCCGTTGACGCTCTGGTAGAGGAAAAGGCTGCTGAATAAGTAAGGCTTATCCAAAACATTGCGAACCCCCGACGCATAAGCGACGGGGGTTTCTTTTTTCTATAGCAATATTAAAGCTTATGGCGTATATGGCATATAGAGTCTAAGGCCACCCCAGGCGCGCGGCTACTCCTGCCTGTCGCGCCCGAAGTAGTTTGCTATTGCTGCTGTGCCTTTAAGCTTGCCATCACCAATGCTTCGCCAAAAAGCTGACCTGCGCCATTGTTGACAGCAAAGCGAGCTTTTTCCGGGTCATTCACAACGCTGCCCGCAAGTTCGTTTACGCCCCATTGCAGCAAAAATGGTGTCATAACAACACTCGGGCCAACCATAACCGTGCAGGCGTTTTTGGCAAGATCCAACAGCCGCGGGGCTGTTTTATTGATAAACGTGACGCCGGTAATGAAGGCGTAATCGGCCTTGGGCATGACAAACTCACAGGCCGGGTCAGGTGTGTCAAGGCCGTCGCGGCAATTGCGTTCAAGCACGGTCAGATTTGCATACTCGGCAATATCGGCAACATGCGGGAAATGACCAACCACTACTACATTTGCCTTACCATCGTGCGACTCAATGATGGGACGGTAGGCGCAGAAGGCATCCTTTGGCCCGCCTCGTTTTCCGCCATCGGTGCAATCGGCAGGTTTGTCATATGTGCACCCAAGCGGGTCTAACAGTTCGCGGCGCGAATACCAGGCGTTTAGCGCTGCAATGCCAATAGAGGCCTCTTCAAAGCACCACGATTTGGAAAGCTCTGCAACGTGACGTAGTTCCATGCCACGTAAATCCATTTTAAATTGGCGTTTTGCACCATTGCGTGTCGTGAAGGCCACGCCCATTCCGCAATCTGCTTCCACATATGTCCAGTGAATTCCCAAGCAGTAATCGCGCACCTTGATGCCTAAGGGAATTTGCCTGATCATATGGTTATAAAGCTTCCAATTCGAACCGCGTTCGTACGTTCCGGGAAACTGAATGGGTCCTGTTTCGTCGAGTGGTGTCGCGCATGTGCTGTTTTCGGCCATATGTATCCTTTCGTGCAGGTGTGGGTAGACAGAGCAACCATTTCTTCTTTGCAACGTATAATACCGTTATTGCAAAGAAAGGACCGCAGATGTTGTTTATTTTGACTGGCGACGTGCAAATAGGGAAGACCCGTTGGCTCGAATGTATTTGCGACGAGCTAGTTGACTTGGGCGTTCCTGTTGCTGGTGTTATTGCCCCTGGTCAATGGGTCCCGCGCCCAGAGGGTCAGGCAGGTGGTAAGCACGGTTTAGATGGCGCTGGCGCCTACGAAAAACTCGGTATCGATAATGTATTGTTGCCGCAGGGCGATCGTATCGTGTTTGCACGTCGTCGTGATTTGGCGCAAGCCGGCGATGAGTTTGCATCGGGTGGCCAGGCGAAAGCAGCAAAGCTTGGTTGGGCTATTTCGGATGAGGCAATCAATCAGGTTAACGCCCATCTTAAACAGCTGTCTTCAACACCTCAGCCTTCTGACGGTTTGTTGATTATTGACGAACTTGGTCGCTTAGAGCTAATGGCTGATTGCGGGCTTACTTGGGCGATGACGCTTCTTGACCGAGGGCCTACGACTGAGTTTCCTCATGCTCTTGTGGTTGTTCGCGAAACGCTTCTTGATGTGGCAATACAGCGGTTTGAGCCTGCTTGGGGTACGTGCTTGCCAATTGGTCCAACTGACGATGCGCGCGCAAAACTATTGGCTATGTATAGCGCTTAGATGCCACTTATTCTGGAAGTAAAGCAGCATAGATGCTCTGCAATCTAAAAGGTTTACAGGCGTCTTAACAACAATCTTGCGCTTATCGAACGAACCTGCCAGCAATCTTATTGAAGAGCCGTGCGATAAATGCAGCTTCGGGAACTTTTAGTTTGACAGCAGGGATAAATGTAACCGCTAGAGCCACAAGGCCGCCTAACATCACGTAAATAAGCGCTTGCAAAATAGACCCGTCAAGCGGCGCCACCCACGTTTCAAGCAGCATAAGTACGCCACCACCTGCAAGTGCACCCACGGCACCAAACAAGGTTGCAACCAACGCTGCCTTCACGACAGAACTTAAA
>CAVEUW010000113.1:0-4893 GCA_963619015.1 Senegalimassilia sp. | reverse complement strand
CTATATCAACCATCCGCCGTGCAGCACGACTGTCGGTATACGGGCCAAAATATCGCGTATCGCTGCGATGTTTCTCGCGCGTGTACTTAATTGCAGGAAATACATCGCCTTTGGTTACGGCAATGAAGGGGTACGACTTATCGTCTTTAAAGTCGGCATTAAACCAGGGCGAGTGCTGGTTAATAAGATTCTTCTCAAGAACTAAACTTTCGTGTTCGTTAGTGACAACGATATATTCGAAGCTACAAATTTGATCAACCAGCAGAGGAATTTTTGCGCGATCGTCTTGGAAGTTAACATACTGACGCATGCGAGCACGCAGCTGCTTAGCCTTACCAACGTAGATGACCTGGCCAGATTTGTCTTTCCACAAATACACACCGGGCTTAGTTGGTACCGAATCTAATTCGCGCTTGATTCGTGCTAGTTTTTCATCATGTGATTCATTGTCGGGAATTTCCTCATGAACAACCGACGGCAGAGACGATTGCGGCTCATTACTAAAGCCACTTTCGGGGTCAAACTGCTGGAAATGTTCTGGTTTGCTCATGATGAAAGTGTACTACTCAACCACCGTAAGCTTAGCGCGAAAGGATATTGAGCGCGAAGTATCCAAGCCGTCGAAATCAACCAGGTACGCACGCTTCACGTCGTCCAAGCCAACAACTACTCCATCACCAAAAACAGCATGGCGAACACGAGCTCCAACACTGATAGCGCAAGTTTGAGCCCGATCTTCAAGCAAGCGATCAGTCACAAGATAGGAGGCACGTGCCTCGTCAAGATTTTCATCTGTTGGCTTATTGGAAAACTGCAAGGTTGCCGGATCAATATCAAGCAAAAATCTAGAAGGATAGCGATTTGACCCCTGATGATTAAAACCTTCAGCTTCCGATAAATACAACGCGTCCTGTGCGCGAGTGAGAGCAACAAAGCACAGACGTCGTTCTTCCTCCATAGCTTGCGGAGTATCTGTTTTGCGGGAAGGGAGCACCCCTTCAGAAAGCGAGCAAACAAATACATGCTTAAATTCCAGCCCCTTAGCAGCGTGAATAGTCATAAGCTTCACACGGTCAGAGGCCGCATCAAAGGCATCCGCATTACTAAACATTGCCACATGGGTAAGATAGTCTTCAAGCGTTACTTCTTCCCCGCATGTCGTTTCAAACTCATAGACTGATTGCTTAAGTTCAGCAATATTGTCTAGGCGCTCTTGGCTTCCTTCAGTTCGAAGCATTGCCTCGTAACCGCTTTCATTGAGCAATTCTGCAAGCACTTCTGAAACCGGACGCCCATGATAAGAAGAAGAAAAGCGATAGACTAAATCAAGAAAACGCTTCGCTTTTGTTCGCTTAAACAGATCGTCGTCAACGCATCTCTCGAGTGCTTGAAACAAGGTACATTCGTGTGCATCAGCATATTCACGAAGAGCAAGCATTCGCCGTTGACCTAGGTTGCGCTTCGGGGTATTGGCAACACGCATAAACGACAAGTCATCTTTAAGTGCGATAAGGCGCAAATACGATAAAGCATCTTTAATTTCACGACGTGAAAAGAACGGGACACCACTAAATACCGTATGGGGAATTTCTGCGGCAAGCAAAGCCTCCTCGATAGGGCGAGAGGCGTAATGTGCACGATACAAAACGGCCATGTCGCGCCAAGCTACCCCTTGCTCATGAAGAGCCTTCATACCCTCGATTATCCATTCAGCTTCTTTATCAGGAGATTTCGCATGATGCCACACGGTTGGACCATATGTAGTACGTGCAGGAACAAGTTGCTTTTTCATACGTGTGCGATTTTTTTCAATCAGCGAATTGGCAACCGCAAGAACCTGAGGGACACTGCGGTAATTTTCCAGCAACATGATTGTCTGGGTACCAGGGAAGTTCTTATCGAAATCAAGCAAAAGGCGAATATCAGCACCACGCCACGAATAAATGGTCTGGTCAGGGTCACCTACGACAAATAAGTTTTTGTGGTAAGCCGACAGCACTTCAACTAGCTGATAGAGTTCTGCATCCATATCTTGAAACTCATCAATCATGATGTACTCTAAGCGCTTTTGCCACTTGAGTGCTATCTCGGGAAACTCTCGAAAAATATGCAGAACAAAGGCAACTTGATCGTTGTAGTCAATGCCATAGCACTTCTTCTGCTGATACAAATAGCCGTAGAAAATGATGTCTTTTGCTTCAGATGCTGCCTCATATTTCGCTTTTAAATCAGCAAGTGAAAGCGAAATCAAATCGTGATAATACCCAGGGCGTTCTTTGATCTTAATCATTTCAATCATGTCGCGAGCGTGCGAGAACGTCATATCGCGAAGCGTTAAGCCCCGTTCTTCGTATACAATTTGCAACATTGAGTTGATATCAGACTCATCGAGCACGACAAAACTTTTTGGATACTGAATTGCATGGCTATCTTCTTGCAAAATACTCACGCAGAAGCCGTGGAATGTGTTGATGTATCCCGTGTCGTTATCGCCTGTTAAACGACGTATACGATGACGCATTTCATTTGCAGCCTTATTGGTAAACGTGACGCAAAGAATATTACCCGGCATAATGCCCAGGTCGTTCACCAAGTAAGCAAAGCGTTCAGTCAATGCACGAGTTTTACCCGTACCCGCACCAGCTATGACACGCACATAACCCTCTGTTGTAGTAACCGCACGCAACTGGGCTTCATTCAAACGCTTTTGAGACGAACGATAGCTGCTCGACGCCGTCTCAGTATTTTCTGTTGCTAATTCTTGATATGTTGCAAGTTCTTCCATACAAAGAATCATAACAGAAACGTACTAATGTTCTAAAAAGAATTTCTAACTCTTAGTTCGAAGTCGAGGCATCAACACAAGATAACAATAGACAAGTCCGACAAGCACAATAAAGCCGCCAAAAACACCAACCCAGGTTACTGATAGATACGTACACACCCCACCACCAATGAAGCTTCCGGTACCAATGCCTAAATTGAAAATACCGGAGAAAATGGCCATAGCCACCGTTTGTGAACCTGAATCAGCAACGCGGATGATTTCAGACTGATAAACAATGCTATACACAGCACCTGCAACACCCCAAATAAAGCAAACGAGAAATGCTGCCCAAAATGAAAGTGCACCAACCAACATTAATAACAACGCCAAGCCGACGCCACCAACACACCCTACTAAAAACAATTTTTTATGGCGTGCGAAATATTTAGGGCAAAGAAAGCTGCCAACAATACCTGATAAGCCAAATGCAACAAGAACAATGGTAACCTCACCAGAGCTAAGACCCCCAATTTGTAATAAGAAGGGTTCAATGTAGCTATATCCGGTGTAAAAACCCATTGCGAAAAGCGCAGTTAGGACAAAGATTCCCACAAGCGCTTTATTATGCAGAATCGTTGGCAATTCTTTAACACCAAAGGGTTTTTCGGGAGCTAGTTTAGGAAATACAACCAGCAAATACACCAAGACAGCAAATGAGATGAAGCCAACTACAGCAAAGGTCATACGCCAACCAAGAGCAAGGCCAATCGCTCGACCTAGCGGTAAACCGAGCGTGTTGGCAAGTGCTGTCCCCGCTTCAACTGCAGAAAGCGCTGCTGGCCCATGACGTTCATCAACAACACGTACGGCAACAGGTGCCGCTATCGCCCAAAAAATTGAATGCGAGCAAGCAACAATGAGCCGAGCTGCCATAAGTAACCCGTAACTTGCTGCAGTTGCTGAAGCTGCCTGCCCAATACAAAAGACAGCAAGCACACCAAGCACCAACGGCCTAAATGGAACACGCGATGCAGCGATCATCAACGGTAACGATAAGATCATAACCACCCAAGCATAAACAGAGACGATAAGCCCCGTTTCGCCTTCTGTCGTTGAAAATGTTGACCCAATGTCAGTTAAAAGACCGACCGGCATGAACTCCGACGTGTTGAAGATAAATGCAGAAACGGCAATACCAACAAGCGGAAGCAATTCATGCAGCTTCATTTTGTTATCGAGATATTTCGTCACAACTATTACCCGAAATGTCTGCAATGGTGCACTTATATGGTTGAAAGTTAAAGCGGCAGACCATATCGCCAAAATACTCAACCTCGTGTCAGGTTGGCAATTCTAGCAGGTAACAGGAATTAACGCCCTCACAGCAAACGACTCACGCCATCAACTCACAGCTTCACTATATTGCGTGCTTCTATTGGTAGGTTTGCCACCTACGGAAAAATTTAACTTCTTTGTTTCGGCATTGTTAACTATCCGTTTCTGAAACCTGGCGCTAACTATAATGCCTGTTATAGGAAAAACCACAAGGAGGTTTGTAACATGACGTATGCCGAGCGCATCATTGAGCAGGTCAAAACAAAGAATGCCGACCAGCCAGAATTCATTCAGGCTGCAACGGAGGTTCTAAACACCTTAGGCCCGGCTCTTGATGCTCACCCCGAATTTGAAGAAAATGCTTTGCTTGAACGCCTTATCGAACCCGAGCGTATTGTGCAGTTCCGCGTTCCGTGGGTGGACGACTCTGGCAAGGTGCAAGTCAACCGCGGTTTCCGCGTTGAATACAATTCAGCAATCGGGCCTTACAAGGGCGGTCTTCGCTTCAACCCAACTGTGACGCTTGGCATGCTCAAGTTTTTGGGCTTCGAACAAATCTTCAAGAACTCTTTGACGACACTTCCGATGGGTGGCGGCAAAGGCGGCTCTGACTTCGACCCGAAGGGCAAGTCAAACAATGAGATTATGCATTTCTGCCAGTCTTTCATGACTGAGCTTTGTCGTCACATTGGCCCGAACACCGACGTTCCCGCTGGTGACTTGGGTGTTGGCGGTCGTGAGGTCGCATACATGTTCGGTCAGTACAAGCGCATCCGCAACGAATGGACCGG
>CAVEUW010000112.1:0-4997 GCA_963619015.1 Senegalimassilia sp. | reverse complement strand
GTGTGGCCATTGTGCCCTTCAGCGTCGCAATCAAGAAGATTCTTACGGTTGATCCTACTCATTCCCTTAATCTATTAGGGCCTTTTCTGCTGACCATCTTGGTCTCTTTCGTTATTCTCATTGCAGGCATGGTCGTGTGCAAGCTGGCTTTCCCGGAAGTTGCGCTTGTGTATGCGGCCGCTGAATTACTGACGTTTGTCGTCGGTGTGGTAGTTTTCGGCGTCTTTATTTCAAAGCGCCGTTAGTAAAGGCAAGAAGGAGAGGTTCATGGAATTCCATCTTACGGGCGATCCGTTGGCTGACATCTCCGCTCCGATCGAGGAATTGAGCGAATCGTTCAACTCTACGTTCGTTGTGGATTTCGGCGGCGGCATCGGCATCACGCAGTACGTTGCGTGGCTCATCGTTATTTGCGCGGTGGTCCTTATCGGCGTGCTCGTGGGCGTTCGCAAGATTAAAGTTCGCCCTTCCGGCAAATTCGCCGGTCTTATCGACTGGGGCTACGACGCGGTTTGCCGCAACATGGGTGAAGGCGCCATCGGTCATGGCTGGAAAAAGCACATGCCCTTTATCGCCACCATGTTCTTCTTCATTCTTATTTCGAACATCATTGGTTTGATTCCGGGTGCAAAAACCCCGACGGGCACGCTGTCTGTCACCTTCGCACTCGCACTCATTTCCTTTGTGTACTTTAACTTCTACGGCATCAAGGCCAAGGGCGGCTGGGGCTACATCAAGTCCATCGCTCCTTCCGGTCTGCCGGGCCCGATGGTTCCCATCATCTGGTTCTTCGAGTTCTTCTCGCTGGTTATCCGCCTGCTCACGCTGGCAGTTCGACTCTATGGCAACATGTTCGCAGGCCACATGATCCTGGGCATTTTCGCCATCATGACGCAGTTCTTCATCCTGGACGCCATCAGCTTTGCAAACCCCGCTGGTTTCGCAGCTATCGCGTGGGGCATCTTCCTGATTGCCATGTACGCGCTTGAGTGCCTGGTGGCCTTCCTGCAGGCTTACGTATTCTCCGTGCTGTCGGCTGTCTACGTTGGTCTGGCAACTTCCGAGCACTAATTCAGCTCACGCCCGCAGGAGCGCATCCCTGCAGTTCAATGTTGGTTTCGGCGGCGCAAGGTGCGCCGTGGAAATATAGTATCGGTAGTTTTCGGGAAGGTCCCGGAAACAAACTTAGGAGGAAAAGTGGAAACGACTCTCGTTATCGCAGCCCTGAAGGTTGTCGGCTACGGCCTCGGTACCATCGGCCCAGGCATTGGTCTTGGTCTTTGCGGCTATGGCCTGTGTGTTGGCTCTGCACGTCAGCCTGAGCTGGCTGGCAAGCTGTTCACCAACGCTCTGATCTTCGGCGCTCTTGCTGAGGCCCTGGCTCTTATCGGCTTCGTGCTGACGTTCATCTTCTAAATCAGCTGAATGTAAGTAATCAACTAGCTGAGAGAAGGTGGATGCGTGAAAGCAAATTTTAAGAAAATGCTGGCAAAGGCCGGTGCCGCTTCCGTGGCATCCGCAGCAAGCCTCGCCTGCGCTTTCCCCACTCTCGCGTTCGCGGCTGAGAAAGAAGGCATCGCAGTACTGCTGCCCGACATGAATGAATTCATTCCTATGTTGGTCGCCTTCCTTATCATCCTGTTCGTCCTGGCTAAATTCGGCTGGCCCGTGGTTGACAACATCATCACCACGCGTGAGAACACCATCAATGGTGCTATCAAGAAGTCCGAAGAAGCCCAGGCTGAAGCTGAACGCACGCTTGAGGAATACAAGCGCCAGCTCGAGGAAACCAAGGCGCAGTCCGCATCGATCATCGCCGAGGCCAAGAAAACCGGTGAAGCTGTAAAGGCTGAAATCACCGAAAAGGCCCAGGCAGAGGCAGCCGCCATGATCGAAAAGGCTCACGCCGCCATCGAGGCAGACAAGAAGGCTGCAATCGCTGAACTTCAGGGTTCTGTGGCTGACACGTCTGTCGCAGTTGCGTCCCGCCTGATTGGGCAGGACCTCAGCGACGATGATCACCGTAAGATCATCGAGCGCTATGTGAACGAGGCGGGTAGTTTCAATGCCAACTAATCGCCATGTTCAAAAAGAGACGATCGCTGCTTACGCTACCGTAATGTTTGACGCTGCCATGCAAGAAGGCGGCCAAGATACGGTGCTGGAAGTTCGCGATCAGACCGAGCGCATTTTCCGCATTATGCGTTCGAACATGGATCTCTCCAGCTCTTTGCAAGATAGCTCTTATACGCCCGAGCAGAGGGCTAGCCTGGCGAAAGCCACTTTCGCCGACGCTAACCCGGTCCTTGTGAACACCTTGGCTGTTATGGCCGAGCGCGGGGATATCGCGTTGCTCTCGCGCGTATGGGAGAGCTACGGAGAGCAGATCGAACGCAAGCTGAACGTCACCGTGGTCGACGTAACAACCGTTGTGCCGCTTGACGATCATTTGCGCGAGGTTATCACCAAGAAGGCTGAAGCCGATCTGGGTACGAAAGTCGTCCTGCGTGAAAGCATCGACAAGTCCCTGCTCGGCGGCATTTTGATGAGCGCTAAAGGCAAGCGTATCGACGCCAGCGTCGCATCGCAGCTTGAAAGCGCGCGCAACGTGCTTAAAGATTCCACAGATGGAGGTGAATGCTAGTGACTGAAATCACCGCACAGTCTATTGACGAGGCGCTGCGCAAGCAGCTTGATGCGCTGAACACCAACGTCGAATCCCGCGAAGTGGGTTCGGTTATTCAGGTTGGTGACGGTATCGCCCGCGTTGATGGCCTGAAGAATGCGATGGCAGGCGAGCTCTTGGAGTTCACCAGCAGTGCAACCGGTCAGTCCGTCTTCGGTATGGCTCAGAACCTCGAAGAGGACGAAGTCGGCGCCGTTTTGCTCGGTGACGTCGCAGCAATCAAGGAAAACGACACGGTGAAAACCACCGGCCGTTTGGTAGAGGTTCCCTCCGGCAAAGCTCTGCTTGGCCGTGTTGTGAACCCGCTCGGTATGCCGCTTGACGGCAAGGGCGAAATCAAGGCCGAAGGCACCCGTCCGGTTGAGTTCAAGGCTCCGGGCGTTATTCACCGCAAGCCTGTGCATGAGCCCATGCAGACCGGCATTTTGGCTGTTGACTCGATGATTCCGATTGGCCGTGGCCAGCGCGAACTTATCATCGGCGACCGCCAGACCGGCAAAACCGCTATTGCGGTTGACGCTATCCTGAACCAAAAGGGCAAGGATATGATCTGCATTTACGTCGCCGTTGGCCAGAAGGCCTCTACGGTGGCTAACGTGCAGGAGGTGCTCGAGAAGCACGGCGCAATGGATTACACCGTTATCGTCAACGCTTCCGCATCTGACTCTGCTCCGCTGCAGTACATCGCTCCTATGGCAGGCGCTGCTATGGGCGAATACTTCATCTACAACGGCGAAGACGGCCAGCCGGCCGGCCCGGAAAACCTGGGTCGTCACGTGCTCATCGTATACGATGACCTGACCAAGCAGGCTGTTGCTTACCGTCAGATGGCGCTGACCCTGCGCCGCCCGCCGGGACGTGAAGCTTACCCGGGCGACATCTTCTACCTGCACTCTCGCCTGCTCGAGCGTGCTGTGAAGATGAACGAGGAAAATGGCCTTGGCTCCATGACCGCTCTGCCGATCATTGAGACTCAGGCTGGCGACGTTTCCGCATACATCCCGACCAACGTTATTTCCATTACCGACGGTCAGATTTACCTGCAGACCGACCTGTTCTTCCAGGGTCAGCGTCCTGCTGTTGACGTGGGCATTTCCGTGTCCCGAGTTGGCGGCTCCGCGCAGATCAAGCAGATGAAGCAGGTTGCTGGTACGCTGAAGCTTGACCTTGCATCCTATCGTGAACTGAAGGCATTTACGCAGTTCGGTTCCGACCTTGACAAGGCTACGCAGGATCAGCTGAACCGTGGCGCCCACATGACCGAGCTGCTGAAGCAGCCTCGTTTCCAGATGATGGACGTTTACGACCAGTCTGTTGCTATCTATGCTGGTGGCAAGGGTTATCTGGACGACATCCCAACCGGCGATGTCCTGCGTTTCCGCACGGAAATGCTCGAGTATCTGCACGCCTCTAAGCCTGAGGTGTTCACCGAACTCGAAAAGGCCGGTAAGTGGACTGACGACGTCGAGAACCTGACCAACGCTGCGATTGAGGCCTTCAAGCTTCAGTTCGCTGTTACGGCGTAAGGTAGGTTAACGATGCCCAACCTTCACGACATTGAAAGGCGTATCAACTCCGTCTCATCGACGAAGCAGATTACGCGCACCATGCAAATGGTTGCGGCTGCTAAGATTCGTCGCGCCGGCGAGCGCGTCGAAGCTGCAACGCCGTATTCCGAGTCCATGGTCGAAATGTTGGCCAACGTTGCCAAGCGTGTAGGTGGCTCCGAGAACGCGCTTTTGCGCAAGCATGACGAGGTCAAAAACGTACTTATTGTTGTTGTCGTGTCAGACCGTGGTCTGGCTGGCGGCTTCAACAGCAACGTTTTGCGCCACGTCGAGAAACTGACGAAGGCAAAGAAGGCCGAAGGCGCTGAAGTCAGCGTTGTGGCCTGCGGCAAGAAGGCTGTCGGTTACTACACGTACCGTCACATTCAGCCCGTGCTTTCCTTCGCTAATTTGTCCGCCGACCCGACCGTTGAGCAGGCCACCGAAATTGGTGATTATTGCTCGAAGGCCTATGCCGACGGCGAACTCGACGAGGTCATCGTGGTGTACAACCACGCCAAGAACGCGGCTGAGCAGCAGCTCCGCGAGGAACAGCTGCTTCCTGTCGACACGGACAGCCTTGACGACGCAACTGCTGTCGTTGAGGAGTCCGAAGGTGCGAGCGAGCACCTCGAGGGTGACGTTATTTTCGAACCGAGCCCCGAGGCCGTTCTCGATGGTTTGTTGCCGGCTTACGTGCGTACCACGCTGTACCACGCGCTTATCGACTCGGCTGCTGCCGAGCAGGGCGCACGCCGCAACGC
>CAVEUW010000111.1:0-5055 GCA_963619015.1 Senegalimassilia sp. | reverse complement strand
TGTCCAGTATTCGGTTCTCAAGGTTCATGCCTTCGCCTTAAAGTAGGCGGGCTGCCGACTGCGTTTCCGCGTTCGGCGCGAGGAGGTATTTAATCAGCCTTGAAAGTTTTCGTCAAGAGGAAATTTCAACTTTTTGAAAAATTTCAATTGCCTCTGCTTCCCTCGAAAAAAGCAGCTTGTTCATAATACGTTTCTGACCGCGTAATGCAAGGGTAAATTTACAGTCAAAATTATCAAACATAGTATGTTCACATTTTGTTTGAATCACTAATTTCAGTGTGAAAATTCGAATTCTTAATTATTAGAAATCACTCATCATATACTTAGTAGCATCAGAGTTTACTAACACAAGATATTAGGTTCTACAGAATTAATGACTCCTGCAGCCTCATACAATTGCTTTGTTCTAGCAAAAATTTAGGTTCAAATATCGAACAAAATAATCTTGCGTTCTTCTCGCTTCAATCTACCTGTTGCGCTATAAAGATAAGATATCTCTAATGAGCTTAGTTTGATTATATTGAGAGGGAATTCGTGAACAACTCTTCCAACATAACGCTACCCTCAGAAGCAATACAGCTTTTAGATGTGCTTGATGCTGCTGGCGGACAAGCCTGGACAGTTGGCGGTTGCGTTCGCGATGCAATTTTAGGCAGACCTTGCGCAGACGTTGATATTGCTTGCAGTTTTCTTTGGGAAAAGACAAAAGAAGTATGCGAATCGGCCGGCATGCGCGTTCATGAAACCGGAACTAAACACGGTACCGTAACTGTGATTTGTAACGAAATCGCTTTTGAAGTCACAACGTTTCGTAGTGACGGCGAATACAACGATGCTCGGCATCCAAGTGAAGTTCGTTTCGTTAGTACTATAGAAGAAGATTTAGCACGCAGAGACTTCACTATGAACGCTTTGGCGTTCAGGCCTGATAAGGGAATTTTAGACCCGTATGGCGGAATTGCTGATATGCAAGCAAATAAAATTCGCGCAGTCGGAGACCCTGATGAACGCTTTTCTGAAGATGCACTGCGCATTCTTCGAGCGTGTAGGTTCGCCTCAGAACTTGGCTACTCAATTGATACTGAAACATACAAGGGCATGCTTAAGAATAAAGGGCTGCTTATTAAAATTTCAGCCGAACGTATAACAAGCGAATTACAACGATTATTGCTTGGCCCTTGTGCCGGGAAAACAATACTCACCTGCGTTGACGCATTGTCAGTTGTTCTACCTGAGCTTGTCTCTATGAAAGGTTTTGAACAACACAGCCGATATCATGTCTATGACGTGCTTGAACATACCGCCAAAGTTATCGATGGTGTTCCCGCATATCCTCTTGTGCGTTGGGCGGCACTCTTTCACGACAGCGGAAAACCGGGGTGCTATTTTACCGATGACGCTGGATGTGGCCATTTTTACGAACACCCAAAGCTGAGTGCCCCAATTGCACGAGGAGCCTTGCATCGTTTCACCTTTTCAAATGCTTTTATCGAAAAAGTTGTCACTTTGGTTTATCACCACGACGACATTGTTGCAGCAAGCCCTAAATCGGTTCGCAAGATGCTTCGTAAGCTTGATGGCGACATTGACCTTTTCCACAGCTTGTGCGACCTAAAGCGCGGAGACGCACGAGGCAAAACACCAAATATCGTTGATGATCAAGTTGAACTTGTTGATGATATTGAACGCATTGCAAACGAGCTCGAAGCCGCAGGGTGCGCTTTTAGCATCACGTCCCTTGCTATTAACGGAAAGGATGTCCTTGACCTTGGCGTCCCAGCCGGCCCTACAGTTGGTAAAATTCTCAACAGCGCACTTGATGCAGTTATTGAAGAAAGCGTTCCAAATACTAAAGATGCGCTTCTTGATTTCACCAAGCATCTCCTTGCCGGCAACACATTTTGAGAAAAGTTCGAGAAAAGTGTTGACGAAAACGGAGAGGGTGCGTAATATACATTCTCGCGCTTGCACCTGAAGGCATATCTTCAAGGCGCGACAACACTGGGGTGTCGTCTAATGGCAGGACACCGGTTTCTGGTACCGCATGTGAGGGTTCGACTCCTTCCACCCCAGCCAAATGGCTCCGTCGTCTAGCGGTTTAGGACGTCGCCCTCTCAAGGCGAAGGTCGCCGGTTCGAATCCGGTCGGAGCTACCAAATTTTCAGGCTAGGTATTTACCTGGCCTTTTTTATTATTCACACAACTTTGATACCTATAGAACATTTTTATACAACTTTAGCTACATAAGGGTACTTGTAGCGTGACTAAGCCAAAATCAAGTGGCACAATAGAGTGTGCTCAAGGGGGAGCAACGATAGGCGTTGCAGTAGCAACGGGACACGAAAGGGAAAGACATGAGTGATCAAGCGACCGAAAAAACGGCTCGCGAAAATTCGGGGCAAACTTCCTATGGGATTCCCATTCCGGTAAGACAGGGAATGTACCTGGTACAAGTACCTCTTCCCCATACACCTTTAATGATGCTGAATTCATACATTATTTTAGGCGAGAATGAAACTACAGTCATTGACGTCGGGTACGACAACCCAGCTTGCGAGGAAGCCTTAACAAATGCGCTTCATGCTCTTGGACGCGACTGGGATAGCGTGCAAATTATTTTGACGCATTCACACCCCGACCATACCGGTAATTTAAATCGTGTGTATCGCGAAGGTATGCATGTATATGCGAATTTTCATTCTTTTGAAGAAGTTCAATACCTACAGAACCTTGAAGACAACGTATCGCATCCGCTGCTTCGCAAAGTTGCAAGCGAAAGTGAATTAGGCCTACTTGATGCTGGACGCGTTGCGCTTACTGCAGAGCAATTGCCGCTTGAATGTCAGGCCCATCTGCAATATCTGCGTGAGGGAGACAAAATTTCTTGCGGTGAATTTACTTTTACCGTTATAGAGACTCCGGGACATAATCCTTGGCATATTTGTCTGTACGACGAAGCCGAAAAACTTATGATTATGGGTGATCATATTCTCGAGCGGTCGACGCCCGCAGTTGCCTCGTGGTTTACTTCCTACAACGCACTTGCCACATACCACAACAGCTTACGAAAGATTCAAAAGTACGACGTTGATATTGTTTTAGCAGGACACGGCACACCTTACTCAAACGCATCTGACAGAGCCGACGCCATTATCAAACACGACCATGAGCGCCTAGAAGAGATATATCAGTTGGTCGCAGGTGGTCATTCAGACCTCATTGACATTTCATCTCACACGAAATGGCGCCATGCAAACTGGGACAGATGGCCGATTGATCAGAAATTCTATAGCATGGGTGAAACCATGGCACACCTTGTTTATTTAGTTGATAAGGGCAAAATCAAACAGATTAACTGTGGCGGCGAACGTCGCTTTGAACTGCCTTAAGTTATTCGAATACTTAGAAATTCAATTAGCCCCGTTGTGCAAGCAAAAACGGGGCTTTTTTATCGGTGTATTTACTTGAACTCAGGGATATCAGCTGAAGAGTGGCACCACATATGATTAAGCGGGCCTGAGCCACAACCCAAATTTAGGCCAGTTGACATGGCGCCACGAACAAAGGCTTTACCACGGCGAACTGCGACTTCTACAGAATTGCCTTGTGCAAGGCCTGATGCAATTGCACTTGAAAGCGTGCAGCCTGTACCATGCGTATTTACCGTAACAATTCTGTCAGAGCGAAGCCATCTGCCAGGCTGCTCATACTCCATAAGTAAGTCATCAGCTGCATTGCTTCGGTGGCCGCCCTTTACAAGCACAGCACCATTCGTAAGTGAGGCAATTCTTGCTGCAGCTTGTTCTACATCGCTGTCATTCTCAATGGAAAGGCCCGAAAGCACTTCAGCTTCAGGGATATTAGGCGTTACAACATCCGCTAACGGCAGTAGGTATTTCTTAAGCGCGTCAATAGCGTCTTCTGCAATAAGACGTGCACCGCTTGTTGCCACCATTACCGGATCAAGCACAATGTTCGCCGCTTTGTGCTCCATGAGCCGCTGCGCTATTACTTTGATGATTTCAGAGGATGAAACCATACCAATTTTTACCGCATCAGGCCTAATGTCTTCGAAGACCGCATCTATTTGAGCAGCGACAACCGATGCCTCGATATCTTGAACTGCACGAACGCCGAGCGTATTCTGCGCGGTAATAGCCGTAATTGCGCTTGTAGCGAACAAACCATATGACTCAATAGTTTTAATATCAGCTTGGATTCCTGCGCCACCACTCGAGTCTGAACCAGCAATTGTAAGAACCGATTTCATTGTTGGAGCCCTCCCCTGTTGCAACTTATGCTTGCGAACATTACGTCATACAGTAACGTATAGCGTAATGTTACAGCGATAATGTTCACGATAGAGAAACATCTATTCGTTGTCTAGGTCAATGACAAGGCCATCCATGATGGTATTAACTGTCCTGACTGCGCACATTTTGCCACACATGGTACACGTTCCTTCGTTTGCTGGCGGAGCGCTTTGAAAAACCTCTCGTGGACGAACAGGGTCAATAGCGAGACTAAACTGTTCTTCCCAATCCATACGACGACGAGCGTCAGACATGCGATTATCGCGGTCTCGCACGCCAGGAATACCTTTTGCGATATCTGCAGCATGGGCAGCAATTTTTGTAGCAACTAATCCGTCACGCACGTCCTGTACGTCGGGAAGACGAAGATGTTCAGCAGGAGTTACATAACACAAGAAATCAGCACCCGTACTTGCAGCAATAGCACCGCCAATAGCAGCCGTAATATGATCATAGCCAGGAGCAATATCGGTTACGAGTGGCCCTAACACATAAAAAGGTGCGTTATGGCAAAGGCGTTTTTCAAGGCGCATGTTCGCCTCGATTTCGTTAATTGCCATATGGCCTGGCCCTTCAACCATCACCTGAACACCGGCATCCCAAGCACGTTTGGTCAGCTTGCCAATTTCAATAAGTTCAGAAATTTGACCTGCATCGGTTGCGTCATAGTTGCAACCTGGGCGCATTGCATCACCGATAGAAATAGTCACATCGTGAGCGTGCAGAATATCAAGCACCTCAT
>CAVEUW010000110.1:0-5094 GCA_963619015.1 Senegalimassilia sp. | reverse complement strand
CCAAAGACCATTGCAGACCCCTGGCTTCGCAAAAAGATTTAAACATGCAAAGTAAGCCGAGTTCTTCAGCTTGAACTTTTCGCAGCGACATTTCCGTACGAACTGCGCTTTCTGACATCAGAATTCCTTTTTGATTATTCATGGCTCTCCAAATTTATTGATGAGTCAAGCTCAACTGATAACACTTTACCGGCAACAAATTCCGGCGTTAAACCTCTAAATTCTTGTTTAATATCAGACCAGGTAATTCGTTGGCCAAATGACCAGATATACCAAAGTAAAATCTTTCGTGCATTATGCGAAACCTTATCTTTATTAGCCCTTACGCATAGAGCAAGTGGATAACGTTCAAGAAAGCAAACATTAATATCATCTTTAGCATAGTAAATATGAATCACAGGTTTACCAGTTGACATATAGCTAAAAATCTTACTCGACATTTGTTTGCCCTCAACCTCTGCAATTGACAGAAGTTGTTCCGCTGAAATCATCTCTTCGCGTAGCTCGTCAGCGCCAATCCAGCCACGTCTTTCTATTCCTGCATCTTTATAACCATCCAAGCGAACAGCAAACGGCGAACCGCTTGTAAAAAAGCGTGCTTTAAGGCCACGACACGGCATTTGTTGCATAAGCTGGCATAAATAATCAGGGGTCACAACTCTTGAAAGATTTCCGGCAAAGAGCAGTACCCCCCCCAGAATCAAATTGCCCACATTGGAAGGGACCTCTTCCGGAAACAAAGCCGCCACCTCTTCAAAAGCGACACGCTTTCCGCACGCCTTCTTAATAAACAATGCCAAATGTTCTTGATTTTCAATAATAGAATCTGTCGCATAGAGAACCAGGCCCAAGGGATAATGCACGATATCAGAAATAACGGGGTCGTCCTTACGTTGCGCTATATGCAAGATTGGCTTCCCTGTGGCCATATATTCTGTAATCTTACTGGCTTTTTGGTCAATCACATTATTCCCTGCAGAAACAAGTAAATCAGCGGAAGCATAAATGGGCAAAAGCGCAGATGGCGCGACGGGGCTACAAAGTTCAATATCTCGTGGACTTCGCTTTTGTGCATCCGCAACGATGCTCACGCCATCTCCCATCGCATATGAATGCAACTTTAGACCTATACCCGTCCTATCGTTAAACCCTTCAAATAAATCCGTAAGCAGATGCGGATCCCTAACAGCCGCATTAAGCGCTCCAGCATAAACCGCATGGAGACCCTCATCAAACACATTGTCGTCGGCATAATCATAAGCTTCATCATGTATAAGCATAGGATGCTCAATATGCTGAAATTTATCAACAAGATCGGGCATACACTTCTGGATATGCTCGTCCCATGTCACGGTAAAAATGCGGTCCGCTATCTCAGCAACCTTGCGCTCGAGTTGCACACTCGCTTCAAACTTTGCACGTCTTTCGTATACCGTTTTAAGAAGAGTCGCCGATTCGCTGAATTGATCAAAAATAACGGGCGTTAAAACTACTTCTGGGTTCTTTTGCTTATAAAGAGCACAGGCAACAACGCCTTCGAATGGAAGTGAGACCGGAATAAGCTGATCAGGCTTTGGATTCAATCTTTCAAGCTCACGCAAATAAGCATTTACTTCAGATTTGTGACAAGCGGTGGGAGAAAACAACGTCTCTCTATATCGCACCCCAGCCAGAAACCTATTGCCACATTTCCACGCTTTCGATGTACCTCTGGTGTTCATGCGTCTATCAACATATGCACGTGCGCGCGAAACGCCAGTGCTGATATATCTCAAATGCTCAGCCAAGCCCAAATCATCAACACTCTTGGGACTATCCCAGCGCTGTTGAGCGATAACCGTTACCTCATGGTCTTTCACCATTGTATCAACAAGGTTTTTAGCGCAACGGCTAGTCGCGCTAAAAAGCGGGTAGTACGTACCTACCGTAAATACGACGTGCATCAGCCAACCGCCTTTCTTTTCTTCTGCAAAAGAACCCACACACCGCACAGCATCGCAAGTCCGGAATAGGCGCACAGAGCGGTGATCGATGGCAATGAGAAAGTAAGAGCAAAGAAAGCGATTGCAAGAATCCCCTGCACAACAGCAGGACGCAAATCGCGCACTCCGAGTCGTTGCCTAATCTCCCGCTCCGAATGCACGCACCTCAAAGCAGCGGTTACTGCAGTGGAAACGGCAATCCACCACACATCGTGTGTGATCCAAAAAGAGATGCCCGCCATCAGGGCAAAGGCCGCCACGCACTGGGCGTTGGCAAGAAACATCTTACGCTCCATGCGCAGAGTCTTATAGAAAGTATTAACCAAAATGCCCATTCTTGCCTGGTACACGGCAGATACGAACATCACGTTGAGATACGCAAGCACCGGAGAATACTTCGCGTAGAAGGCTCCCACGAACCACGCCGCCGGAAAGTAAAGCAGCAAACCTACCGCGGCGATAGGCAGCATCACCTTGTCTATCCTCACGTAGTATGAGTCCAAGTCGCCATCAGAGACGCGCTTGAGCTTGGGGTATAGCACCGAACTCACTGCGGTCACGAAAGTGAGCACCAGATTGGTTACAGAGTTGCCGAACGAGTAGTAGGCATACGATGCCAAATCGCCCAGCCAGTCGATGATAAGGCGGCCCAGATTGGAGATAAGCATGCCCGAGAAATTCGCGAACATCAGACTTATGCCCGTACGGGCATACAAAAGCGCTTCGCGCGACGAAGTTACGAGTGCAGACGCGCGCCCGAAAAATACACCCCGGCAGAACCAAACAAAGCACGCAAGGGCAATAACCTTGGTCGCCGCATCGATGACAACAAAGAGGCGGAAGTCAGTGAAGCCCACTGCAGCCACGCAAACGGCGGCAGCAAGAAAAATAACCTTGTCCACCACGGTACAGAAGCTGTAGCGCTTGAACTGATTGGTCACCTGGAGCACATAAGTACACAACCCAGACAGACACAGCACGAAAACATCAAGAGCAACGAAAACGAACGTGAACGAGCGAAGCCCGTCATCGCCAAGCATAGAGAGACACCCAATCGCGGCGGAAAGCGCCGCCAAAAAGATGCCGTACACCCTGTTCGCGCCGCGAAGGCGATCGAGTGGGAGATCTTTATAGTCATAACCACCGTAGAGCAGATATACGCCATCGGTGTAACCGAAAGCGCACACACCCACGAAGCCAGAGTAGAGCACGTATACCTGCCAGTAAGCGAATCCCTCTACCGACATAGCAGCGGGCAATACAAGCGACTTAATCAGACCCACACCTAGTGCAACCGCCTGCGCACCAAGAGCAAGGAGCATGTTTTTACGAAAAGAAGAAATACTAGCCATCGTCTATACAATCACCGCGTCTGGCTATTCGAGCATAATTATTCGATAGCTTTATACTGACATCGTTCGAATAATGGCGTTCACTAACAGCCGCTAACCCTAATGAGACCCCGCGGGCACTCGCTTTACTGATCTTGCGCTGCTCCAACCTTCCGAAAATAATTTGTTGAATGATCAAAATTGGCAAGATATCCCAAACAAAAGTACGCGGAAAAGTTCTTACGTCACTCCTAATAAAGAATGAGAAAGCCAGAAAACAGGACGCCACAATAAACAGGATCATCAAATCGCCTTTGCGTAGCCCCTTGTCCGCCGCATTAGCCAAACCGCCAATTAAAAGTCCAAAAATTAAAATGACCAACAAACACCACGGACCAAAATTTAAATAGCCTTCAGCGATGAAGGAAGAGCCTACCCCGCCATAGGACGTAAGGTAAGGAGAGACAAGCTCATCAACAGACGGAATAGAGGCATAATAATAGCCCGTAATACCATTAGGAAGAACATATAGAATGCCAGCCCAATAAGTAATTCCATTAGTCTGTGATATATATAACGGCACCCTCTCCATCAGTGCCCCAGTGACAACAAAGGTCTGGCCAGCTTCTTGGAAAATATCGACTACCACATTATTTTCGGAAAGCATCTGACCGATATCGGAAATAACAATAGATGTTGCATAGGCTCTTGCAAGAGAAACAAAAGAAAACAGAACACCTATGCACAAGAAAGCAACAAAAATAGTAGCCATCTGCGATCGCGGGCTTTTAGTTGTAAAGACTGATGACCAAAGATAAGCAAGTACTGGAAGCGCCGAGAACACAGCAGAGCGACTTCCAGAAAGCATATACAACACATAGTAAACAATCAAACATAATAATTGCCATTTTTCGCCACGTTTTTTGGTGATTAGAAGGCCTAGAAGAACATACGGCATTAACTGCGCGAGGATGCCAGCAATATTGTCAAAACCATGGGAGGCATTGTTTGGATCGATTCTGGCGCCATAACCAATTGTTCCTGAAAGAGAGATATTACTACCTAGATAAATTATGGTAGGAATCGCTAGAACCACTAGCAAACAAATACATGCTTTTCTTAGAGCTTCGCCATCGAGCCCAATAGCAAAGGCATCGCGATTACTCCTGTGTGTGAAAATATTATTTCTAATTAGTAAATAACCGAACGAAATAATCAGTACTGAATAAATAACGAAAAAACTAGCATCCAATATTGTCTGATTGCTTAACTGGTCAATGCTAATCATGGTTCTCGTAGTACTAATTTCGAAAACATGAAGAATCTGCTGCCCAAAGAAAAAAGGATATGAAATTAATAGCAAAACCCAAAAATAGCCGATACGGCCTTCACGCTTATAAAGAACAAATAACAACCAGAAGTAAACAAAAACCGAAGTGCTAACAACAATCCGAAGCTTAGATTCATAATCAGCAAAAGAACTATCTACCAGTAGATAAATACTGCCAACAACAAATATAGCCAACAAAACGCTTAGGATTGCAATTGTTTTGGACAATGATGTTTGCGCGTCGTTCTCGTTTGCTACAGTAGACCTCACAGCATTAAGCCCCATTAAGATTCACCTCGGCAAATTCCTCAATAACAGAAACGACACCTTTTAAATCTGAAGGGACGATTTTAACCTTATCCGCAGCCGCAACCTCAGCACACGCGGAGTCTTCGACTACGATGGCACCCGTGCCACACGCAGCAGCTTCAGCGACGTTCATGCCGAAAGT
>CAVEUW010000109.1:0-5125 GCA_963619015.1 Senegalimassilia sp. | reverse complement strand
GCTCTCGTTGCATGCGTCTGTAGAGCTCTAAGGCATTTGCCGGCAACGTGACACGCACGTCTGTTTCGATTGGCTTATCGATTGGAAACCAGTCTTCCGTATTAATCTTGAGCGTTACGTCTCGTAGCCGTTCTTGAATCTGCTCTTCTGCGAAAGGAAGCAACTCGTACTGCACTGCGAAGGCATTATTGCCTACTCGCTTAGGCGTGAAGTACTGCTCGTGATATCGAGACATAGAGGTGCCAAGACGTCTACCCTTGTCGATGAACCACAGCTGTCCCCACAGGTCTTCGTACCCATTAGGCGCAGGCGTCCCCGTCAGTTCGATGAATCTATTGCAATAAAGATGCGCAACTCTCGCCAGCTCGCGAGCACGTCGTCCGCCTTGGTACAGACGGAAAGACTTCAACCGCGTGGATTCGTCAGCAACGACTATCCGATACGGCCAATCCCTTCCCCAGTACTTAACAAGTGCAGGGATGCGTTCGTAGTTCACACAGTACACGTCCGCTGGTGCCCTGATAGCAGCAACGAATTGCTTATAAGTACCCACGGCAGAAACTACGCGTAGCCCGTGTAGATGCTCCCACTTAGCGGCTTCATCTGGCCAAGTGGTTGAGGCTACGCGCTTCGGAGCGAGCACAAGAGCAGGTCCATCCTCGAAAAAATTGAGGATTTGCTTAATGGCCGTGAGCGTAGATACTGTCTTGCCAAGGCCCATACCCGCCCAAACGCATAGACGGGGACGCTCGACGATCGCGTCGATGATGAGCTTCTGATATGGGCGCGGAACGAAGTTACTCACTTTTCACCTCGAACAAACGAATTGGCGCGTACTTCCATGCCAGTATGTCTCTACGACGAAGATGCTTCTTTGGATATAAAGACGGAACAAATTCATCGTGAAACCGACAGGCGTACATACAGAAATCGTCAGGTACACTTTGACTTCTCACACGAACGAGAATACGCACACCAGCAAGTGGCCAAGTGCGCTCGTCATATGGGCTAAACGCTGTCCAAGTATCTACCATTGCCGTGACCCCACTCGCCGGTAGCGAATATCTATAATCTCTTTGTACAGACGGTCAGTCTCATCAGCGCCGCCATCCTTAGCTAGCTGGGTATTCATAGCTACAAGTAACTCGGCCAAGGCCTCATGTACATCAAAAGATGCTTGTGTACTCGGGTGGTCCCACTTGCGGGTAATTAAGTCGCACAGCTTTAAGGCACGACGAACAGTTTCTCGCTCATGACCAATGAGACTCTTGGTCTTCTGCAAAATAATGAATTTCTCGTCCATTTAGTCCTCCCTAAACTAAGTCTTGTGGGTTTACATCTTCGCTATCGATTACGAATACACGACAGCCGGCACGCTCCATGCGTTTAATTTCTCGCTCCTGGTGCTCTCTGAGCTTCTGCCCAGGTGCTTTGAATTCAATCCAATAGTGACGTCCATTGACCATCACAAAGCGGTCTGGTGCACCTCTGCGTCCTTCCCATGCGCACTTGCGCACGTCGAGTCCAAGCGCCTTGCAACGCGCTAAGAACTTGCTAACAATTCGCCCCTCCGGTGTTGTCATTGGACAGTCTCCTCAGAGACCCGCTTATAAAACTTATCAATAACATCCTTAGCGCCAGCGAGAATTTCAAGACCTATGTCAAGCGCGGCGTAAGACGGAATAAGAAACTCAACGTCCGTCTTCTCTGATTCGAAAATCAGAATGACACGTCCGAATTCGTAATCTTTCTCGACTCGCATATTGGGTGACACAATGTGTAAATCTTCCATGATTAATCCGCCTTCTTATATCTATTACCAACGAAGCCATCTACCGCTAGTGGAAGGCCTTCGTAAACAGTGTTAGTTGGTTTTGTCATAATCGCAGCGAGTAGCGCATAAGCGCTCTCCCCAGTGGCTTCGGGTACTTCGCACACGATCTCGTCGTGAACGTGCATCACTGGGCACATGCCGGCTTTCTCAAGCCGAACCAAGGCGCCACAAAGCAAGTCACAGCTCGTGGCTTGCACTAGGTTTTCAACCGCTTTTGCACCATGGGTTTCAAGCCGGCACCATTTGCGTACCTTTTGATCAATGCCTAAGTAAGTGAATGAGCCTGACTGCTCATCGTTAATGCGCGGCTTGGCATACACAAGTTTCCGTCCTGCCGGGAGACTGAGTGTTAGGTATTGGCCATCGTAATGCGCCACGATGTTGTAGCGCACAGCAAAGTCCATGCCCGGATTCTGAATGGCATTCAAACAAGCCGCACCTACTAAGTCCCAGAATTCGGCAATGTGAGGATTGGCCAAGCGCCACGCGCGCTTGACGGCATCAACGGCTACGAACGTATGCTTGTCAAGACCGTTCGTCCGGTCATTCTTTACGAACCAGTCCCAAGCTCTGCCAGCTTCGCTGACGATGGCGGGATCGAGGGCGGCGTAAATGTCATCGGCCACTGCCTTCAGGTTCATGCCGTACCCATTAGCAAAAGTGACAAACGCACCCGCTCCGCCCCCATACCCCAGGGCCAGCTCTAAGACTTTGCCCATTTGCCTTTGGGGTTTCGTCACGTCCTCTGGACGAATCCCGAAAGTCTTACCGTACGTCATCTTGTACAAGTCGTGCCCGTGGCCTGCGTCGAAATCGCGAAATGCCTTGAGCTTCCACTCCTCCCCTGCGAGCCACGCAAGCACTCGACCCTCGACGTTAGACCAGTCGGCAACAGCAAAAGTCTTGCCCTCATCGGCCACGATAAGACCGCGAAGGCAAGTCGATAGGACAGGGCGTACGTCCTCATAGAAAGACTCTGCAACGCCTGCCTTAATTAAGTCGATAGCTTCGAAGAAACCAGCTTCCTTGAAAGCAGGGCGGGCGAGATTTTGTGGTTGGAAGATGCGTCCCGCAAATCGACCGGTTCGCATCGCACCGCGGAACTGCAAGGTCCCGCGCAGGCGTCCGTCCGCGGACACAGCATCCAAAACCTTCTCGTACTTCTTCGCTGAGGTCGCAGCGCTCGCCAAGCGTAGACGCAACAAGTCCTTCACAGGCTCGGGCACATCGTCAGCATCAATCTTTCTCTCGACCTCTGCCTTTGTCATAGATGACAAGCGCCAGCCATATTGCTTTTCGATGAACTCAATCATCGCGTCGCGCTGAGTGGCGCGGGTCACTGTGCCGTCGGTTAGCGCTCGCGTTCGTTCCGCCAGGCCATCCTTGTGGTCCTTATCAAGACGCAACGCACCTTTCGCTAGTTCAGCATCGATGCGATAGCCGCGTTGGTTGATCGCTGCGTCCGCGAGCTGAACTTCACGCTCGCCCTTGGTGCAATTAAACTTAGGAAGACGTTTGAATACCTCTCGCATCGAGACAATATCCATCCGGCAATACTCTTTAAAAAGGGCCCAATCCTCTGGGCGAGTAGATTTAGTCGCTCGCTGGTCTTTCCAGTTCTTGGGAAGTAGCTTGCAAAAAAGGTTCACTAGACGAGAACCGTCCGCCATCTTCGATTCGCTCTCTTCTAAACCGAACACTTTGCAAAGATCTGCAAGCGCTCCGGGTAAGCCATGCTGGTATGCGATGACCATTGAGTCAATGATTCGCTTAGCACTCCAGTCGTACTGTGGTAGCACGCGAGAAAGAACGATAGAGTCAAACATCATGCCGTTGTGGAACACTAAGCGGGTTGCCTTGTCCCGCAAGACCTCGTCCAGTTCGGCTGGGATTGTTTCGCAAGTTGCATCCCACACTCTTGCGGGACCCTCCTCGATGGCATAGCCAAAAAGTAGCAGTTCAGCTGTCTCGGCATACTTATGCGAGCCAACGGATATCGGTGTCTCGTTGTAAGTTTCAATGTCAGCGTAAACAATCATTGCTCTTCCTTTTAAATTGGGTGGAGACGAGACGCCCAGAAGCGAATGGAGGAAATGTCAACCTCTGAGTCCCGGAGTATCTCGCTTCTTTAGAACCGTGCGTCCCTTCTGTCGACGCCGGCCGCATCCCTGCACTACAAGCCTCCCGTCTCCTAAGTAAGACCCCATCCCTTGGGCAACTACCCCGAGGCTCTATAACAGACTCAATGGGGCCTTACTTAGGGAGCCTCGTTCAGCTACCGAGGCTCCTAAGCTCGTTACTACACGAAAGCTTCTAAATCATCGCTATTAACCGCTGGGGAGGCGAGGGCCTCGAAGTCATCGGCTGAGGCACGAATGCCAGTGCCTTCGAACGGTTCGCCCTCGCAGCGGTAATGGATCGAGACAAGCTCAAAGCCCACGCCCTTGCTGCCGCTTACGTCGTAGCACCAAGATTGAACGACCACATCAATGTAGTCACCAGATTTCGGCATCTCCTGTGTTGTCGTAAGAACGCGCTTTAAGTCGGCCGAGTACACGATGGGAGCGCTATTCTCTTCGCGGCGCTTAGCGTTGAAGTAAAAGTAGTGTCTTTCCACATCATGCTGTAGCCCGCGTGTGTTCTTGTTCTCGCGTGCGAGGTTATAGAAGCGTTCGGCTTTAGCGCCAAACTTATCTACGAAAGCTTCCTTAATACCCTTGGTGATAATCGCTTGATTCGCTGTATCATCTTCCGCAATCACAATCTGGGCGCTGTAGAACTTGCGGCCATCTTGGCTAAAACGATTTTCCTGGGGAACTGCGAGCTTCGGGTAGTTAATCCGAACGTTCTTTAATACAATCTTAGACATATAAATACCTATAAAAAATAAATTAACTAAAGGAACTTCTTATAACATTTATCCTATCGCTTCGAAATCTGACTTACCGGCCAGTTCAAGAGCTGGACGTTTATCGGATTCCTTCACAACGGATGGCTTGCCCTCGGACTGCGTAATGCAGTCACGAATTTTTTGCTGTTGTTGGGCACCCAACAGCTTCGGATTGGCCTTGATGGCCGCTTCGAATTTAGTTGGCGTGATGAGCTTAAAGTCATACATATCTTCACGCTTCATCCGCATCGATTTCATCAGCCGCTCGACTTCTGTATCGTCCGCCCACTTACGTGGGCCTTTGCGACCTGCTACGAGCTTATATCCAGGAATATCGATACCTTGGCCAAGCTGAGCAGCTACAGATTCACGGACCATAGACGCCCAGGCTTCGAGCGCTG
>CAVEUW010000108.1:0-5174 GCA_963619015.1 Senegalimassilia sp. | reverse complement strand
CGACGCTACAGAAACCTTGCAAATGTGCCAAAACGGACCAGATACGCTGCATAACACTACAGAAACCTTGCAAATGTGCCATTTTTGCCATTCAGGGTGCAAGCTAGGGAAATGGTGCTATCCACGCGCTACATGGACCTTGCAAACGTGCCATATTTTGCCGTTTAGGGTGCAAGCAACTTGCATTGACAGTGAAGGGCTATTTGCTGAATCGCAAATCCCCCACTTTTATCCAGGTCTTTATTGTGAGCGTATGTACTAATGCAGCCAGATGATGCCAAACATGATAGAATGAGTCCAACAGCAAAGTCCGCGGTTGCTAGCCGGGCAGCGCTGTTATAGTTTTGGCAAGAGCTATCGTCTAGCGACGACGGCTCTTCTTTTTTCTACGCGAGCGTTGCTCGCGTGCCGAGGAAATGCCGATAACCGCTGTTGCCAGCCCTGCCAATGCGGCAAGAAATTTGATGACTTCAGTAAGAAAATCGAGCATTGGGCATCACCTCCAACCTTTTTGGAGGCGCTGCCCGGCACGCAGATTGCTGTTGAACCCACTTCGGATTATAGAATAAATTAACGAGTAGTAATACGTATTACATGCATAAACCACGGCCAGCACGTGCCCAAATTACGTCGGCGGAGGCGGGACGTCGGGGCCGGCGCCCGTAATGCACGTGCACGAGAGTCGTTTTTGTGCGAGCTAACGCTTTGCACCTACAGACAGATTCCGAAAGCGAACTACCCGAAGCGCAAAACGCCGCTTTCCGCATTGCGGAGCTTCGCTCCGTGTGTTTGATAAGACCAAACACCTACGAATTATTTATGCAGGTCAAGCCCATGTTGTTTGTGGGTGCGTGATCTTATCACGCACCTTAATCGAAAGCCGCGAAGCGGCGCAACATTCTTACCGTAACGCACGTGCACGAGGGTCTTTTTGTGCGAGCTAACGCTTTGCACCTACAGACAGATTCCGGAAGCGCTCAAACACACTCCAGCAAAGGCGAGTCGACGGAGGGCCGCAAACGCGCCGACACCAGCGCGCAAGCGCCAGAGCCCCGAGAGTCGTCAGCGCCGACACCAGCGCGCCAAGCGCCCCCAACGCACGCCGGCGGGGCGGGACGTCGGGGCCGGCGCCACTCATGGTGACGGTGTTTCCGCTACCTGCGAACTTATACTGGCGGCACAGCACCGCATGCGCCAAGCGCCCCAAGAGTCGCCAGCGTCGTCAACAGCACGCCAAGCGCCACTACTTACGCTGGCGGGGGCGGGACGTCGGGGCCGGCGCCACCAGCGGCATCGTTGCCCACCTTTTCGGCAGCATCTTCCTGCTCGGCCGTGAAGCGGTCAGCAGCGCGCAGTTCGGCAGCCTCAGCGCGCAGCTCCTCAGCTGTTTTCTCTTCCGTATCATGGTCAAACGCCTTCACAAACGGCGCGATATCGTGACGCGTGAGCAGCAGCTTCATCTCGCGCTTCAGCGTGCGTTCAAGCGCACCGCGGTCGCCCTCGGCGCACGTTGCCACCACGCGGATAGTCATGGTTTCCTCGGTCAGCTCGACAACGCCCTTGTAGAACGGCCCGTCGATAATGTCGGGCACACGGCGGCGCACCTTCGGCAGCTCTTCTGCCAACACGTTTTCTAGGTACGTCAGGCTCTCGCCGGTCGGCAAGATGACGTCGACGTTGGCGTACGAATCGAGCTTGGTCTTGTTCACCACGTTAGAGATGCCGCTATTGCGCAACACCAGCACGTCGCCCGAACCATTCTTGATCTTCGTCGTGCGCACGCCGATATCCATAACAGTGCCGGTGTTCGACCCGACCTGAATAACGTCGCCGACGCGGAATTCGCCTTCGAAAATAATGAACAGGCCGCACAAAATGTCGGTGATCAGGTCTTTCGCACCAAACGAAACAGCCAGCGTGATAATGCCGGCGCCAGCTAACAGCGTAGCCGTATCAACGCCGAGCACGCCCAGGCACCAGTACAGCATGACCAGCACCGTGCCGTACTTCACCATGCTCGAAAGCAGGCGGCACACCGTCTCGCCGCGTGTGCCCAGCACGTCAGAGAGCAAGTGCAGCACCCACTGAGCAATCGCAGCAAACGTCAGCGCCACGCACGCATACATGATTGAGGCTGTGACTGCGAAAATGTTGAGGCCGCGGTCCCAACCGCCACCCAAAATGTAGCGGAACACCGATGTTTCAGCGAAAATTTGGTCTTCGAAAATGACGGCGAAACACACGACGAATGCAGCTATGCCAACGAACAAACGAATGGTTGTAGAAAGCTTCTGTTCAGGGGTTTTCTCGTGCCAATCCATCGAGCGGTTCAACCAGCGGCTGACGGCCGACTCGGTCTTTTTGGTGGTGCCATCGGCAAGCGTAACGTCGACGACGCGCGCATCGGGGGCGTCTTCGGCAGCGGCGGCCGAGACTGAAGTGGCAACGGCCGAGGCTGAGGTGGCGGCGGAAGTAGTGCTTGCAGAAGCGGAAGCGGCGGAGTCAACGCCAGCGGCGGCTGCACTGGTGGCTGCGCCTGCAACGTTGGCAGCAGCGGCGTCCTTGCGACGGCGCCCGGCCGTGCCAGCAGCACCCGCGCCAGCACCGGCACCGCGGCCAGCCGCACCAGCAGCACCCGCGCCCGCAGGCGCGCCTTCCCCACCTGCACGTTCAAGCGAGAGCACCACAAACACAAACGCCAGGCACACCGCAGCGATAATGCCCGTCGCCACCGTCAGCGGCGCACGCTCGGCCATAAGCTCGCCCTCGGGGCCAGCCACATATAAGTAATAGTCCGAAAGCTCCAAGCAGTTCGCGAAATACTGTTTATCGTTCAACGTAACGTAATTCGAGAAGCCGTCCTTGATCTGAGTATCGGTAAGCCCCAGTTCAGTGGCTGTTTTTCCAACCATCTTGCTGTTGGGATAATACGCAACCGTATTGCCGTCGTCTTTGTTCAGCGCAAAGGCGAAGCCCTCCGAGCCAACCTTCACGCCGTCAAGCACGTGGTCGATCTTCACGCTGGTCAGAAGCGTTTGCAGACGCGTCGTGCGCACCGAAATCTGCACGATGCCATTCGCGATGCCGTTTTCGTCATACGTGGCCACGCCCAGGTACTGCTGCACCTCGCCTGTTGAGGCGTTGGTTGCCGGGTCCTGCACGTATTCGTCCTTGCCGGCAAGCAGGCTGCGGAATTCGTAAGACGAATCGCCGTAAGTGTTCGACAGCGTGTACGAGCGCTGCGAGGTTGAGCTCGCCGTCATTTCGCCATCGCCGTTGTACACGTAAATCGTAGCGATTTGCAAAACGTTGACCATTTCAGCCAACTTTTCGCGCGTCGCCAACGAGGGGTTCTGCTCAAGGATGTAAGCGGCCTCGTGACACTTAGTAATGTAGCGCGTGGAATACTGTTTCTTCAGGTCAGCGGCGCGTGTGTTGTTGCGATCAAGCGTCTCAGAAATTTCCTGCGCGCGCTGCGAATTGGTGACCGACTGGTTGGACAGCGCGAACAGCGTCTGCATGTAGAAGGCGATGCCGCACACCACCAAAAAGCCCACAACAGAAAGCACGATAGCCTTCTTGCCGATGGCACGATTGTAATGATAACCGCCGAACGCGCGGTACTTTTCCTTGGTGCCAGTGCGCTCGTCATCGCGCATGACATAAATGCCGTACAGCGCCACGGCCACCACCACAGCCAAGAACACGAACAGGATGACGCCGACGGTAATGCCGCGGGCAGCCAGCAGGTCGGATTCAGGCACGGTGTACACGTAGTACATGTCATCGATTTGCGAAACGCCGCAGTAGACCGCGTCGCCGTTAAAGGTAGCGTGGAAGAAGTTGCCGTCGACCAGGTCGGATGCGGAAAGCCCCAGCTGCGTGGCATCTTTATCAACAAGCGTGCTGTCGGGGTTGTACACGATGGACTTGTCGTCTGCGTTCACGGCCATCACGTAGCCGTTTTTGCCGATAGTGACATCGGTGAGCACGGCCGAAATGGAACCGGACGTGTCAATAAGATCGTCAAGTTGCTCGGGCGTGTGCTCAATCACCACCATGGTGTCGGCGTCGAGCGCGCACGAATAGTAGCGGTCAGCCCAGCCGTCAACGTCAGCGGTAAGGCTTACGGCCTCGGAAGCTTTATTCGAGCTGAACGTTTGGCGCAACGCGTCGAAGCGCGAATCGGTGAAATCTGCCTTCGTGGCTTTGGCCTGGGCAATTATGGTGCCGTCTTTCTTCACCACCAGCATATTGTTGACGTTGAAGACGGAGGCGTACTCGGCCATTTTCGCATCGGTTGCCTCGAAGCCGACGTTATTGTTCTTCATGAACTGAACGGTTTCGGCCTTCGATTGATAAATGGCGTCGAAGGTTTTTGTGTTCTGCTCGGTTTCGTCGTTAGCCTCGGCGATAAGCTCAGGCAGCGATTCCATCTGCTGTTTGATTTCTGAATCGCAGTTGGCAATTTGCAGGCGTTCCTGCATGCCGTATAGCAGCGCTCCCATTACCACCACGCTAACGGCGATGGCGGCAACCAAGATGGCCGACTTCTTCTTGAACCTAGGCGACATTGACATGGGCAAACCTCATTTATCTTGATGCGTCAACGGGCGGTGCCGCGTGCGAGCACACAGGCGGACCCGTAGGCAGTGCCGCGTGCGGAACCGCGAGCAAGCGAACCCGCGTGCGGGCGCTCGCCAATAGCAAGCTTTGGGCACCACTGCGAGTACACGAGCGCTACCGCAGCCGCGCACTCACGCGCACGCCACAGCGAGCACACGCCGAAGACACACTAATACACAACTGGCAGCATTTTACCAAGACTCAGCCAGTTCAGACGTGCAAATAGAATATTGAACGACAAAAGGATTTAAGCAGTCAAAATACGGGGATTCTCAAACAGAGATTCAGGGGCGATATCCTGCCCATCAGGCCATTCAACCGTATCACCAAACTCGCTTACACGAACAAGCTTGAAATAATCAGCATCGTGTAAGCGCCCGAAATATTCACCGCAGTCGTCCAAAAACGGCTTCATATCATATTCTCGTCGTGAGCCATCGGACCATGAAACTACAAGTGCTAGATTATCCTTCGGTTCAACACCGACGACTTGGTAGTCAACGTCCCATTTTGTCGAAAACATAGCACCATCCTACTGCAATGGTGGT
>CAVEUW010000107.1:0-5187 GCA_963619015.1 Senegalimassilia sp. | reverse complement strand
GAACTAGAAAGAAAAACTTTAGGTGTGAGCTCAGCAAGCGCAGCATCAGCAGCTTCGGTTACCTTTTTAGCATCCAAAGCGGTTCCCACAAGTTCCTTCGTTACCGTAAAGGCTTTTTTCGAATTATCGTAAGCAACTGTGGCATTAGTAGGCTGAGAAGCCGTAGCGTTAAATTCATCAACAGCTGTGGTTATAGTTTTCTCAAGACCAGAATTGTTATAGGTGGAAACTACACTATCCGTCAGATCATGCGAACGCGTAAGCTCGATAGGCCACAGCCAGTTATTTATTGACTTAATCGCATTGTTAGCAACTTCAGAAGCGTTTATTGACAAACCCATGTCAGATGAATTTAAAGCAAGATTAAAGCCATTACCTGAAATCGTGAGTTTATAGTTAGAAAGGCTATCGGACAGCTGCTTTTCTACATCGGAAACGCTCATAAGGGAAACATCTGAAGTGCCAAGCTTTGTTTTAGGCATGAAATGGCTACCAAAATAAATTGCAACACCACAATAAGCAGCGACCAAAACGGCAAGAATACACCCAAAAGTAATGCCTAAAATTTTACCGACTTTACGTTTGGGGCGCTTATACATTTCTGGCTCAAAGGAACTAGTTTGCGCCTGATAAGCTGGTGTATTTTGATATACATCAGCATAGACCTGATTTGTCTCAGGAGTATACACAGGTTGCGTTTGCGATTGCGAAGTTTTATCTTGACCGGCATGGCGGCCGTGTTTTCCTAATTTATCTTTCGACATAGCTCTCATGATAAGGTCGAGTTTTCAAGTCAACATATTGTATCAATGCGAGATACATCTTGTGGTTGGTTAACTAAAATCTGAAGCCAACGGCACAGAAAAGCCACTTAATGTCTTATGAATATTAAAAAAGCAGGCCCGTTTTAGGACCTGCAAGGTTTACTTGGTGGAGGCGCGGAGAATCGAACTCCGGTCCATACTACGAAATCCATCAGGCTCTACAAGCTTATCTCGTTATCGAAATTCGGAAACACCGAGGTCAACGAGCAAACGTTGTGCTTCCTAGTCGGTTCAATCTTTACCAAAGCCATACCGGCTACGTGCTTTGATGCAGTCCCCTAAAATGACGTCGCACCCAAGCCGGGGACAACCCGGGTTTGACGTGCCAGGCGCTAATTAAGCAGCCATGGCGAGCGCCGGAGCGCTCTGGGAGTTGTTTTTGCCAATTAACTTGACTTTACCCCTGTTTAACGTGGCGAGGAGACCACGACCTGCTCCTCAGTTCAAACGTACCATGTCGAAACCAGTCGCCCCCGTCGTGCATGGCATAATGCCGGGCGGGACGCTGCGGTCCACCTTTTCAAAGTGCATGCCTGACGCCATAAAGCAGTCAGACAGGATAAATGATTCTACTTCAGAAGCGAGCTAAAGTCCAACGCGCTTTTAATGTCATCAAATGCGCCTTTCATTTCGGCGGCAACCTTCACGCCATCCTTGAAAATTGCATTCATATCGTCAGTGGCTTCCTGCACGCCATCGCGCGTAATACCTAAGCTCCCATCGGTTGGCTCTTCGTATTGCTCGTCCTTTTTCTTGCTGCTTTTTTTCGCCGCATCTTTAGGTTTAGCGCTAGGCGCAGGTTTCTCTTCAATATCTTCTTCGGCGTAATAGTATTCAACTTCTTTGCCGTTTTCTTCAACGATAAGGCCAATCTGACGGCCGCGTTCGTCTTCGATGTAGCCAACGATGTCATCTTCAGAAAACTCTAGTTCCTCATACTCATCAGTGCTTTGAGAGTTGTCGGCCACATGTGTATCCTGGTCGCTCATCTGCGACTCCTTTCCTTCAATGCACGCTCCACTTCACGCTTTGAATCACGCTCAGCCATCGCTTGACGCTTGTCGTGCAACTTCTTGCCCCGACAAACCGCAAGTTCAACTTTAACCAACGAATTCTTACTGAAGTAAATCTTTAAAGGCACAAGAGCCATGCCCTTTTCTTTTGTCTGCTGATCAAGCTTACGAATCTGATTCTTATGCAACAGCAATTTGCGCTTTCGGTCAGGGTCAGGATTATTCAAATTACCAAAAGCATAGGGTGGAATATGCACACCATGCAACCACACTTCCCCATGGCGAATCAACGCAAAACAATCAGTTAGCTGACAGTGATTGTCACGCAATGACCGAACCTCAGTACCGGAAAGCACAATACCGGCCTCATAGGTCTCAAGCACTTCATAATCATGAAGTGCTTTACGATTACGCGCAATTTCTTCAATCTTGTCCTTCAAGATTTATTCCTTTTTCTTGCTCTCGTTTGTCGCATTGCCTTTGTCGGCTGACGCGTCATCATGCGCACAACCAGCCTCATGGCTAAAATCGCCCATACCAGGTACAAAAGACTGCGCATCTTCTAGATCTTGAGCGAATTGGACAAGCAAGGCGACACAAGCATCAAGATCGTCAAGACAAATAACTTCAGTCGGGGTGTGCATATAACGAAGTGCAACCGACACCAGACCTGTTGGAATACCAGCCTTTGAAACCTGAATAGGCCATGCATCAGTTCCAGAATGCCCAGGTAATGCCTCAACCTGATACGGAATACCCGCAGACTTAGCAGCAGCAATCAAACGTTCAAACACATCAGGGTTGATATTTGGCCCGCGTCCAATCACAGGACCTGCTCCGCACTTAATATCGCCATATTTCGCGTGGCTAATACCGGGATAGTCAGTAGCATGAGTAACATCAAACGCCACCGCAACATCTGGAGAAACACCAAATGCCGAGGTGATTGCCCCACGAGTTCCAATTTCTTCTTGAACCGTACAGGCAGCGATTACGTCACCGGGTGTAGAAGAAGCGCTTAATTCTTCAAGCACGCGCGTAATTACCCAGACTCCACACTTATCGTCAAAGGCACGGGAAACGCCCATATGCTTACCGAAGCGTTCAAAACCAACTCCATAGGTAATTACGTCGCCAACCTTCACCAGCTTTTTCACTTTTTTCGCGGAAAGCCCAAGGTCGATAACTAGATCAGACAAAGGAGTAACTTTGGTACGTTCGTCAGCAGAAATCAGGTGAATTGGCTTGCGGCCAACAACGCCGCGCAAAGGTTTATCACTGCCGCTTGCATGCACATCAACACGCAAACCGGGCAAAATTGCAGCATCTACCCCACCAACTGCTGCAACCGAAAGAAACCCATCATCAGAAATGTTGACAACCATCAAGCCAACTTCATCCATGTGCGCGGCAAGCATAAGCGACGGGGCGCTGCCAGTACCGGAAACACTTGCATGCACAGACCCCATCACATCGGTTTGCACGGTATTTGCAAAAGCTGAAACTCGGTCACGAACCACACCAGCAATTCGCTGTTCAGCCCCTGTCGGTGACGGCGTTTCAAGTAATTGCTGCAAGTATTTTCGATCTTGTTTTCGCATGCTAACCCTTATCTCAAAATGATCTGTAAATTTAACGCTGTAGTTTTAGTTACAACAACCCGGAAGGCTCTACCACATAATGGCGCAAGCCTATGCGCGCACTTTCACGACAATCTTGCGAACATGTGAGGATGCCTCACCAAGCGAACAGCCTGGCTTATGCGCATCCTCCGGGGCCAGAATTGCCATCTCGCCTGCATGCAGCACGACACGAGTTACTGGCAACTTTGCATCATACAAACCGAAGTCGGCGCCCTCATCAAACGGCTGCTGCTCAGCAGCGTCATCAAGTTGCACATATTCCAACATCTCTTCGCCACTTACCACGTACTGCACGTCGTAATACAAGCGATGCGCCTCAAATTGCTTTTCATCAGCAGGCACGGTGTTGTATTCCTGCACATTCGCAAAGACATCCTCGCCTAAAATATCAACCCGCCCAAGCGGCAAGGCATCAAGGTTGCCCTGGGAAAGAAACTCATAGGCTTTACGGAAGCGTTCATTCAGATAATCGTTTTCTTGAGCATGAGATAATTTCGTTACCAGCATAATGACCTCCAAAGTGTCACTAGCAAGCTAGCTACAACCTAAACATTAAACTTAAAGTGCATAACGTCGCCGTCTTGCACCACGTATTCTTTACCCTCTTGACGAAGCTTGCCTGCATTACGACAACCAACCTCACCGCCAAGCTCAATATAGTCTTCAAACGACGCCGTTTCTGCCTTAATGAAACCACGCTCAAAGTCAGAATGGATAACGCCTGCTGCCTGCGGAGCCTTAGCGCCTACCGGGATAGTCCAAGCACGAGACTCTGTTTCGCCGCTGGTAAAGTAGCTTTGCAACCCTAAAAGTGCATAAGCACTACGAATCAAACGAGCCAAGCCGCTTTCAGACAAGCCCATAGCCTCTAAATATTCCTTAGCTTCAGCAGGATCAAGTTCAGCCAGGTCAGCTTCTACTTTTGCAGAAATCGGCACCGGCTTGCAACCATCGATTTCGGCCAAATCAGCATCCAGTTGGTCTTCATCAACATTTGCGATGTACAGAATCGGCTTCATCGTCAACAGGTGCAAATCGTAAATTGCCGACTGCTCGTCCTCGGTAAGCTCAAGCGTACGCGCGCGATGGCCCTCGTTTAGACCTGCGAGTACCTTTTTCGCTGCTTCTAGTTTTTTCACGCCAGCTTTATCGCGCTTAGCTTCCTTTTCAAGACGAGGAATCGCCTTATCAAGCGTAGCAATATCAGCCAAAATCAACTCAGTCTTAATAGTGTCAACATCAGAGGTTGGGTTCACTTTGCCGTTAACGTGCACAACATCAGGGTCGCTAAAAAAGCGAACAACTTCGCAAATTGCATCGGTTTCACGGATGTTAGCAAGGAACTGGTTACCCAAGCCTTCACCCTTGCTTGCACCCGCCACAAGACCAGCAATGTCAACAAATTCAACCGTCGCCGGTACGATTTTTGCCGGGTTGTCAATTTTAGCCAGCTCTTGCAAGCGCGAATCAGGCACCGGCACAATGCCAACATTTGGCTCAATGGTGGCAAACGGATAATTAGCAGCAAGACCACCCTTATTGGTTAGAGCGGTAAACAACGTTGATTTACCAACATTCGGCAAGCCAACAATACCAATAGATAAAGACATGAAACTTCTCCCTAACGAGCGTTTATTTGTGCACGTAATCATACATCATAGTCGCACGTGCAACGCAATAAAGCGCACATGCCGCACAGAGTGGATA
>CAVEUW010000106.1:0-5198 GCA_963619015.1 Senegalimassilia sp. | reverse complement strand
CCCACGTTTGGTTGCCGCTTATCGTCGCGTTCGCGGTGGGGTGTGCGTGTGTCGGCGCGTGTAGCGCAACGTCGAACCCGTGCGACGCGACAGTGTGCGCGAGGTCGAGTTCTTTGCGTAACGGCTCGTAACGGTCAGGAACCGTTACGGTGCCAGGTTGCCCTTGCCATGCCCAGGATGCGTTACGACGGTTAATCTCGTTGATGATGCTGTCCGTGATGCGCTTGTTGGTGGTTTCGCTGTCCCAGCCTTCTTCCCAGGCTTGCTGACGTATGCCGCTGATATCCACAGCTGCGCGAGCATCGAGGTATTGGTCATAGAGCATGTCAGGGTCGTAACCATCGACCACTGTATCCTCATCGCCCGCAACAACGCGGCAATCGCAACGAGTGTGATACCAGTTGTAAAGCCCTGCACCTTTGCCAGCTGCTTCGGCTGACGTGTACTCAAAGCCACGGGATGCGAGCATCAGGCAAAAGCCGCACGTTTCCTTGCCGGTCGGCACGCGTGCGTAACGAACGCCGCGCTTGTAATCGCGTGTGGCGTTGTGAACGGTGGTCTTGTTCGCGGTCTGGTGCGCGTGATCGTAAGCGTTCGCGCCCAAGGTCGTCACCATGTCGGTGAACGTGCCGGTCAGCCCGTTCAGCACGTTAACGGGAACGTCGTTTTTAACCTCGGCGGGCGGCACGTCGAAACCGAGCTTCGCCATCGTCTCATCGTATTGCTGTGCGGCAACGGCTCCCGCTTGATTGCCGAACTGCTCGTAAACGGTGCCCATGAGCTGTTCGGCGTATTCGGTCATTTCTTCCGCCGAAACATCCGGATTAAGCGAATGAAACGCCCGCAAATTGGTTTCGGTGTACACCTGCGCGGCTCTCTGCTGTGCTTCGAGCTTCGAGGTGTACGCGTCGAGTTCGGCTTGCGTAATCTGCATTACGCTTCACCTCCACCCACTCCCTGCGGGGTCGGTTCCTCCGTCTGTGTAGCAACCAGTGCGGCTGCGTTCGCTGCGGCCTGCATAGCTTCGGCGTAACGCATGTCGCGCAATACCGAATCAATCGTGGTTTCGTCATAACCAAGGTCGCGCCAGAATTGGCGGGTTTGCGAATAAGCAGGTGCCGCGCTATTCACCTTGATTGCGAAGTCAGCCATTGCGGCACGTGACGGACGCAACACGTCGGCGAATACCGGGTGAATATCGAAGCTTCCGAGGTCGCGGTCGTTAACCGCGCCCAAGGCCATACGAGCGACGTTGCGTAGCGCAATGCCGTTCATGCGGTTGACGTGTTCGGCTTCCACAACAAGGCGTTGCTGCGCCGCATGGAGCGCGTCTGCGCTCTGCGGGTTGGCGAACACGATACCCACCTCATCAAGCGGCAGACAAGCTTCAGATGCGAACTGCTTGCCCAACATCTCCAGGTGGTCGATGTGCGGTTGCATTGACATTTGCGTGAGCTGCCCAAGCTGCGGCACATCGCCGTTTTTGTTGGGCGTTACAAGCAGCATCGAATCGGCGTACATCTCCACCTTGCGCTTTGCCATGTTCTCGGCGGTCGATTTGTCCACGCCAAGCAGGTAGCGCATAGGCCAGGTGTAAAACGTTGCCGTGATTTCTGTGCGCGAGCCGACGCATAGAGCGCGATTGATAAGGCTCTGAACTGTAGGCGTGATACGCGATCGTCCGAACGGGCGCGTGAGCGACGGGCGATAGCGCAACGGCTCGATAAGCGGGCGTTTGAACGGGTTTGCAACCTTTTCAGTAGTCCAGAACTGCGTTTTGGCGGAATCGCGACGGCAAACATAGGTAAAGTCATCGGTGTACATGTTCACCCAGACGGGCTGACGTACGCCGCTGTCATCCTCATCCATGTCAACGACGCAGATACCGGCTTTAACGCGCTTCTTGCGCCAATCCCATATAGCCGCCGCATCGAGTGCTGAATGCGCCGAAACCAGCACGTCAGGCTCGCCTTCCAGGCCACGTGAAACGGTCAGGAACGCGCACGAATCGGTCAGCTCGGACACAACCGCCTGCTCGTAAAGCTCGGTCATGTCGATGCCGCCAACAACGCTGTTGAATAGTTCCGCATCTTCGCCGGTGAAACCGGTCAGCACAGAGCGGTTTGCAAGCACGTCAACGCACTTGCCGCCCCATCCGGTGACGATTTCCAGGTTGCGCAGAGCATCGGGCATTGCCGCGTCCTGCGTGACCGGCAAAACCTTGCCACGGTAGAACGCTTCGTTTCTGATGTTGCTGTTGAAGTGCCGTTGCCAGGTTGCCAGTAGCTTGTTGAATAGGTCAACCTCTGCGCCGGATAGGTTCATGTCTGTAGCCGACACCTGATACAGCGTCGGATTCTCCATGTTCGTCATAAGATGACGCATCCTCCCTCTGGGTCTCTGTTGGTATTTTTACCAGCCCAGTAGGCAAGGGCTGCTGCTTCAATTGGTGCGCTTTTCTCGCCGCCGTATGTCCATCCGCCATCGTGCCCAATCGGGCGTTTGACGGAGCCAACCGCCGAATCTGTTAGAACTTGCTGTGCGTTCTTCTTGCCGCCGTCCCAGTGCGTGATGTTGTGCTCTAGGAGGGCTTGGTCAAAGATTGATGCCGCATCGACAACGCCTTTAGTGCCAGGGGCTAGCAGGGCTTGACGCGGGTAATACTCGCGAAGCTTGTCGAACAACGCGCCTGCGCCGTTTCGACCGTCGATTGCAATTGCCGCCGTAGTATCAACTGTGTTCTCATTGGCTAATACGTCCATGAGCCAGCCCATGCCGTCTGCAAGCGTGCCGGTACCGACGCATTCGACGTATGCGGTGCCATCCTCTTGCGTACGACACGCTGTGAGGGCAACAGATGCCCCGTCAGGGCTGAACTTCACGCCGAACGACTTCTTGCCCGTGCGCGGCACATTCGACAGCGTGAGGGCGAGTGAGTGCCACAGTTCCTCATCGATTGCGCTTGCGTTGCTCGCGCCGCTCCACCAGTCCAGGCGTTCGTGCGCGAAGCCGGATATGTTGCCGGATGCGCCCGCGAACTCCGATTCGGTGTAGCTCACGTCCAGGATGTAACCCATCGACGGGTTCGATGCGTAGATGTCATCGAGAACGTCCTCGAACTTCGCATCTTTCGGCGGCAGCTTCTCGGTTGCCCATGACAACCACGCCATGCGGTGCATTCCGCCACCAAGCACGGCCTTGCGGGTGCGTGCGAACACGGTTCCTGCGCTGCGTTCGTTCGGTGGCGTGCCCATATATAGAACTTGGCGTTCGCCGGTGGATGATGCGGCGAGGGTGTAACTGATCGCGTCATATTGCGTGTCGGTCAACTCTTGCGCTTCGTCATACACAACCAGCTGAATGTCATCGAAACCACGGGCGGTGCCGTTAGTGCGTGCAATGAACTCAATCGAGCCGCCATTTTTCAGCGTGATAGCTTCTTCGCCGTTGGTGCGTCGAATCTGCTGCACCAACTCTTTGAGTTCGGGATGCCTATCGTCGCTGAAATACTTCACCAGACGGTTGAACGCCTTCTTCACCGTCTTGACGCGGTGCGCGGTGTGCAAGATATGCCAACCGCAAACAGCCATGCGCTCCAACTCGTAGACTTCCAGGCAGGCGTTCTTGCCGTTCTGACGCGGAACATCCAGCCCGCATGTAACGTATGAGGGCATGTAGGACGCATCGTAGGCGCACCAATCGGCAAGCACGCGCTTTTGCCAGTCGAGCATGTACATGCCCACCGATTCGGCAAGGGCGCACACGCTATCGACCTCGGAGCCGGCAACTTCGCCTTCGCGGTACTCTTTACGCGGTTCCTGCGAACCTTTGCGCACGCTTGGCGGTGATGACGGAGAGGACGGTTGCTTGCTTCGGCTCATCGTTCACCTCTTCGTGCGTATCGCAAATACCAAGTTGCTTATTCAGTTGTCTGATTTCCGCGCTGCACGTCTTGAGCGTGCCAATCTGCGGGAAGCTCTTCAAATCGCCCATGTCGTTTTGGTAGGCCGTTTGGCTACCGAAGCTGTCAAGTTCGTCTTGCGCTTGTTGCGCGAGCTTGTACCACTGGCACAGCAGGGAGAGCGCGGGCGCATCGGATTGCGCGAAGTCGCGGCCTGCTGTTAGTTCGTCCCATTTGGCGGATTTGAAAGCATCTGATTCGATGCCGGGCGGCTTCACAAGTGCCATGCGTCCTCCTTTCGGGCATGAAAAAGCCGCCCCGAAGGACGGCTGTTGGTGCAATAGTTAATACGCTCAACTAAGAACGAACAACTACCTTTGCTGGCTTGCCGGTTTTAGGATTGATTATCGGCTTGCCGGTTTTAGGATTGATGTATGTCTCTCTACCAACAATTGACTTGCGAGTGGTTGTCTTTTTCATAATTACTCCTACCCGAGTTCTTGTTTAAGAATATTCCAAACCTCTTTAGATAACAACTTCGCGTTGTTTCCATTTGTTATGCAATCAGCAACGCATTCAGCTAGCGTTTCTGAACGATTTGCTGCCGCATAACGAGATACCTGCTTAATTTGGTCGGCAATCTTCATCCCTTTACCCTCTGCTGTCTTTTTCACATTCTTTGATGCTCGACTGACAATACTAGAAGCGAGGGTACTTTTATTCCAATCGCTCAAAGCCGCATAACCCGCTTCGCCGTTGTATTTTTTATTAATGAGTGCCGCTTCAAGCATATGACCAGCTTCATGAGCGGTAAGCCCCCGCGGTTGGCTACTTGCTGTGAACTTGGATGAGAAATCTTCCTTAACGCAGGCATCAAGTTTTTCCTGACTTGAATAATACTTAGAGTTTACGGTTATTCCATTAGAGAAACTCGCCCACGCCATTGAACTATTATTTTCCCGCTCTGCGCCTAAGCTAAAAAACTTTTTGTCCGCTTGGGGAAACTGCTCCGAAACATCAATTACGCCTGCCAGTGCCGTCTTTGCTGTTTCTAAAGGGATAGTCTTTAAAGAATCTTTAAGATGGATACCATTTGCGCTTGCAACGCTATTAAGTTCATTCCAGTCTTTTGCACTCATTGCAGCAGCACTACCGATAAGGCTCCCGCGCTTCGCGCTCGCCGAGCTTCCTCCACGTCCACCCATGTGTCACTCCTTGGTCTTAAAGCCGCCCTTGCCGAGTGGCTTGGTTAAATTTTTCATAAATACCCCTTGCACTGTCCCTAAAGGTGACATAT
>CAVEUW010000105.1:0-5218 GCA_963619015.1 Senegalimassilia sp. | reverse complement strand
CAGTAATGTTGATGTTGGTTAGGTTATACAGCACAACAAATGCAAGCAATGCTGCTGCAACCACTAACACTACAACCACGCTATCAACGCTTTTCAGCATCGTGCGGTAGCTGCCAATGGTTTCATCGTTATAAGTACATGTTTTCACGTTATCAAGCGCGAGCACATCATCGGAGAATGCCTGTCGTTTGCCCTCGTCAGTAGTAAGTTTGGTATAGAAGGTGGTAAACGAGGCGTCTTTGCCCATTGCTTCTTGATACACCTCAGGCGTCATCACAATAACTTGCCCGACATAGTTTTCCATAATGCCCGCCACGCGAACTTCTCGCGCGTCGCCCGTTGCGTTGCCAACCGCATCTTCGTCATAAATTTCTATGGTGTCACCCACAGAAAGCGACAGCGTGTTTGCAAGCTTTTCACTTACAAGAGCACCGGTGCCATCAAGGGAAAGCGCCTTGCCACCTATACGTTCACGCAACGTATTGAAGTTTGAGAAATTGTCAGGGTCTGAAGGCACCGTCATGTCGGCGCGATGTTCGGTTCCTGTGCCGGTTGAACGTACGATTTTGTTTTCAACAGCAAGCCACGTCGAATCGCCTTCGGCATAGCTTGAGGTAAGCTTTTCAACAGCTTGTTTTTGATCGGCCGTTGCCTCGTCATTAACACGAACGATAGTGTTGAAATGGTACAAGTCGTAGTACTGCTTATCGATAATATCGTTAATAGCGTTCTGCAGCCCCAAGCCAGTGAGCAGAAGCGCCGTACAACCCGCAATGCCAATTACCGCCATAAAGAAGCGGCGTTTGTAGCGGAACAAATTACGCGCCGTAACCTTCCAGCTAAATGACATACGCCGCCACAGCGGACGAATACGCTCAAGAAGAATGCGTTTGCCGGCTTTTGGTGCACGAGGCTGCATAAGGGAAGCCGGACGCTCGCGAAGCGTTGCCGATGCAGCAAACCAAGTGGCCAGAAGCGTAATACCAATGCCAAGACCAGCTGATATAAGCGCAAGCGGCACATCAATCGGTGTCGGTGTGCACGGCACGGCGTACATAATGGAATATGCATGCAGAATAAACCACGGCAAGAATTGAGAGAGCAGCGCAATGCCAAAGATAGCACCGATACCACTTGCCACCACTGCATAGACAAGATATTTCGACGTAATACGGGCACCTGAGTAACCAAGCGCTTTATACGTGCCGATAATCACGCGCTCTTCTTCAACCATACGCGTCATCGTAGTGAGCGAAACAAGAGCTGCCACCAAGAAGAACAGTAGCGGGAATACCTGGGCAATTTGGTCGACACGGGCAGCATCAGACCTGAAGCTTTCTGCACCGGCATTCTTTGTGCGGTCAAGCACGTATACGTCGATATCTTTATTGGCAATGTCGTCAACTTCTGCCTGAGCATCAGCAAGCTTTTGCTCGGCGTCTGCAAACTTTTCATTTGCTTCTGCGCGCTTTGATTCGAGCTCTGCTTTACCATCGTTATACTCGGACAGCCCGCTTTGATATTCTGATTGGCCACTCGCATATTCACTCTGGCCGCTTGCAAGTTGTTGTTTACCACTAGCAAGCTGCGCTGATGAAGCATTCAGCTGCGCTTGAGCGGCATCAAGTTGGGCTTGTGCAGCATCGAGCTGCGCCTGGCCTTCAGAAGCCTGCTGTTCAAGCTGTGCGCGACCGGCCGCTAGCTGATCAGCAACACCTGCAGTTTGCGCATCAATTTGCGCTATAGCTGCTTCTAGTTGGGCGACGACATCTGCTAGTTGCGCTGCGCGCGCTTGTTCAAGCTGTGTCTCAAGTTCGCTACGCTTCGACATTGCTTCGTCATATTGTTGTTGCGAAGCATCAAGTTGGGCTTGTGCGTCAGCGATAGCCTGCTGCGCTGCTTGCCGCTGGCTCTCAAGTTCTGCAACGCCAGAATCGTATTGCGCCTGACCTGCAGCAAGCTGCGATTCGCCTGATGCAATGGTTGACTGACTTGACGCAAGCTGCGACGCTGCACTTGCAAGCTGCGATGCCGCACTATCAAGCTTGGCGGCTGCATCATCAAGCTGTTGCTGCGCGTCATTAAGCTGCGCTTCAGCATCGGCGCGTTCGCGCTCATAATCTGCCCGCGACCTGTCTACTTCTTTTTGAGCATCAGCCTTAAGCGCCTCAAGGCGCGAAGAAGCAATAGAACCAGTTATGTCGTTTATTTTGGAAGCTACTTCATCGACACAGCTTTGGTATGCATCGCTTGGCCACTGTGCATCTTTAGCGCCAGAAACGGTTATAAACACTTCAGTGATAGGAAAACTATCAGCGAAAGCCTCAGTGGGAACATACATGAATGCAGAAAGCTGCCCAGAGCCAAGAGTAGTAGTTCCTGGGCTTGTTGAACAGGTGTAATACGAACTGCGAATAAAACCTGAAACGGTATATTCCTTTACAGAGAAGGTGTCGTCTAAATCTTGCGTTCCTTCGGAAACTTTGACCTTATCCCCTATTTTTACCTCGGACTGCCACGTGCTATCAGCCGAAAGAAGACACTCGTCGGAAGACGATGGCCAATCGCCTGATACCAGAATTAAACGATTAAGGTAGTTTTTATCGTCAGAATTCACCTGCACGCCGTCGTCGCATGAGCTAGCTTTCGCCTGGTCAACATCAAGCGAATGCACGCGAAACGTGTATTGCGTACCATCTAATTCAGCAATAACATCGGCCTCACGCGCCGGCATCACACCCTCAACACCTTCAACAGAGCGCAGCATATCAACTTGCGCATCTGTCATACCAAGGGTAGATACTACGCGCAGGTCGCACAGGTTTGTTGCGTCGTAATATTCGTCACCGGCCAAGTTCATATCGGGGCCAGTCATACGCAGGCCCGCATAGAAGCCGCAACCTAGCGCAGCCATTACAGCGATGGCTAAAAATCGCCCCCAGGAATTCTTAATGGAGCGAATGACGTCTTTGTTAAAGGCGCTGCGCACTACTACCACTCAACTGTCTCTGCTGAAATGGGGTTTTCGTTCACCGACATGGAAGCTACGCGACCCTCGCGCACATGGATAACGCGATCGGCGATATCGCAAAACGCGGAATTATGCGTGATAAGCACGACCGTTTTGCCTGTATTGCGACACGTGTCTTGCAGAAGCTTCAAAATAGCCTTGCCGGTTTTATAGTCAAGTGCGCCAGTTGGCTCGTCGCACAGCAAAAGTTTCGGGTTTTTAGCAAGAGCACGAGCAATTGCAACGCGTTGCTGCTCACCACCAGAAAGCTGCGCGGGAAAATTATCAATGCGATGCGAAAGACCAACCTCGGCAAGCACTTCAGCTGCATCAAGCGGATTCGGGCAAATTTGACTTGCAAGTTCAACATTTTCGAGCGCCGTTAAGTTCTGCACCAGGTTGTAAAACTGGAACACGAAACCAATATCAACGCGGCGGTACTGCGTGAGTTGCTTTTCGTTGAAAGCGCTAATTTCAGCGCCATCAAGCATAATGGTGCCCGATGTGCAGGAATCCATACCACCAAGCATGTTAAGAAGCGTTGTTTTACCAGCACCCGAAGGGCCAACGACCACAACAAATTCGCCAGCTTCACAATGAAAGGTCATGCCGTCTGCTGCCGCAACTTCAACTTCGCCCATTTTATAGACTTTACGGACATCGTTAAATTCAACAAACGCCATATAAACCACCTTCAGATAGTCTCGCTATCTCAGCAATTGGAAAGCACTGTTCAAACAACAAGATTGTTGCCCAATTATAACGAAAGCGCCCCGCAACATTGCAGGGCGCTTTGTCTTTAAAGCTAAACGTTGCTTACTTGCAACAATTTGGTTTAGCCAAACAGCTCGATGGTATCGCCTTCCTTAAGGGTAACCATAGCCTTCTTCCAGGTGCGAGTCTGGCCAAGAGCGTAACGGACGCGCTTCGGCTTCGGCTTGACGTTCAAGGTGTTCACCTTGACAACGGTCACGTCGAAGATAGCCTCGATAGCCTGGCGAATCTCAACCTTGTTGGAGTCCTTGGCCACCTCAAAGGTGTACACGTTGTTCTCCATCTGGTCGTAGCTGTGCTCCGTCACGATAGGACGGATGATAACCTCGCGGGGATCCTTCATTATGCGAGCACCTCCTCGATGCGCTTAAGGGCCTCGGACGTGAACACGAGCTGCTTGTTGTCAAGCATTTCGTAGGTGTTAGCCTCAACAACGGGAAGGATGTTAACCGTCTCGATGTTGCGGAACGACAGGAAGGTGTTCACATCGTCGTTGCCGATAACGATGGTGGTGCGCTGGCCTTCGAAGCCCATTGCCTTCAGGAATGCAGCAGCATCCTTGGTGCAGGGCTTTTCGAAGTTGAAGCCATCAACCACGGTGAACTGGCCGTCAGCCAGCTTAGCGGACAGAACGGAACGCATAGCAAGCTTGACTTCCTTGTTGTTCACGCGGAAAGCGTAGCTGCGCGGATGCGGGCCGAAGACCACGCCGCCGCCGGTCCACTGTGGGGAGCGGATAGAACCCTGGCGGGCACGACCGGTGCCCTTCTGACGCCAAGGCTTCTTGCCGCCGCCGCGGACGTTGCCGCGGGTAAGGGTGTTGCTGGTGCCGCGGCGCCAAGACGCACGCTGAGCGCGCACGACCTGATGCATGACCGGCACGTTCGGCTCGATGCCGAACACGGAAGCAGCCAGGTCGGCGGTGCCGGCCTTCTTGCCGCTTGCGTCCTTGATCTCAATAGTCGTCATGGTAGTAGAAACTCCTTAAAGTTGGTCCAGATTAGGCCATGCGTACGCGCACGATGCCGTTCTTGCCGCCAGGGATAGCGCCCTTGACGATGATCAGGTTCTGGTCCTCGTCGATGCTCATCACAGTGAGGTTGCGAACCGTCACGGTATTGCAGCCCATGTGGCCAGGAAGACGCAGACCCTTCAGCACGCGGGAAGGCGTTGCGCACATGCCCACGGAACCCGGAGCGCGATGGAAGTGCGCACCGTGGCCGCCCGGGCCGCCAGCAAAGCCGTAGCGCTTCATAACGCCAGCGAAGCCTTTACCCTTGGAAGTGCCAGTAACGTCAACAGTCTTGACCTCAGCGAAAGCAGAAACAGTCTGCTCGTCGCCAACCTTGTACTCAGAAGCGTTTTCAACGCGAACTTCGCGAAGGTAACGGGTCGGCTCTGCGCCCTGCTTGGCGAAATGGCCAGCCATGGGCT
>CAVEUW010000104.1:0-5415 GCA_963619015.1 Senegalimassilia sp. | reverse complement strand
AGGGGCTAGCAGCCAGGAGTTAGGAGTTGGCTGCCATTAGGGGCTAGCAGCCAGGGGTTAGGAGCTTAGTTGAAAGAAGCTACAGCCTCGTCGAACTGACGCATGTAAACGTTCTTAGACTCAGCAGCGAGCTTAGCCTGACGAGCGTTGTGAACCTCGGCAGCCTTGGCCTGAAGCTCAGCAGCGTTGCCGCAGTCGAACTTGATGAATGCAGCAAAAGCAGCAACAACAAAGAAAGCAGAGATAGCAACTACGTAAGACATTTGAATCCTCCTGGATTATGCCCGGCCCTTTGCCGAGCGGTTTTCTTGCTTCGACTGAAGCGGTGTGCCTTTCGCATCCCCGTTTCAATGTGGGTTCATAGTACGCCGCAGTTTTTTAGATGCAAGTTCAAAAATGCGCTCTGAACGGGCAAAACGATGTGAACGGGTTCGAAACGCGTTCAAAACAAGTTCACCTACAAACTTCGCAACATTTTTACGAAATTGGGTAATATCTCGCACATATTTCCATCATATGGGGCGCTTTTGGCAACGTTGTTTAAATTTCATCAACGCCGCAGGCCACAAGCGTAATTTTGGCATATGTCTGCCACATTTGTTAGGCGATTTCAAACACTGTTTGCACCGTTGAACAAAACGAAACGCAGCAAATTCGGTGAAACAAAGGCTGCCCGGCATGACAAACGCTCTCGTAAATGCAACGAGCCCCAACCGTTTGGTTGGGGCTCGCGGTGGAGTGCTATGCACTTGCGGCTAGGCTGCCAGAGCGGTGCGAAGTTCGGCTACGTTACCAAAGTCGGTTTCGGTATTGCCGTTTTCGGGATCGATCTTGGTTACCTTGCCGGTCCACTTAGGCTCGCTAGATTCCTGGTCGTCTTCGGAGTTTTGCTCCTTGTACTCATCGGTTTGCACCACGTAGCGGAAGTCGAACGTCTTGCTGCTGGGCAGGTCTTCTTTATTGAAGTTGTATTCCAGCTGCTGCAGGATGCCTTCCATTGCATCGGTGAAGGAATCGCCCTTCAGGGCTACGATGCCGCGCTCGCTGTTGTACAGCGCGGTGGGCGAAACGTAGATGGTGCGAATCTGCTTCTGACGCTTGCGCTCCAGGTAAATAAGGATCGCGACAATTGCCACAATGCCAACCCACCAGCCAATAGCCAGGGCAAGATCGGTGGGGCTATCAACGTTATTGAAGCCCAGGTAAAACCACAGCCACAGTAAGAAGGCGGCAGCCACGGCCGAAATGGCCAGCACAATTACATTGTTCTTTTTCATGGCTTATGCCTCCATTCCAGCGGGGTTAGTGGTGGCGACGGGGTCTTTGCCGTCGTCGCCGCCACCGCCCATTACGTCATTCATGTCATTCTTCAGCTTGCGGGTATGGTTGCCGCGGCGCAGGGCCACGCCAAACGCATACAGCGCGGTGAGGATCATGGCGATGATCATGTAGAAGTGCACCCAGCAAGGAGCCGTTTCGGTGGTACCCAAGGGGTTCTCGTCGTCGACGATTACCTCGTTAGGAGCAACCGTGGTGGGCTCGCCGGTAATAGCTGTGTAGGTTTGAGCCAGGGCCTCAGCCACAGGAGCTACCGGGCTAGCAGCCGTGCCGCCATTGCCAGAAGGCGTGGTAGGCGTGGTTGCCGGCGTGTTGTCGCTCGGAGCAGGTGCAGGTACGGCGGTTACCGTCAAGGTGCCAAGCTGCTCAGAAACGATGGTGTAGTTGCTTTCCTTAGCCGTGCTGCGGTTCCAGTAGATGGTGTAGCCATTTTCGCTGGAGCCAACCTCGGTCTGGGTGCCGGTGGTGCTGGCCACGACAGCCTCGTTATTAACCAAGCCGCTAACCTCTACCTGAGCATTGGTAAGAGCCGTACCGTCGTAAACCTTGGTTGCGCTGCCAGTGGTTACCGTCAGCGGAGCCGGGTTAATGGTGTAGCTACCCTCAAGTTGGCCGGCGTAATTACCCTTGCCAACCACGGTAACCGTTACAGCGCCCGCGTTGGTGGTGTCCTCGCTGTATACCAGGTCGTAGTCAACGCCTTCTTCAAGCTCATTGCCGTTAGCATCGCGAATTACCGGCTTCTGGTTCTGGGGCGTACCGTTATAGGTTACGTCGCCAGGCCATTCAGCCTGAACGCCCTTGTACGGGTTCTCGGGGTCATCGGAGCCGGTGCCCTTGTCGTCCTTCGGGTCGATGGACTGGGCGGTTACCTTCAAGGTGCCCATCTGGCCGGCAACAACGTTGTAGTTGCTGGAGTTCGTAGTACCCCAATCGATGGTGTACTGGTCGTTCTCGGTGGAGCCGACCTCGGTCTGGGACTTGCTGGTATTGACGGTTGCGGTCTCGCCATTGACGAGCGCGATGCTGCCACCGGCGGTCAGGGCAGTGCCGTCGTACACCTTGGTGGCGCTGTCGGTGGAAACCGTAGCGGTAGCAGGGGTGATCTGGTAGGTCTTGGTGACCGTGCCGGAGTAGTTGCCCTCGCCCTTGATGGTGACGGTGATGGTGCCGCCCGCATTGGTGAAGTCGTTGGTGCTGTACTCGACCGTGTAATCCTGGCCCTCAGTCAGCTCCTTGCCGTCCTTATCGGTGACGGTGGGCACCCACTTGTGAGCAGAGCCGTCGTAGGTGGCGTTCTCGGGGTCGTTGATCTTAACACCCTTATAAGCATCCGGGTTCTCGGGGTCGATGGACTGCTCGGTTACCGTCAGCGTACCAAGGGTCTCGCTAATGGTGTAGTTGGATTCCTTAGCCGTGCCGGTCCAGTCGATTGCGTAAGTGTTTACGCTCTTGCCAACGCCATCCTGCTTACCAGTGGTGCTAAACTCAGCGCTTTCGCCATTCGCGAAACCGCTGATGGAACCGGCTGCAGTAAGGGTGGTGCCGTCGTAGACCTTAGAAGCGGTGGGCGTAACAACCGTCAGGGTTGCGGGGTTCACCACGATGGTGCCCGACACCTGCTTGATCTTCAGGTCGGAGGTAACGTCCACACCTTCGGCGTTGACGATCTTCAGCTGGTCGGCCGTAGCAGCGATGCCCTCTGCACTCGTAACATCAGTTGCGGTCGCGCTCGAGGTGGCAGTCTGCAGCGTGTAGCCCTTGGGCAGCTCGCTCACGGAGACGGTTGCGCCATGGGCCTGGCCGTCGTAGGTGAAGGTGCCGCCGGTGGTGGTGACCACGATCTCGTCAGCGTACTCGGTGACCGTCAGCGTGCCGATGGTCTCGGAGGTCAGCGTGTAGTTGGCCTTCATCTGGTCGGACTTCCAAGTGAGCTCGTACGTGTTGGGCGTCGAGCCGGGGTTGGTGATGGTGCCCGTCGCCTTGAAGGTGGCGTCGCTATCGCTTACCAGGCCCTCAACCTTGCCGCCAGCGGTCAGAGGCTCGCCGTTGTACACCCTAGTAGCGCTATCGGTGGTAACCGTGTAGCCCTTGGGGTTGATCTGGTAGATCTTAGTAACCGTGCCGGTGTAATCGCCCGTGCCAGTAATGACTACGTGAATGTTGCCGGTAACGTTGGTGAAGTCGGTGACCTCGTTGCCGTCCTTGTCGGTGTACTTAACCGTGTAGTCCTGACCCTCGGTCAGCTTGTTGTTGTCCTTGTCGGTAACGGTGGGTGCCCACTTGTGAGCAGAGCCGTCGTAGGTGACGTTCTCGGGGTCGTTGACCTTGACGCCCTGGTAGGAGGGATCGGGGTTCTCGGGGTCAGGACCGGGGGTGATGGACTGAGCGGTAACGGTCAGCGTGCCCTCGTCCTTATTAATGGTGTAGTTCTTGGCCTTGCCGTTAGCCCAGTTGACGTTGATGGCGTTCTTGGAATCGCCAACCTTGGTCTGGGAGCCCGTTGCCACGGCGGTAGCCTCACCGGTCACGAAGCCGGTGTCGCCAGACATCTCGGTGCCGCTCACGGAAGGATCGGTGAGTGCGGTGCCGTCGTAGACCTTAGAGGCATCGTTACTCTTCAGGTTGACAACGCGCTTGTTGATGACGAGCTTGACCTGCTCGGTCACGCTGCCCTTGTAGTTCTTGTCAGAGGTTGCCTTGACCGTAATGGTGTAGGTGCCGGCGTCGGTCTGAGCAAGATCGCTCGGGCTGTCGACCCAGTTCTTGCCATCGAGGCTGTACTGAATCTTGACCTCGTTGCCCTCAGGCAGGCCAGAAGCGGTTGCCTCGTTGATTGCGGCGGACTGGCCGTCGTAGGTCTTGGTAAGACCCTCAACGGAAAGCGTCAGGTACTCCTTAAGGTTGGCCTTGCTTACGGTCAGCTCGCCTTCCTTCTTGGTGATGTCGTAGTTGTCCAGGCTGGTGCCCTCATTGGCGGCGTACTCGAAGGTGTTCTTGGAGCTGCCAACTTCGGTCTGGGTACCCGTCACCTTGTAGGCAACACCTTCACCGGCGACGAAGCCTTCGCCACTCTCAGAAACGGTGCCGTTGGTAAGAGCCTTGCCGTCATAGGTCTTGCTGCCATCGGCAGAAGTCATGGTGACGGAACGCTTATTAATGATGATCTTGCCGTATTTGTAGGTGTACTGCAGCTTGTCGGTCACGTCCACACCGCTGGTGGTGGTGATCTTGAAGCTGGTGGTCTTGGCTTCGACGCCTTCAGCTCCCGTTACGTCCTTGGCGGCGTCGGTTACGGTTGCGTCCGTCACGACATAGCCCTCAGGAACGCCAACCTGGATGGTTGCGCCGTGGCTCTGGCCGTCATAGGTGTACGTGCCGCCGGTGGTGGTAACAACAACCGCCGTTGCGGAATTGGTAACCGTCAGCGTGCCAAGGTGTTCACCGTTTTCGGCGAGCTTGTAGTTGGCCTTCATCTGGTCAGACTTCCAAGTGAGCGCGTAAGTATTGGCGGTCGAGCCAGGGTCGGTGATGGTGCCGGTGGCCTCGATAGCAACATCGTCAGCCTTGGCGAGGTTGCCAACCGAAGCACCCTCGGTAGCCGTCAGAGCCTTACCGTCATATACCTTAGAAGCGCTCGGCGTGGTAACCGTGTACTCCCTGGGGTTGATCTTGTAGGTCACCTTGGTGGTACCGCTGTAGTTGCCCTTGCCGGTAATGGTCACAGTGACGGTGCCGGCGTTAGTGACGTCGGTGCTGTAGCTGATCTCGTAATCGGTGCCCTCAGTCAAAGGCTTGCCGGTGCGCTGGTCGGTCACAGTGACGGGCCGCTTCTGCTCTTCGCCGTTGTAGGTGACGTCCTCAGGCTGGGAAACCCTAACCATAGATTTGTCGTCCACGGAAGCAGCTTCGATCTTCAGCCAGCCATCAGTAACAGCGAACGTCACGTTGCTGAAGTTCTTGTTGTTGTTGACGAAGCTTGCGGCGGACAGGCCCATGTCGTAGGTGCCTGCCTCAGTGCCCTTGGCCTCGGCCTTGGCGTCCTTTGCCAGAACGAAGTCGCTGGTGGTGTAGAGC
>CAVEUW010000103.1:0-5533 GCA_963619015.1 Senegalimassilia sp. | reverse complement strand
GATCAACCCCATCAACGACGAGAAAGTCCCCGTGTGGGTGGCCGACTACGTCGTGGCCGACTACGGCACCGGCGCCGTAATGGCCGTGCCCTGCGGCGACCAGCGCGACTTCGAGTTTGCCAAAAAGTACGACCTGCCCATCATTCCCATCATCCTGAATGAAGAAGACCCGCTGTTTGGCCAGCTCAACGGCCAGCAAAACCGCGTGGTTACTAGTGTGGACTGGGAAGCTGCCATGGAAGCCGAAGGCGTTCTGGTGCAGTCTGGCAAGTACACCGGCCTGGTGGGCGGCAAGCATTCCGAGGCCGAAGCCGCCATTGTGGCCGACCTAGAAGCCGCCGGCTGCGGCCGTCGCAAGGTGGAATTCCGCCTGCGCGACTGGCTCATTTCCCGCCAGCGCTACTGGGGCAACCCCATCCCTATGATCCACTGCGACACCTGCGGCGTTGTGCCCGTGCCTGAAGAAGACCTGCCAGTGCGCCTGCCCGAAGACATCGATCTGGCATCTGGCGAAACGCTGGCAACGCACGAGGGCTTTGCCAAGTGCACCTGCCCCAAGTGCGGCGCGCCCGCCCATCGCGAAACCGACACCATGGACACCTTCACGTGCTCCAGCTGGTACTACATGCGCTACACCGACCCGCACAACGCCGAAGCGCCGTTTGCGCAGGAAAAGGTAAACCGCTGGATGCCGGTAGATCAGTACATCGGCGGCATCGAGCACGCAATTCTGCACTTGCTGTACAGCCGCTTCTTTACCAAGGCCCTGCGCGACATCGGCCTGGTGAACTTCGACGAGCCGTTTAACAAGCTGCTGTGCCAGGGCATGGTGCTCGACGAGCACGGCCAGGTTATGAGCAAGTCGAAGGGCAACGTAATCAGCCCCGAAGACATGATTGCCGGCTACGGCGCCGACGCCGTGCGCGCATACATCCTGTTCATGGCTCCGCCCGACAAAGAACTGCAGTGGAACGAAGACGGCTTGGCCGGCATGTACAAGTTCCTTAACCGCGCATGGCGCATGGTTTGCGACCTTGCAGGCCAGGCGGGCGAAGAAACCTACTTCCAGGCAGGCGCCAAGCCCGAGGCCGTAAAGGCAGCCCAGCAGGAACTGCTGCGCGAGCGCCATCGTGTGGCTGGCAAGGTTGTGGACGACTTCGATCGCAACAACTTCAACACTGCCATCGCCGCCATCATGGAGCTGGCCAACGCTGCGGGTAACTACCTGCGCGTTGCTTCTCCCGAAGAGCGCGCCGCTAATGAGCAGCTGGCAGCCTTTGATGCCGAAATTGCTGGCGTGCTGGTAAAACTCATGGCTCCCATTGCCCCGCACTGGGCCGAAGAGCTGTGGCATAAGGTGCTGGGTCACGAAACTTCGGTGCACGAAGAAGCTTGGCCCGAGTTTGACCTTGAAGCCGCAAAGAGCTCTGAGGTTGAGCTGGCCGTGCAGGTAAACGGCAAGGTAAAGGCAAAAATCACCGTTGCCGCCGATGCTGCCGAAGAAGCTGTGCGCGAAGTTGCGCTGGCCGCCGTGGCAAGCGCCACCGAAGGCAAAGACGTAAAGAAGGTAATCGTTATTCCCGGCCGCTTGGTAAACGTAGTAGCCAAGTAGGGGAGCGCCTAGCCTGGCGCCGCTACATATTCAGACCCAAATGCCCTGCAGCCCAAGCTGTGGGGCATTTTTTGCGCCGCGCGCCCGCTAGCCCAGAGCGCCGCTTTTCTTCAACTAGCCGTTGAACACTAAAACCCCAGGTCAACCCTATAAATCTTCCGACTGCTCAACGTCACCCCCGTGACACGATTTGCGGTTTTGCCCCCCCCCCAAAGTACAATCCTGAAGGTTTGTTTACGGGTTGGGGAAGCTGCGCCCAAAATGCGCATTGCCCCAGCTAGATGGAAAGTTAGGAGGCATCGCCTGTGCGTACGTACGTTGAATGACGCTTTTAAACACAGCTTGTGTTTGCTCGCAGCGTCTCAACGCAGCGCTAGGTTGGTGCACCCAAAACAGCCAATTCCGTACACAAGGTAACTCTGCCCTGATGCTTTGCGGCACCAGGGCTTTGGCACGCTGGCGTTAAGCTAGCGCGCCTTTTTGCGTGTGCGCGCACGCATAGAACCTACTAGGAGAGGTGAAGTTAATGAAGAACGCGAAGGTAGCAAAGGGGAGTTTGGGCACCAAGCTGCTTAACAGCGCGCTGGCAATTGTGCTGGTGCTGGGCCTTTCTCCTATTTCGAAGGCTACTGCTAGCACCAGCAGCAGCTCTTCGAGCCAAGCGGTTGAACAGCAGGCAGATACTGCTGTTGCCGCCGAAAGCAGCGCAAGCCAGGCTGCGGATACTGCCGAGGCCACCAAGGCCGATGCTGTAGCCGATTCGTCTGCTACGCAGGGTGCTGCAACCAAGGAAGCAACTAAGGATGCTTCTGCGAATGGCACCAGCGATCAGGCGGCTAAGGCCGAAAACGGCACCGCCGGCAATAACGCCGAAGAAGCTAACGACGCTGCAAGCAACAACGCTTCCAACGAGCCCGCTGCTCAGGCTGAAGACGGCATTATGCTGGCCGATGCAGGCATCGCAACGGCGGCCTATAACCCCGCTGCTGACTTCGTCGACGTCAGCAAAAACTGCGACGCAACCGTCACCCTGTATAGCGACTCAAACAGGAACAACGAGCTGGGCAATACCGCTATTACCAGCAACGGCACGTTCTACGGCAAGCTGACCGTCAACTTCCGTGACGGTTACCGCCCCACCAAGGAAAACCCGAACGTCAGCTATACCTTCCCCGCTAATACCACGGTGTCGAACCTCGCTGAAGTTAACTTGTATGACGGCGGTACCTATGCCGGCAAGTGGCGCATCGAAAACGGCGTCGCATACTTCAAGTACGATGAGAACTACCTGAACAACACCGTTGTGCATGCGTACGTGAACTTTGACGCAAGCCTGAAAGGCGTGAACAAGGGCGACGGCAGCAATGAACCCATTAATTTTGCCGGTACCACCTCGGCCGTCAACATCAACCTGAAGGACGGCGACGTCGACGCCGGTAAGAGCTCCAGCAAGTACGACGCCGACACCAACTCCTACACCTGGACAATCAAGGTCTCCCCGAAGACCTATGCCACCAACGTCACCATTACCGACACGCTGGACTCCAACGTGTCCTTCGATAAGGGCAGTTTCAAGCTGGTTGATGCCAGTGGCAGCCCGGTCTCCGGCAAGTGTGACGTGACCATTGGTTCCACCAACACTAAGGTTGCCACCATAAATTTGGGCGACCTGACCGCCGGTGACTACTATGTGCAGTACAAGGTCACCGTAGATCAACTTCCCACCGACGATAAAACTAACGTCAAAAACATCCACAACAAGGCTAATTTCGTGTGGGGCTCTACCGGCGAGAACAGCAAGGACGCCGATGGTTGGCCAGAGGCTGTCCAGTATTCCATGGTCTCAAAGAGCGCCGATGGGTCCAGCACGCCCGAGAAAATCAAGTGGACAGTAACGCTGAACAACGGCAGCATCTTGGCCGACCTGAGTGGCTATAAGTTCAGCGACTCCATCAACTCCGACCAGTCTTACACCAACGACGCCATTTCCGTCACGGATGCCTCGGGTAAGGCGATTACCGTCACCCCCACCAAGACCGATTCCGGCCTCTCCTTCACGCTTCCCGATAGCGTCGGCAAGCAGAAGGTCACGGTTACCTACTACACCAAGATGACCGATACCTCTTCCAAAGATGCGGTTACCAACACCGTGAAAGTGGAAACTCCCGACCCCAAGCAGGGCCCTAATGGCACCGCCACCGGCACCTATATTGGCCCCGACAACGACACCTACATCACCAAGACGCTCACCAGCACCATTGACCCCGACAAATACGATGGCAAGGCTTCTTGGACCTCCACCATCAACTTCGAGTCCATGGCTGCAAACACTACGGCGTCTAAGATCGTCTTCACCGATAGCTTCTCCGCCCTTCCCACCGGTGCGAAGGTGACCCTTGATGGCACGCCTACTATTACCGCTGCCATTGGTAGCAGCCCGGTGACCCTTACCGCCGGTACCGACTACGAGCTCACCACGACAACGGACGAGAAAGACTCGAACAACAATTTCATTACAATTGCTTTCAAAGATACTGACGCCGTGAAATCGCTTATCGGTACAACCGGCGCTGTGGTAACGGTTACCTACAACACGCAAACCACGCAGGTGGGCAACCTCTACCCCGGTGGTGAGTACAAGAACAAGTCCGCGGTGAAGACCGACAAGGTTGAGAAGAGCGCCGAGGCAGGCTACACCGTCACCGATAACACGCCTGCCCCCGCTATGCAGAAAGCAGCCGAGAAGACCAAGTGGGATTCCACCTATGCGTGGACTGACGGCACCAAGGGTGCCTGGGTTACCACCTGGAACGCCTATGCCAACATGACTTGGAACGACGCTCACGATAATTGGTCCATGACACCTGGCGTCGACCTTAAGCAGAAGGATGTCAAGATTGTCGACACCCTGCCTACGGGCTCTGAATACATTGCTAATTCTGCGAAGTATGAGCTGTGCACTGGCGCTTGGAACAAGCTCGCCGAAGGCACGCCCGAAATAGACACTAAAACCGCCGGCAAGGTGACCTTCACCGTTCCCACCAACGCAGCTGCTGCTGGCACCAAGGCGTATGCTCAGGTTACCTACAAAACGGCAACCAAGAACACCCTGAAGCCCGGCGAGTCCACTGAGATCAGCAACACCGTTCAAGGCTCTTCCGACACCCTTACATTCGACAGCGCTACTGCAAAAGAGACCATTGAGAACAAGGTTCTCTCCAAGTCCAGTCACGCGATTTCCGGCAACTCGGCTCGCAAATACACCATCACGGTGAACGAAAACGCAATCGACATCGATGCCAACTCCGACAAGCTCACGCTGGTTGACGACATGGACGCGCGCGGCGAGCTGACCGCGGCCACCATCTCGGTAAGGAGCGGCTCCGAAGATCTGCTGAAGTCGGGCAAAGCTAGCTATGAACTCAGCAAAATCACCGACCCCACGACCGGCACCACGCACACTCGCTTGACGCTTACCGTGCCTGACGAGAAGAAGCTCGCCGTCGAGTACGAGGTTATGCCCACCGGCGAGGTTGGCGACAAGATGGAGGGCTTTACCAACAGCTGCGAGCTGAGCGGCTTCGTTGAGTCGGCCATTTCCGAAAGCGCTTCGTTCAGCATTGCCAGCTCTTCGGGTGGTACTTCCTCCGAGAGCTATGGCATCAAGATTCGCAAGACCTCGTCTTCGGGCAATACCGTGCTGTCCGGCGCCAAGTTCAAGCTGTACAAGATCGACCTTGACGCTTCCACCAAAGATAAAATCGTCGAACAGCAGGTTGGCGACGAGGTTACTACCGGCACCGACGGCATCGCATCGTTCGGCACCAAGGAAAACCCGCTGCTCAGCAACACGTTGTACTACTTCGTAGAGACGCAGGCCCCTTCCGGTTACGAGATTACCAATACCGATAAAACCTACGT
>CAVEUW010000102.1:0-5587 GCA_963619015.1 Senegalimassilia sp. | reverse complement strand
CTCCATACCAGCCCAGCAACTCAAACACCATCGCACATTGGATTGAAGAAGCAACTCGCGCAGGAATTGAAGCAACCCTGCGTGACTCAAGAGGCTCTGACATTGCCGGTGCGTGCGGACAACTCAAAAATACGTACACGAAGGCATAAGAGCATAAAACCCTGCCTTATATCGCGTTACAACGGCTCAAAGAAAAAACCGGTTCCTTAAGGAACCGGTTTTGATTTCGCTCATTTTTAATTAGCGCAGCAAGGCTAACTACGCCTTCAAGTTTGAAGCCAAAATGCCACGGAACAGGCGCTCAAGATCTTCTTCGTCTTTAAACTCGATTTCAATCTTATTCTTACCATTCGCAGACTTCACGCGAACATTGGTATCCAGCACATCTTTCAGTGTACGAGCAACCTTCTTATATTCCTTCGGAACAGGCGTGCGTGAAGAAGAGCCTTCAGATTTCTTGCCAGAGAACAGACGAGCCATTGACTCTGCTTCGCGAACAGTAAGCTTTTCTTCGACAAGCTTTTTCGTCAAGCGCTCTCGTCCTTCCTGTGTCGGGATAGAAAGTACGGCACGCGCATGGCCAGCAGTGATTTTCTCTTCAAACAACAGTTGCTGTGCCTGTTCGGGAAGTTCAAGCAAACGCAATGCATTTGCAACTGTCGAACGGCCCTTAGACATTGCCTGAGCAACCTCTGCCTGCGTCATATTCAGGCGCTCCATCATACGACGATAGCCATAGGCTTCTTCGATAGGATTCAAGTCAGAACGCTGAATATTCTCAATCAGCGCAAGTTCTAACGCCTTGTCGTCATCGGCATCTTTAATACGAATGGGGACCTGTTTAAGCCCTGCAAGTTTTGATGCCTGCCAGCGACGTTCGCCAGCAATAATTTGATAAGAGCCCGGCTCAACCTCACGGACAACGATAGGCTGCAGTAGCCCATCTTTTTGAATAGACTGTGACAGTTCTTCAAGTTCTTCGCGCTTAAAGTTAGTACGGGGCTGATCAGGGTTCGGAGAAATAGCATCAATGTCGACTTCATCAGTCGTTTTCTGGCTGGTGCTTACCTTCGGCTCTTCTGGTTTAACTGCCGGGCGGGCTTCGCGCTCAACAACTCCCTTAATAGTTATTCGTTCCCCATTATCATCAGTAAAAGACTCGGGCTGCTGGTCGGAAAGAGAAACAGATTTCGCTGGCGCAGTATGCTGCTTAGGAGCAACTTTCTCCGCTGCCTTTGGCTTACTTTCTCGCTGAGGCTCTGCGTCTACCTTTACCCGTTGGGGCACAGTATCGTCGGGAATAGCTTCCTCATACGACCCGCTTAACAAAGAATTTAGGCCTCGCCCAAGGCCACTACGTCCATTTTTAGCCACGATTAATCACTTCCTTAGCCAAGTTTATATAAGACTCAGCACCTTTACCGTTTGGATCGTACAAGGTGATAGGCTGACCAAAACTCGGAGCCTCAGAAAGCTTCACTGTACGGGGAATTTGCGTTTCAAATACTACGTTGCCGAAATAACCACGAACCTCTTGAACTACCTGACGAGATAAGGTGGTACGACCGTCGTACATCGTCATAAGCACGCCATAGATATCCAAAGTTGGATTCAGACGAGTTTTGACACGTTTCATTGAATCAAGAAGTTTTGTCACACCTTCGAGTGCATAGAACTCACATTGAATGGGGATGAGTAGCTTATCTGCTGCCACCAACGCATTAATAGTTAGCAAACCAAGGGAAGGCGGACAGTCAATAAATACATAGTCATATTTACCACGAAGGCTTCCGACTGCATCCTTAAGACGGTTCTCACGAGCCATTTCAGACACTAGCTCAACCTCGGCGCCTGCAAGGTTAATAGTTGCAGGAACTACATCAAGACCCTCACAGACATCAGGAATAATGACATCCTTGATATCAATGTCATTAAGCAAAACGTCGTAAATACAATTAGCAACCCTGTTTTTTTCAATCCCTAAACCACTTGAGGAATTACCCTGTGGATCAAGGTCAACAAGCAAAACCTGTTTACCCATTTCACCTAAAGCAGCAGCAAGATTAATTGCAGTTGTAGACTTACCAACACCACCTTTTTGATTAATGATGGCGATGATTTTCGTCTGACCAACCACATGGGTCACAGGAGCTTTCTCACTGTAAGATTTTAGTGGCTTGATATCTACTTCAGAAGCATCTGAAATAACCTGCTCGGGCTGATTAGCATGCGGGTCACGCTCAATAACTTCGACATCTTCGATGTCAATTTCGCGCTCAACCTCTTCAGTGTTGTTTTGTTCCTGCACTTCCGGCGCTTGTTTTTTGGCATCTCTCTTTAAGCCGTCAAAGAATCCCACAGGAACCCCCTTTCATCATATCTAGCAGAGTATAGCGTGAAATCCGGAAAATCAGGACTCTATTCCGAAGATACTACTATGACAACATTGCACCTAGCTTGCCGATACTCTGAATTCTCTAGCACATCAGCAATAAAAACCTAGCACACCGTTATAGGGGTTTTTTCTGGGCAAACCCTACATGACGTGGTAATTTAATTTTCGAATTCTCTATTTTTTGGTACGACAAGATACGTCGCCGGTAGTCTCCCAGGTCGTATGACTGGTCATCCACAAGCTTCATTCCAACCTTTTTTGCAACTTCGTTTGCATGGTCAAATTCATCCTGCTCAACATTTGCTTTAAAGCAGATAAGACGACCATTTTGCTTTAAAAGTGGGCTGGCAAGCTCTAATAACACCGACAAACGTGAAAGAGCACGAGCAGACACAGCACTAAATTGACCACGTTGCTCTTTTCCTAAATCCTCAATCCTACCTGCATACGTAGAAACATTATCAAGCCCAAGCTCTTCAATGAAGCCATCTAAGATACGAACCTTCTTTGCAACAGAATCAACAAGCAATGTCTCTCGACCAGATTCAATCGCCAAAGGAATTCCAGGATACCCAGCACCGCTTCCAATATCTGCATACCTTCCTTCAGGACAAGCATTTAAAGCATCCAGTCCTAGTAAAGAATCCTGTACATGCAGCAACATCCCATCTTCCCAGGAAGAAATGCGAGTAATGTTTGTTGTCTTATTAGCTTCAATTACAAGCTTAAGGTGCTTTTCAAGAAGATCTTGATGCATGGTTATAAATCCTTTATCACAATGTTTCACGTGAAACATACCTTAGTGGCAATAAAAAAGCCACGCCAAAAGTGACGTGGCTTAAAACAAGTAAAGAAGTACTACTGTGGAATAACCACAACGTGACGTGCAGAGCCTTCACCTTCAGAAGCGGTATCAACACGTTCATCGTCACGAAGAGCAATATGAACAATACGGCGCTCATATGGAGTCATCGGACGAAGTTTCACATTGCGGTTCTGGCGAGCTGCCTTATTGGCTGCATTACGAGCAATTGATTCCAATTTCTCGCGCTGACGACCCTTATAACCCTCAACGTCAACAACCACAGGGTAGCGGTAGCCAATTGTACGAACCGTAATAGCAGAGACCAAAAATTGAAGAGCATCAAGAGTTTTACCATGACGACCAATAAGAACCGCCAGGTCATCGCCAGTGATATCAAGAATTAACTCACCATCGTCACCTTCATATTCGTCGATAGTGACTTCACCAACGTCAAAATGCTTCAAAATGTCCTGAAGAGTTGCAATAGCAGTGTCAGCAATACGATCAAGATCTTCATCGCTGATGCCTTCTTCAGAAGCCTGCTCAGGTTCAATATCTTCCTGGGCATCTTCTACATCAGATTCAGTCTCAATAACTTCTTCCTGGATTTCTTCTTCAGCCATGACAGCTCCTTTACGCCTAAATAACAACAAACGGCACCTTCAGCAGAAGATGCCGTTCACTAAAAACTACTTACGCTTGCTCGTATCCTTTTTCTTCGGACGAGGCTTCTTAGCTTTGCGTGTTACATCAACCTCAACAGGTTTAACATCAATAATGTCTTCCTGCTCAGCATCTTTGCTCTTCATGAGACGCATGGAAATCTGCTGCTGTGCAATACCAATAAGGGAAGACACACCCCAGAACAGCAATACGCCAGCAGGGGAGCCCCAACTAATCCACAGCATGAACAAGCTCATAAAGCCCGACATCATAAGTGTCTGCTTACGTTGCGCACTATCCGGTTGATTTTTCTGTTGCAAAATCATCGGCAAGAAAGTTGCGCCGGCGAAGATGATCATCAGAATCAGATACGGGATAAAAGGACCAAAACCCTGACCAAATGCATCTGCAGGTGTTGTAACCAAGTTAGGAACAAGGTGATAGAACTGATAACCCTCGTCAGTACCCAAATACGTAGGCATTTCACGCAAAACTTGGAACAAGGCAATAAAGATAGGCATTTGCAGAAGCATCGGCAAACAACCTGCTAGCGGATTAAACTTCACCTCAGCGTAAAGTTTCTGCATTTCCTCTTGCATACGCGTTGGATCATCAGCATACTTCGTCTGAATCTCCTGCATTAAAGGCTGAACCTTCTGCATTTGATAGCTCGACTTTGTCTGCTTGTGCATCAAAGGCGAAATGATGATACGGAAAATCACCGTAACAATGATGATTGCCATACCCCAGTCACTGCAGAAGCCATAGAAGAACTGGATGACGTCAAAAATCCAATTCTTAAAAAGTTCCCACATACTACTTATAGTCCTTTCTTACAACAAGAAACCGCAGGTCATTGAACCGAATTACGGAACAGGATCATAACCGTGCGGGCCTCCTGGTCTGCATCGTAAGATACGCTTTACGGTGAGCTTTAAGCCTTTAATAAAACCGTATCTCTTAAATGCAATGAGCCCATATTCTGAACACGACGGAACAAACCGACAGCATGACGGAAAAAGCGGAGAAATAGCCGCCCTATAAAACGTGATAAGAAATAATGCAATCTTGCAAGGTATATCTCTTACAACGTTTTTCATCACACGTCCTGGCGAATTCCAGCGCGTTTAAGCGCGTCATCACATGTAGCGAGAACTTTACTATACCTAGCGTTGCAAATACCTGATTTTGCGAGAAATATCACATCAAAGCCCTGATAAGGACCATTTAATTCGTGACATACCGCTCTCATTCGGCGTTTTGCACTATTACGCCACACAGCATTGCCGGATTTTTTACCTGCAACAAAAGCAACACGACCCTGAAGGTCGTGCTGCTTCGTTGGTAACACTATGAGCGTAACGTATGGGGTACGTAAACGTTTCCCACTAGAGAACAGATCGGAGATATCCTCGCGGGACTTTATAGTCTCCAATCGAACATCCTTTAGACGCAGAGACGCTTACGGCCCTTAGCACGACGAGCAGCCAGAACTTTGCGGCCGCCTTTAGTAGCCATACGAGCACGGAAGCCGTGGCATTTAGCACGCTTACGAGTGTTAGGTTGATAGGTGCGCTTCATATTGTTTCCCTTTCATGGTTTAGAGCAACTTGCTGAGTATATATTGCTACGAGCGTTTTTTCAAAGCCGAACTGGTAAAAAAGCGAATTTTTCGCATTCAGTCACAAGATTCTCACATTTTCGCAGGTCGCACCACAATAGAG
>CAVEUW010000101.1:0-5641 GCA_963619015.1 Senegalimassilia sp. | reverse complement strand
GGGGTAACTTTCGAGCTAATACAAATCATCACAGATAGCTTTAATCTTCCTAAGCAAACAAACGAACTAAGCCTGCATCTATCTTAGCCCCATGTTGAAGTTGCAGAACCACTATTGGAAACAGAACCAGTTCCAATCCCTGGAAGTAAGTAGTCAAGCTGACCACTATTTATCATTTCAACAATGGTTGGATACATAACAACAAACGAAACCAAATTCAAAGCAATCGCTACACCACAAAGACCCATGGCGATATAAGCTGACCTGCGAAGAGCTTGAGCGTCGGTAAGAACTGGCGACTGTTTAGCTTCCAAACTTGAAATTTTACGCAGTGCCAAAACCCCAAGGATTACGCCGACAATCCCAAGAAGCATTCCGCCTAAAAACAAAGAGATAGGCCCAAAGACAAATGCAACATTGATCTGCGATTTTGCCGTTTTCAGAAGCAAATCGTCAGAAACATTAGGACGAGGGTTTTGATTATCCACGGACACCACTGCTTCCAAATCCAGCAGCACCTCGAACCGTTTCAGACAAAATTTCAACTTCTTCAAAGTTAACCGTGGGTACCGGCATAATTACGAGCTGAGCAATTCTGTCGCCAATATTAATTTCAAAAGGCTCAGATAAATCATGATTGATAAGGATTACCTTCAATTCACCGCGATAGTTTGAATCAATCAATCCTGGGGTATTCACAACCGATATGCCATGTTTAGCAGCTAGACCACTGCGAGGCATAACAAAACCTGCGTAGCCATAAGGAAGACCAATAGCTATTCCTGTAGGAACCATTGCCCTTTCGCCAGGCTGTAATACAAGATGCTCGACAGATCGCAGGTCAACACCTGCATCTCCATCATAAGCGTATACGGGCACCTGAGCTTGTTTGTCTAAACGTTTTAGTTCTACGTGCACTGGTTCCATTACCTCATACCCTCCAATGCGGCAGCAAACTCTTCGACATTTTGGAAGTCTTTATAAACACTAGCAAAACGGACATACGCAACATCGTCAAGGTTTGCAAGCCGCAATAACGCCATGTCACCCAAGTCTTTAGATCTAATTTCATTACGGGCAGTATTGCGAAGTTCGTTTTCTATGCTGTCAATAAGAGAACCAAGTTGTTCAGGGGAAATAGGCCTTTTAGCACATGCAATTAAAAGACCTCGCATTAATTTTTGCCTATCGTAGGCTTCAGATGATCCATCAGATTTAATAATGATGAGAGGATTGTCACCAAGCCGTTCATAGGTGGTAAAGCGACGACCGCAAGACAAACATTCACGGCGGCGTCGAATACTCAAACCATCTTCAGCAGGCCGAGAATCTACAACCTTTGAATCAAGATAACCACATGCAGGGCACTTCATGGAATCGCTCTCCTTTGACCGGTTTTCCATAGAGTACCACACAATATGTTGGGTTTGCTTGCGGTATCTTATTGTGACCTAAATGTTGCAATGGCAATATATGGGACTGAGCACCTGTTGGTAAATTTTTACCGTATAAGAGCAACTGTCAGTCTGCTTAAATCACAAAGAGAAAGCCCATGAGAACACAAGGGATAAAAGCAATGACAATGTCACGTAGCGATTCTCCTTGCTTTTCTTCCTCTTCCACGATGCAAAAAGATTGCGGAAACTCAATAATGCGAGCTTCTGAAGCATATTGCGTAAACGGCTTCAGTGCATTGCTGCCGCAGGTTGGAAAAAAGTTTTTAATTGCATTCATTTTTATTCCTCCTACCACTTGCGTAGAACCTTTGTTCGCGTATATAATAGAGCGAACAAAGGTTCATGTCAACAAGTTTTTCAAACATTTGTTCTTGTATCTACGAAGGAGGCTTTACTATGGAGGCAACAACTAAACGCCAGCAAGCAGTACTCGATGCTATCGAGCAGTACATCCGTGAAAAGGGGTATGGTCCAACTGTTCGTGAAATCTGCTCAGCACTCAACCTCTCTTCCCCATCAACCGTTCATGTACATCTTCGTTCACTTGAAGAAAAGGGTTACATCAAAAGGGATCCGCTAAAATCTCGTTCTATTGCACTGACATATTCACTTGACAATGAACCAGAAGCAACCAGTGTTGTAAGTGAACAATTTGACAACATAGTAAGCGTGCCGCTTATTGGAGATGTTGCGGCAGGCACTCCAATACTTGCTGAGCAAAATATCACTGACACTATGATGCTCCCAACTGAAATCGTTGGAGACTCCCCTTCTTTTATGCTTTCGGTACACGGAGAAAGCATGGTTGAGGCAGGCATTAACGATGGTGATTATGTTGTCGTGCGCGAGCAAAAAGTTGCTAACAACGGCGATATTGTTGTCGCGATGATTGACGATGGCGCTACCGTAAAACGCTTCTTCAAAGAACAAAACTATATTCGCCTACAGCCAGAAAACTCTTCAATGGATCCAATCATTACCACCGATTGCTCTATTGCTGGTAAAGTGGTTGCAGTATTCCGCCGCATCTAAACTTACTTTAATTTGTAGAAATAAGCCGTATGCTCTAATGAGCGTACGGCTTATATTCATGTGCAAGTGCAGGTGAAGCAAGCAAAGTTAATTCAGTACCCGCCTCAGTGTGATTCTCTGAAAGAATGCGACACTTTGCATGAGCCTTTGATACCAAATCGCCTCTGTTATAGGGAACTAAAACCTCAAGTCGAACGTCACGCATAGATGCGATATGAGCAATTCTTTCTATCAGTTCAGTAGCACCCTTCCCTGTTTGAGCACTCACAAAGATTGCGTCAGGGTAACGACGCTGCATCGCCTGAAGTTGCCCTTCTTCAAGTAAATCAATTTTGTTGAATACAAGCGTTCGAGCAATGCTCTGAGCTTTAATTTGATCAAGTACCTCTTCAACTGCAATAATCTGATCTTCAAATTCATCAGAAGAAGCATCAATCACATGAAGAATTAAGTCAGAACCGTTAATTTCGTCGAGGGTAGATTTGAATGCTTCAACAAGCGTAGTTGGCAGTTTCTGAATAAATCCAACGGTGTCTGTAAGCGTAACTTCCCTACCTTCTGGTAAGCGAAGTTTACGCGTGGTTGAATCAAGTGTTGCAAACAGTTTGTCGTAAGCCAGAACATCGGCATCAGTTAATTTATTCAGCAAACTTGATTTACCAGCATTAGTGTACCCAGCAAGCGCAACTTTAAACAGAGCGCTTTCGTAGCGACTCTCACGTTGAACAGAGCGAATATTAGATACATGTTCAAGCTCACGCTTAATAGACGTAATTCGCTTACGAACAAGTCGCCGGTCAACCTCAAGCTGACTTTCGCCTTCACCAAAGCGAGAGCCAACACCGCCACCCATTCTGTTAGAAGCAAGGTGCGCCCACATACCTCGAAGACGAGGCAACAAATACTGGTTTTGAGCAAGCTTAACTTGAAGTCTGCCCTCTTTACTTGTCGCATGAAGAGCAAAAATATCTAGAATAAGTGCGGTACGATCAATAACCTTCAAATTCCGGTCTACTGATTTTTCAAGATTTGACTGTTGTGAAGGCGTTAACTCATCGTCAAAGATTATTAAATCGGCATCTGTCGCACGACATAAGCTTGCAATTTCCTCAACCTTACCCGAACCAACAAAAGTTTTCGGATTAGGGCTTTCAAGCTTTTGGGTTGTAATTCCAACAGTATCAGCACCAGCAGTATCTGCAAGACGCTGAAGTTCTTCTAAAGATGATTTCAAAGGCCAACGCTGACCAGGTCTATCAACCCCAACAAGAACAGCCCGTTCGCGTCGTTCTTCAAACTGCGTCTTGGCACCCTTAACCGTTACCGACTCGTATTCGGACACACCGTTCCTTTCGCTTTGAATATTGCAAGTATACCTGATACATGCCTAGAAACAGCACAACCCCTCAAGGTTGAGGGGTTGTAAATTGAATGATTGCACTCGCCAGTTAGATTTCGATTGTTCCCTCAAATGACTGAGTGGCTGGCCCGCACATCATAATATGGTCAGATTCCGTCCAAGTAATATGAAGGGTACCACCACGAAGTTCCAAATCATTTTCTCGACCGCTGCGCCCAGTTAGCGCAGCAGCAACATTAGTTGCGCAAGCACCAGTGCCACATGCAAGGGTTTCTCCGCATCCACGCTCAAACACGCGCATTTCAATAACACCAGGAGCCTTTATATATGCGAATTCAACATTAGTCTTCTCAGGGAAAACCTCATGAGACTCGTAATAAGCACCGATTTTAGTAAGGTCAAGCGTGGCTAAGCGCTTATCGGAAGCATCTGCAAAAAGGTCATCTGATAACGCCTCAAAGTCGTCAATGAAGCAAATGGCGTGAGGGTTACCCATTGAAACACAAGTAAATTTAAAAGTGCCCCAAGGAGATTCGATGCCCTGTTCACGGGTATATTGAACACCCGTATCACTCTGAGCATTTGCAGGCAGTGAAACCGGAACATCAGAAGGATCTAAAATAGGATGACCCATATCTACAGTTGCTGTAGTCATCTTATCTGTTGCGTCAGTTTCAAACGAAATGGGTTTAGGTCCAGCTAGCGTATCAGCAACAAACTGACCTTCGCCAGCCTGAACAAAACCCCGATCAACAAGGTATTTAGCAAAGCAGCGAACGCCATTGCCGCACATCTGTGCCAAGGTACCGTCAGAGTTGATGTAGTGCATATAAGCTGCACATTCAGGGCGCTCAGAAGGTCGCACCAAGATTACACCATCGCCACCAATACCAAAGTGCCTATCGCAGAGTAAAGCAACTTGCTCTTGCGATAACTCTATCTCACGCGAAAAGTCATCTACAAAAACAAAGTCATTACCAAGACCGTGAAGTTTTACAAATTCTAATTCCATGCCTTAAATCCTTACACCGTATCAATTAAATTTTCGTCGATTTTAGCAAGATGCTGTAAAGCATCTGTAACAACCGAGCGTGTATCCCCTGAATCTGCGCAAACCCAATGAATGCGCTTATCCTTGCGAAACCATGTTCTTTGTCGTTTTGCGTAACGACAGGTAGAAACCTTAATAGATTCAATTGCCTCATCTAAAGATATTTCGCCTTCAAGTGCAGCAACGATTTCTTTATACCCTATAGCTTGAGGTGCGGTTATGCCATCACGAAAGCCCTGAGACAACAGTGTTTTTACTTCATCGACAAGTCCAGCTTCCACCATCGCATCAACCCGGAGTCGTATTCGCTTTCGTAAAATGTCAGGGTCAACCATAAGCCCTATAAAGACAGCTGGAACTACCTGCTCGATGCTTGCGAGTTGCTGTTTTTGCTTGGCATACGAAGTACCATCAGCCAACAACTCAAACGCACGAACCAAGCGTTTTGTATCTGCGGAGGGTATGACATCTGCAGAAGCGGGATCAACTGCTGCAAGCTCTTTCCATAGCGCGTCTGAGCCATGTTCGGCAGCATACGTATTCCATCTTTCCCGAATAGGGTTATCAAGCTGATCACCCTTTGGGAAGTCATAATCATCAATAGCCGCACGAACGTAAAACCCTGTCCCACCAGCAAGCACGGCACGTTTATTGCGATTATCAATGTCCTGAAAACACTCTCGAGCATACGTTTGGAACAAAGCAGCTGAATAAGGCTCGCCAGGCTGAACAAGGTCAAAG
>CAVEUW010000100.1:0-5877 GCA_963619015.1 Senegalimassilia sp. | reverse complement strand
TCGGTCACATAAACCTTCGTAACGTTGGTGTTCTTCTCGTAACCAGTAGGTGCAGCGGTTTCAACGAGGTAGTACATACCGTTGGTAAGCGCGCTATGATTCTCGGAATCTACCGGGAAGCAAGCCGCGCCGCTCAACTTGTACGGGTCGGTAGTGTCTTTCGTGGTGGCGGTGTCGTAGGCAGTTGCCGTCGTGCCGCTTTCCTTCAGCGAAAGGGTACCGTCACCGTTGGTGACGATATCGGCTTCAATATCGTCAGCCTTATACAGCGCGAAGGTGGCACCGTTCTGTGCCACACCGACGGAATTCACCTTGGTAACCCACAGGCGGTTCTGGATGTTGGTGATCTTCAAGCTGGTAGCGAATTCACGCGTGAACTTCGACGAGTCAACGATGTAGGTGTTGGTTTCGTCGGCTTGGTCCAGCGACGATGCGGTGGTGTGCACGGATATAACCGTGAATTGCGCATCGTCAGGATCCTTCATCATGGCGGCGTAGGTTTTGATGTCACCCGGCATGTTGTTCAGCGTTGCGGTGTATTCGCCCGCCGAAGTCTTGGTGTAAGTTGCGCCGCTTTCCTTAGCCGCCGCCACAGCTGTTGCAACGGTGAGCTCGTCGGCTACCGTATAACCGTTATACGCATCGCCCGTAACAGGCGCCCACGAACTGGTTTCGGCAATATCGCCGATGTTAATGCGCTTGCACACAACGGCAAAGGTTACGCCGTCGCCGGTGCCGTATTCGGTAGAAGAATCTTCATAGGTATGTACCTTATCGGGCGCGACAAGGGTCTCCATGGCAGCCGCGTAGCCACCGTTCGACCACATGCGGTTCACGCCGTTGGAATCATTGGCGGTTACCAGCACGCCACCAGCAGAAAAGCCCAGGCCGCTGTTGGTGGGTTCGTACTTCAAATGCATTTCGTGGTCGTTGGAGGTAAGGCTGGTGCGATAACCTTCCGGAATGTTTGTTTCCACCAGCGAGAAATACTGACGGCCATACTGCGCATACTGGATGTCGAAGGAAATAGTGGTGCCCTCGGTGTCCTTCAGCTGCAAAATGCCGTCTTTGTCGGTGGTGCCGGTGGCCAGCAGCGTGCGGACATCGGCGCTGTAGTTTTCATCGGTGCTGTAAAGCTCGAACTTGGCACCTTCAACGTTGTTGCCGTTCTGGTCGACCTTATCCACTTCGGAAACAGGCGAGTTTTGCAGGTTGAACTTCAAGCTCATGTTGGAAGCGCCGGCGCCGCGTTCCAGGTAGAAGAACTTAAGGTCGTGAAGGGTGTTGGAGGCGTAGGTATTGCCGCTCCAGGAGGTAGTGCCTTGCTTGCCGGCATCGGTATAAGCCTTAAGCAGCGTAGTGGACTTTGCATACGTGGTTCCGCTATTCACCGTAACAGCGCCAGTGGAAAAGTCGATCTTAAGCGAAGCAGCACCATGGATGCCGCCAACATCGCCCACCAGCACACCGTCGATGAAGACCCATACGTCGTCGTCGCCCGAGAACTCGTAGGTCATAGCATCGCCGCTTGCCACCTTGCCATCAACGGGCTGGGTGAAGGTGGTGTCCATCGATGCGCCAATGTGGTGGTTAAGGGTGCTATCGGAGTTAACGGTTACGCCGCTTTTCTTGGAAAGGGTGTCGCCGCTTACGTTGAAAACATCGGTAAGTGCCTGGTTAGCCGTTAGAGGGTAAAAGCCAACGGAAGCCTGGTTGTAAACCGTGAAGCTATTGGAAGATTCGTTGAACAGGGCGAAGTTCTTCGAGCTGTCGTAATAGTAATAGCCATTGTCGTCGAGCTGGAAAAGGCCCTGCACGTTCGTATAGGCCTTTTTGCCCGCTACGGCATTCGTGCTGGAGCTGGAATCGAACTGATTGAAAAGGTAGTCAAGGGACTCATCGGCACTCACCGTGGCGCTTGTGCCATTAACATTATAGGTGCCGGCTTTGATAACGGGGAAATTGCCCGTGAGCGTGTTGTTGACGAAGTTCGTCGTGTCTACACTTCCCGACCATTTGTTGATGCCGGTGCCGGAGCCCGTATTGAACTGCAAGGCATGATCGGCGTTAATGCCCGTGGTTCCGTAAAGAGCGTCCGAGCCTTTAGTAACGTAATCGTTTTGATTATCGGTAATCCAATAATCGAAGAAGTTCATGGTGGTATTGGCCGGGGTTTCCGACTGAACCACGTAGCTTGGGGTGCTAGCGGAATCGCCCGACCCGGTTTCTGCCGTTGTTTGAGCGTTGTTGTCATTACCGCCGCCGAGCGCGTTGGAGATGGAGTTGCCAACCCCGTTCAAGAAGTTCGCCGCGTCGTCTAAAACGCTCGCGTGGGCAGCTGGCATTGCCACAGCAACGGCCAGAAGTGCCGCGCAGAGGGCTGCACCTGCACCGGCCGCAAACTTGCGTGCCCGCTTTTGCTTCGACTGCTGTTTGAACCTGCTCATCAGATTCCCCTTCCGATAGTCTTTAGTGACTAAATATGCTAATCAGATTTATTTTATCATGAAACGACAGGTAACCTGCAAAAACGCCTAGCGCTACGTCACAGACCTGCAAAATGAAAGAGGCTGCCTTTCGACAGCCTCTTTACTTGTTTTCGCTTGACCGAACAGATACTAACGACGGACGCGTTTGCGGGATACTTTAAGCGCAACGATTGCAGACGCGAGAGCCGCCAGCAAAGCTGCTGCTGCACTCAGCGTAGCAACATCACCGGTTGCAACAAGTGCCGCAGCTTTACCTGTGCCACTACCCTGGCTATCGTCATCCGAATCTTGGTCGCCATTACCACCAGAGGAAGCAACGTACTTGTTGTTAAACTCCGGCACCTTGTCTTCATCAACGCCGTCGTAAGCAACCTTTACCTCATAACCACCCTCGGTATCATCGGCAACCGTAATGGTGATGGGGTATTCCTTCGTATCGGTCGTCACACCAGAAGCGTTAGAAGGCACTTGCTTCATCGTGTAGTGATACACGCCCGGCCCAGGAACTTCAAATGTGTCGAAGGTCACTGTTCCATCGGCGTTATTCTTGCCAGTAGCAACCACATTGCCGTCCTGGTCAACAATCGTGAAGTCAAACTCGCCATCGCTGAGGTCTTTACCATCAATGTCAACGTTCGCGTCAACCTTCACTTCGGGCTTGCCGACAGGAGCATAGGTATTGCTAAAGTTGACCGCATCGGTAACCTGCGCAGCTGTATCACCCTTCACCTTCGTGATGGTCTTTTCGACGACCAACTTGTGCGTGGTCGGGTCTTCGGTAACCTTGTAAGTAATTGTATACACCGTGTTGTCGTAGGTCACACCACCGTGTTCACCAGGCACCTGGCTAACCACATACTCGTACGTACCGGTCTTGCTGAACTCAGGGTCGGAAATACCTGCGAAGGTGCCGTCAATACCTACTTCTTGCTCAGTTGTCTGGCCGCTTGGGTCAACAATCTTAATTGTGAACTCGCCAGACTTCGGATCGCGGCCAATAATGCTCACTGTGCCAGGTGTAGCCGTGCTGCTTACCGCAGCTGGTGTGAATGAGTTGTTGAACGCAAATCCGCTTTCAGGCAGGCCAGAAACGCTCGCAACAAGCTTTCCGCCCTCATCGGTTACCGAAACAATCACGTCATAAGATGCAGTGTCATAGGTAACCGTTGCATCAACACCAGCAACCTCGGCGATCTTGTATGCGTATGTACCAACCTTGTCATAGGAAATGCTGCCGAAGGCAACCGCTGCACCAACGTTCGAAACGGTTGTCGCTTCAGGCAGGTATGCCTTCGCCTCTTCGTTGGCTGCAGTCACGGTAAAGGCAAATTCACCGCTTGTTGCCATGCGCGTGGTACCCGGATCGGTGTTTGTCAGTTTCTTCGTGCCGGCAAACGTCACCGATGCCGCCGCAGGACTGTAGATCTTACCAAACGTGATGGTTTGCACCTCAGTAGCAGTACCACCCTTGACAGCCGTGATGGTCGGGGTAACCAGAAGTGCACCTTCCCCATTATCAGTCACAACATAGGTGACTTCATAAACGGTGCCGTCATTGACAACGCCCGCAGGAGACGTAGTTGCCTCGGAAACGGTGAATTTATACGTGCCGGCAACCGGGAAGGTAAGGTCCGCAAAGCCAAAATCAGCAGAAGAGGACGCTGTGCCAGGTGTCACGTTTGCGACAATCTGGTCAGCATACTCGGTCACGCAGGCAGCTGGCTTCTCGACGTTCTTCATAACGAAGCTAAGCTGACCCGCCTCAATGGTGTAATCTTCGCCGGTAGTTGAACTGACAGTTGTGGTGCCAGCCACCGAGCCCACCGCAGGCGTAGTGCCATATGTCAAATTGAACGACGGTACGGCCTCAGCACCGTTATATTCAATGGGCGCGACAACAAGTTTGCCCGCGCCGTTATCCGTGACAGTTACGGTGACGGTAACGATGTCGGAAGGATGCGTGACACCATCAACGGTCTTGCCGGCATCGGGGTCGGTGATCGTGTAGGTGTACACGCCGGGCTTGTCGAACGAGATTTCAGCGAAGTTCAGTTTGCCGGTTTGCTCGCCGGCATCAACGGCAACTTCCTTGCTCTGCGCACTCGTCCCATCAGCATTCTTCAAATCGAAGGCGAACTTATCATCAGCGGTGAAGGCGCGGCCGGTGATTGTCACGTTAGTCTCAAGCTTGACCGGGTCGCTCGGCGCAACCTTGCCGCCGGCACTTTCGTTGCCATAGTAGTTGGCGAAGGCGGCGGTAGTTTCAGCCTTAGCAGAGAAGGTACCGCTTGCAGCCGTGCCTTCGGCGCCATTTACGCTTGTTGCGTAAGCACTTTCAGAACGCTGCGTCACCTTGTAGGTAGTGCCATTCAGCAGGCCTTCGAACACCTTGGTCTCACCGTTTTTGAGCGTAAAGGTTGCTTCGCCCTCTACGAACTCAATGCCGCCAAATTCACCGATTACCGGCGAGTCATCAGCATTGGTTAGCTCAACCGTGTAGGTAAACGCTTTGTCAGGATTGGGCTTAAAGCCAGTCTGCGCGGTGACGGTGTTGCTTACCGTAAGCGGCTTGGCCATAAGCTTATTGCTAAAGGTAATGGCATCGACCTTTTCTGCCGGCATATCGCCATCAGCCTTAGTGATAGTCTTTTCGACCTTGAGTGTATGGGTTTCGGCATCTTCGGTCACTGTATACGTGACCGTATAGACGGAACTATCATACGTAATACCTTCGACGGCGGATGTATCTTGGCTAATCTCGTAGCTATAAGTGCCCGTCTTGGTGAACTGGGGCTCTTCTACGCCTGCAAACGTACCATCGCTTCCAACCTTTTGCGTGGTGGTGTTGCCGTCAGGGTCTTTGACCGTAACCATAAAATCACTTGCCGAACCGTCATAGCCTGCGGTAGAAACCGTACCGGACGTGGTTGCGCCCTTCACTGCGGTAGGCGTGAACTTGTTATCGAAGCTGAATCCACCACTTGGCAGGCCGGTCACAGTAGCTTTCAGCTCTGCTCCATCTGCCTCGACCTTAACGGTCACGTTGTAGACGGTCGAGTCGTAGGTAATCGTGCTGTCATTGCCTGCAACTTCGACAATTTGGTATTTGTACTCCCCGACCTTGTCGTAAGTCACCGTGCCGAACTGCACGGCCGTGCCGCTGTTCGCGACCTGCGTGACCTTCGGCAGATAACTCTTAGCGGCGTTGTTTAACGCCGTCACGGTGAAGCTAAATTCGCCATCGGCGACCTTGCGCGTCGTGCCCGGATCAGTGTTCGTCAGCGTCTTCGCGCCGTTGAGCGTCACGCTCGCAGCGCTCGGGTTGTACTTCTTCGTGAAGCTGACGAAGGTTTCCATAGCTCGCACGCCGCCCTGCTCAGGCTTGATG